>CACBMB010000019.1 GCA_902540275.1 uncultured Pelagibacteraceae bacterium | reverse complement strand
AGGCATAGGCATCAACTCATTTTCACCCAAAATTCTTGCTACTCTTGTTGTTGGTTGTGCACCTTGACCTAACCAATATTTGATTCTCTCTGCCTCCAAGCCTATTCTTTCTTTTTTTTCTTTTGGTAATAATGGATTAAAGTATCCTACTTTCTCAATAAATCTTCCATCTCTTGCAAATCGACTATCAGCTACCACAACTTTGTAAACTGGTCTCTTCTTTGTTCCTCCTCTAGATAATCTTAATTTTAACATTTATTCTCCTTTTTTTTATTTTAATTGATTAAATAATTCTGGAGGTATTCCTTTGTCAGACATACCTTTCAGATTTCCTTTAGACATCTTTTTCATCATTTCAGACATCATCTTAAATTGTTTTAACAATTTATTGATAGTGGCTGGATCAGTGCCAGAACCATTAGCAATTCTTTTTTTTCTTGAACCATCAATAATTTTTGGGTTCTCTCTTTCTTTTTTTGTCATTGATAAAATTATAGCTTCATTCTTTGTAATAACACTTTCATCTATTCCAGCAGCATCCATTTGTGATTTAACTTTTGAAACACCTGGCATAAAAGACATAATACCTTCGATCCCACCCATTTTTTTCATTTGTCTTAGTTGCGTCAAGTAATCCTGCATTGAGAATTGTCCTTTTTTTAAATTTTCTTCTGTTTTTTTTATATTCTCCTCACCTAAATCTTGAGCTGCTTTCTCAACAAGAGATACAATGTCTCCCATCCCAAGAATTCTATTTGCAATCCTATCTGGATGGAAAACTTCAAGATTTTCAATTTTTTCTCCAATACCTAAAAATTTTATCGGAACCTCCGAAATAAATTTCATACTAACAGCTGCACCGCCCCTTGCATCACCGTCTGCTCTTGTTAAAATTATTCCTGAAAGATCAACAGTATTTTTAAACTCTTTTGCAACTGATGCTGCAACTTGTCCTGTTAAGGAGTCTGCAACTAGAAAAGTTTCTGCAGGCTTAATTGTATTTTCGATTTGCTTAATCTCACTCATCATTTGCAAATCTATTTGTGTTCTTCCAGCGGTATCAAATAAAATAACATCGGCACCATTTAAGTTAGCGGCGCTAATTGCTCTTTGACAAATATCAGTTGGTTGTTGTCCCTCAATTATTGGGAGGGTTAAAATATTATTTTGTTCACCTAAAGATTTTAATTGCTCTTGTGCAGCCGGCCTATAAATATCTAAGCTAACCATCATTACTTTCTTTTTTTTTGTATTTTCCAGATATCTTGCAAGTTTAGCAGTGGTGGTAGTTTTACCAGAACCTTGTAATCCAACTAACATCATAGGCACCGGTGGTACTGCATTAAGATTCACATCATTATTTTTTTCACCTAATAAATTAACTAATTCATCATAAACAATTTTAACTACCATATCTCCAGGAGATGTTGATCTGATTATTTCTTGACCTAGAGCTTTTGGTTTAACTTTTTCAATAAAATCTTTTGCAACCTCAAGAGATACATCTGCTTCTAATAAAGCCTGTCTTATAACTCTTAACCCATCATCAACTTGATTTTCATCAAGTGATGGTGCTTTTTTTAAGGAGGAAAAAACTTCCTCAAATTTATTTGTCAAATTTTCAAACATATTTATTACACGCATTAGTAATCGCACTAGTGGGCGAACCCTCGCTGACTAGTGTCGATCTCTTTGTTTCCAAAGACACCGCAAATTTAATGTTTTTGCGGAAACTGGCACAAACTATAATAGAGGTTCAAAAAGTCAATAAATAAGTTAAATAACTATATATGGACATTAATGCATTTAAAATGGATGGATTAGGTAATGATTTTGTTATTATTGATAATAGACAGAAAATTACCAATTTAACTAAAGAACAAATAATTAAAATTTGTGATAGAAATTTTATAGGTTGTGATCAATTAATATTAATTGAAAAACATAAAACTTCTGACGCTTACTTAAAATTTTATAATTCTGATGGTGGGGAGTCAGGAGCATGTGGTAATGGGACTAGATGTGTTGCAGACCTCATCTCAAAAGAACTAAATACCAAAGTTGTAAACTTAA
>CACBMB010000018.1 GCA_902540275.1 uncultured Pelagibacteraceae bacterium | reverse complement strand
TACCAATAATATTGAAAATATTTTCTGATTTTATGCCAACGGTAGGTCTTAGAGAATTTATATTTTCTAAAGTAATTTTTTCATCTTTTTTTATATTTTTTTTGGCAAATAATGATCTTCTAAATTTTAAATTTTTTTTGAATAATGTTTGATTTTTTTTATTATTAATACTTTCAAAAATTTCCTTGCTAATACTTTTTAGTTTTTTTAACTTATTTTGATTAATAGAAAAACTTGAATCAGGTGTTTTAATATTATCTATTGTGAAATGTTTCTCGATTGCAACAATTCCAAGAGGAATAGCTGCGATTGAACTAAAGATGTCATCTGTATGATCAGAAATACCAATTGGGTATTTATCAAATTTTTTTTTCAAAATATTAATTCTATTAAGATTTGTTTCATTTATTTGAGTTGGATAATTTGATACACAATGAAGTATGATAATTTTTTTGTGAAATTTTTCTATTATTTTAGTTGCATTTTTAATTTCTTTAATTGTTGCCATTCCAGTTGAGATTATTATTGGTTTTTTTTTTGATGCTATATAAGAAATTAATCTATAATCTGTTATTTCAAATGAAGCAATTTTATAAATTGGAACTTTAAATTTTTCTAATAAATCAACTCCTCTGTAGCTAAAAGGACTACTAAAAATTATTTTTTTATATTTTAATCCAATTTTGAATGCATCTTTATGCCAGCTAAAAGGAGTACAAGCTTTTTTATACAAATCTGTTAAATATTTCCCCTTCCAAATACCATTTTTTATTTTGTATTTAGATGTTTTTTTATTTAATGTTATATCTTCAGGTTCATAAGTTTGTATTTTAACTAAATCCGCACCACTTTTGCATGCGCTTTCAATTAGTTTTAAAAACCTTGATTTATTACCATTATGGTTCCCTGAAATTTCAGCTATTATTACTGGAGGTTTTTTGTATGTGAATTTAAGTTTTTTTTGAAATGATCTCATATTATATAATTATAATTATTATATTTAGATGTTATTATTCTATATGAAAAAAAATTATATTAAAATAATCAATAAAATTCAAAAAATAAGATCTAAAAACAATGTAAATTGGATGAATATTTTAAAGCTTGCTTTTAAACTTGATCCAAAAAATGCAGCTAAAATTATGAAAAAAATAAATTATGATGATAAAAAAATTTCAAATTTATTAAAAAAGCTCTCAGATTAATTTCGAAATATGAAATATATTCCTTATGGTAAACAATTTATTGATAATAGAGATATTTCCAATGTAATAAAATCTTTAAAAAATGATTTAATTACCACGGGTCCATTTGTAAAAGCTTTTGAAAAAGAAGTATCAAAAAAACTCAATGTTCCTTACGCTTTTAGTTGCAATAGTGGTACATCTGCACTTCATTTAGCTTTTTTAGCAATTGATTTAAATGAAAATGATTCTGTCATTCTTCCATCTATAAATTTTATAGCGGCAGCAAACATTGCTTCCAATTTAAGAGCGAAGATATTTTTTGCAGACGTAGATCCAAAAACTGGACAAACTACGCCAGATCTTATTATTGATTGTATTTTAAAAAATAAAGTAAAATCTTTGAAGGCTATTGTAATAATGCATCATGGAGGTTATCCAAGAGAAATTTCTAAATTTAAATTATTAAAAAAAAAACTTAATTGTTTTTTAATTGAAGATGCTTGTCATGCGCTAGGAGCAAGTTATAAAACTAAAAGTAAAGTTGAAAGGATTGGGTCTTGTAAGAATGTTGATATAAGCACATTTTCATTACACCCACTCAAGAGTATTACAGCTGGAGAGGGTGGAATTGTAACTACAAGAAATAAGAATTTAGCATACAAAATTAAATTGTATCGATCTCACGGTATGATTAAAAAAAAAAATCATTGGAATTACGATGTGTATTATAATGGTTTTAATTTTAGATTGAGTGATTTGAATTGTGCTTTGGCTTATTCTCAAATAAAAAAGTTAAAAAAATTTATAAAAAAAAGAAAAGTAATTTATGATGAATATTACAAAAACCTTAATGATTTTAAAGATAATTGTAAGATTTTAAAATTTGAAAAATCAACCTTTCCATCTTATC
>CACBMB010000017.1 GCA_902540275.1 uncultured Pelagibacteraceae bacterium | reverse complement strand
ACACATATCCCACATTCAAAAATTTTTTAAATATTTTGATAAAATTTGATTCTTTATGATTTATCCTCTGAATATTTTTTTTTTTTATCCATTTATTTCTCTCAATTTTAATATAATTTTTATTTTCTAATATAATTGATAATTTGGATCCAAGTGGAAGCCAATTATTTGTGCCAACACCAGGTTTTTTGAAAATTCTTGCTTTAAGATCACTGACTTTATATTTAGGGTTAAATTTTTTAACATATTTTGGATTTATTATATATCCAGTATAATTATCAAATAAAGTTTTAATTTTGATCCAATTTTTATTTTTTGATAAAATTTTAAATCTCTCACCATAAATAATTTGAGAAGTTACCTCGGATAATTTTGAAGGTTTTTTATAGATATTAGAAAAACTATTTATAAAGTAAAAATTATTATTCACCGATCTTAATTTTATTTTTAATTATCCATAAACAAATTAAAGAAGGGATTACCATTAAAGTTGTTAACACAAAAAATGTTCCCCAATCCCCATTTAACCAGTCTACCAAAGCTCCGGAAGAGGACGCTAATGTAGTTCTTCCTGCAGTACCAATTGAAGCAAGTAAAGCGTATTGTGTAGCTGTATAAGTTCTATCCACTAATAATGAAATGAATGCAACAAATGCTACAGTTGCAAAAGCCGCAGTAATATCATCAGCTATTACTGCGATTGCAAATAAAATTTCAGACTTTCCTGTCCATGCTAAAATCGCAAATAAAAGATTTGTTAAGGCCATTAATCCTCCTGCAAAAAACATTGTCTTAATTGTCCCAGCTCTCATAGCCATTATTCCGCCTAATAAAGTAAATACCACAGTTGTTATCCAACCTAGTCCCTTAGAATAGATAGCAATTTGACCTTTGGAAAAGCCAATTTCTTTATAGAAAATAATAGACATTCTTCCCATAAAAGCTTCACCTACTTTAAATAAAAAAACAAATCCTAAAATTCCTATCGCGATAGCAAAACCATTTTTTTTAAAGAAACTAATAATTGGTCCACCTATAGTTCCTGTTATATAGGCAATGAAATTTGTAATTAAATTTCTTGATCCAAGTTTTTCTTCAATTAATTTATCTGTTTCTTTTTGATTTTTTTGTCTGTCAGTTTCAATTGGTTCATGAACGAAAAGTAATCCAATATTCATTAAGATAATTAGGATACCCAAAACTAAAAAGGTGAGCTGCCAATAATTTGCAATACCAAAATTTTCAAATAACTCAGCAGTAAATAGGGCAACAACTCCTCCTAATTTGTAACCTGTCCACCAACCAACAACAGCTATTGCAGCGCCTGCAGCCATTGATTTTCCTTCATTTTCTCCAATTTGTTCTATTCTTAAAGCATCTACAGTTATATCTTGAGTTGCTGAAGCTATCGCTATAACTAAACCAACTGATATTAATAAGGCTAAATTTTGCGTAGGGTTTATAAAACTCCAAACTAATAGGCACATAACAATGATTATTTGCATAAGTACTATCCATCCTCTTCTATGTCCTAGTTTTTTTGTTAAAAATGGTATTTGAATTCTATCTACTAATGGTGCCCATAAATAATTAAAAGCATAAACAGCAAAAATTAAACCTGCCCATCCTATTGTTGATCTACTAAGTCCTTCCTCTTTAAGCCAGAGACTTAAACTACTAGCAATTAAAACCCAGGGAAAACCACTTATAGAACCTAAGAGTAAAATTCTTAGCATTCTTATATCTTTGTAAACTGAAAGGGACTCTAGCCATGAAGTTTTTTGAACTGATGACATAATTAATTTCTCCAAAATGATGGTAAAAATAATACTAGTATAGCGAATAATTCAAGTCTACCCAAAATCATACCAAGAGTGAGTATCCATTTCGAAATATCTGGTAAGGAAGAAAAATTTCCATTAGGACCTATAATTGATCCTAAACCAGGTCCAACATTAGATATTGATGTTGCAGCACCAGATATTGAAGTAATAAAATCAAGGCCAGTTAATGAAAGCAAAGCAGTAATTGTAAAAAAAATAATTAAATACATATAAATAAATGAAATTATTGAAGAAATAAATTTATTATCAACTGGACTTTGATTATACTTTAGAACCAAAATACCTTTTGGATAAATTATTTTTTTTAAT
>CACBMB010000016.1 GCA_902540275.1 uncultured Pelagibacteraceae bacterium | reverse complement strand
CTGGAAAAGAGAATGGATATTCAAAAAATTTAAGAGATTGGTTTAAATTAATTTATGAGGTTGTATTTGGCGATGAAAATGGACCAAGAATGGGATTTTTTATAAGTTTTTTTGGTGTTAAAGAAACAAAAGATCTTATAAAAAATAAAATTAAATAATGTTTTCAAATATAAGATCATTAATATTTAAGCTAGATCCCGAGACTGCCCATAATTTAGCAATTAAGTCATTAAAATTTAATTTTGTACCAAAAATTTCAAATGAAAATAAAAGTGACTCTTTATTTAAAACCAAGTTATTTGGAAAGGATATTGATAATCCAATTGGTCTAGCAGCAGGATTTGATAAAAATGCAGAGGTATATAACTCATTATTTAAACTTGGTTTTGGATTTGTTGAGGTCGGGACAATTACACCTCTAAAACAATATGGCAATCCAAAGCCTAGAGTGTTTAGATTAGTTGATGATGAAGCATTAATTAATAGACTCGGTTTTAATAATCTTGGTGCAGAGAACATTATCAAAAAGATTAGATCAAATAGACCTTCTGGAATGCTTGGAATTAATATTGGACCTAATAAAGATGCTGAGGATAGAACATCTGATTATTTGAAATGCTTTAAAATTTTTAATGATGTAGCAGATTATATTACAATAAATATTTCATCACCAAATACAGAAAATTTAAGAAAGTTACATGATCAAGTAAAATTAGATAAATTATTAAAAAGTATTGAAAAAGAGAAAGAATATTTAAATATAAACACCCCTATCGTTGTGAAAGTTTCGCCAGATATTAGCGATAAAGAAATTGATGAAATATCACAAGTCCTTTTAATTAATAAAGTTGAAGGAGTGATTATTTCAAATACCTCAGATTCAACAAGAGAGAATTTGATTAATATCCAAAAACATCAAAAGGGGGGGCTGTCAGGCAAACCAATTCAAACAAAATCAACTCTTTTAATAAAAAAATTTTATAAATTACTTAAAGGTAAAATAAAGATTATAGGTGTTGGTGGAGTGGATTCTGGTACAAGTGCTTATGAAAAATTTCTTGCCGGCGCAAGTTACATTCAGCTTTATACTGGTATGGTTTATAGAGGCCCTAATATTGTAAGTATGATAAAAAAAGAGCTAAGAGAAATATTATTAAAAGATGGTGTTAAAAATTTTAGTGAAATTGTAGGAAAAAAAACGAATACCTAATTGTATTAAACTTGACGTTATCAATATCACACTTTATATAGACATGTCGTTATGTCAAAAAAATGTGAGTTAACTGGAAAAATACCCATGAAAGGTCATAATGTTAGTCATGCTAACAATAAGACTAAGAGAAGATTCTTACCTAATTTAAAGAAAATTAAATTTTCAAGTGAATTATTAAAAAGAAGCCTCAAATTAACAGTAAGTAATGCAGGTGTGAGATCGGTTGATAAGAAAGGTAGTTTTGATGAATTTTTAAAAACAGTTAAAAATAAAAATTTATCTCCACGTTTAAAAAAATTGAAAAAAAACTTACTAATTAAGTCCCCATATCAGAAAAAAACTGTCCAACCTAAAACTGCTTAATGAATAAATCCTTTATTCTTCTATCTTTTTTGATGGGAGCAGTTGTTTTATCTTCAAATTATCTTGTTCAATTTCCAATAAATTATTATGGATTAAATGAGATATTAACTTATGGTGCATTTAGCTATCCCATCGCTTTTTTAATTACCGATTTAGCTAATAGATCTTTTGGAAAAATAGTTGCTAGAAAATTAGTTTATTTTGGCTTTCTACTTGGTATTGGGTTTACAATTTTATTTTCTACAAATTTTTCAGATTTAATATCAATTAGGATTGCGATAGGATCTGGCGTTGCTTTTCTTACCGCTCAACTTTTAGATGTTCAAATTTTTGATAATTTGAGAAGAAAAAAATGGTTTGTTGCTCCACTGACATCTTCATTAATTGGATCAACTGTTGATACTTTCATATTTTTTTTTATTTCTTTTTATGGAACAAACGTACCGTGGTTTACTCTAGCTTTAGGTGATTTGAGTGTAAAAATATTTGTTGCAATGATAATGTTAATTCCATTTAGATTATTATTAAAAACGTTTAAACCTATTTAGATTTAATACAAATATTTATAAGTTAAAATTTTGTAAGCTAATTTTGCAACTAGAAAATTATAAGAATTGAAACCTTTTATTGGAGCAAGTTCATTAATGTCTGCTCCAACAATATTAGAATTTTTTGCTGCAACTCTTATTATATCCAGTGTTTCATCCCAAAAAAGTCC
>CACBMB010000015.1 GCA_902540275.1 uncultured Pelagibacteraceae bacterium | reverse complement strand
GTAAAAAATTTAAGAAGAGAAGTGTGGACGGTTAAGGTTACCAAAAAATTTGTCGTACACACTTCAACATCATATAAATTTTATTCTTAGAATTTATATGGAAGCTAGTGTGCGCCGTTTTTAAACTTGAGAGTTTGATCATGGCTCAGAACGTACGCTGGCGGCACGCCTAATACATGCAAGTCGAACGAAGTAGCAATACTTAGTGGCAGACGGGTGAGTAACATGTAGGTATCTACCCTTTGGCCTGGAATAACACGAGGAAACTTGTGCTAATACCGGATAAGTCTTTACGGAGAAAGCTTTATGCACCATTGGATGAGCCTGCACTTGATTAGTTTGTTGGTAGGGTAATGGCCTACCAAGACTTTGATCAATAGCTGATTTGAGAGGATGATCAGCCACATTGGGACTGAGACACGGCCCAAACTCCTACGGGAGGCAGCAGTAGGGAATCTTGCACAATGGAGGAAACTCTGATGCAGCGATGCCGCGTGAGTGAAGAAGGCCTTTGGGTTGTAAAGCTCTTTCGTCGGGGAAGAAAATGACTGTACCCGAATAAGAAGGTCCGGCTAACTTCGTGCCAGCAGCCGCGGTAATACGAAGGGACCTAGCGTAGTTCGGAATTACTGGGCTTAAAGAGTTCGTAGGTGGTTGAAAAAGTTGGTGGTGAAATCCCAGAGCTTAACTCTGGAACTGCCATCAAAACTTTTCAGCTAGAGTTTGATAGAGGAAAGCAGAATTTCTAGTGTAGAGGTGAAATTCGTAGATATTAGAAAGAATACCAATTGCGAAGGCAGCTTTCTGGATCATTACTGACACTGAGGAACGAAAGCATGGGTAGCGAAGAGGATTAGATACCCTCGTAGTCCATGCCGTAAACGATGTGTGTTAGACGTTGGAAATTTATTTTCAGTGTCGCAGCGAAAGCAATAAACACACCGCCTGGGGAGTACGACCGCAAGGTTAAAACTCAAATGAATTGACGGGGACCCGCACAAGTAGTGGAGCATGTGGTTTAATTCGAAGATACGCGCAGAACCTTACCAACACTTGACATGTTCGTCGCGACTTTAAGAGATTAAAGTTTTCGGTTCGGCCGGACGAAACACAGGTGCTGCATGGCTGTCGTCAGCTCGTGTCGTGAGATGTTGGGTTAAGTCCCGCAACGAGCGCAACCCTCACTTTTAGTTGCCATCATTTAGTTGGGCACTCTGAAAGAACTGCCAGTGATAAGCTGGAGGAAGGTGGGGATGACGTCAAGTCCTCATGGCCCTTACGTGTTGGGCTACACACGTGCTACAATGGTATCTACAACAGGAAGCAAGACGGCGACGTTAAGCAAATCCTTAAAAGATACCTCAGTTCGGATTGCACTCTGCAACTCGAGTGCATGAAGCTGGAATTACTAGTAATCGTGGATCAGCGTGCCACGGTGAATGCGTTCCCGGGTCTTGTACACACCGCCCGTCACACCATGGGAGTTGGTTCTACCTTAAGGCAAGGTTTAAAACCCTTGACCACGGTATAGTCAGCGACTGGGGTGAAGTCGTAACAAGGTAGCCGTAGGGGAACCTGCGGCTGGATTACCTCCTTTCTAAGGATGAATAAAAAGTAAAATTTTTATTCTAAAAAATATACACGGTTAATGTTGACCGTCCTCATTTCTCTTCTTAAAATAGTGTTTCTCTTGCATGGGGGCCGGTAGCTCAGTTGGTTAGAGCACACCCTTGATAAGGGTGGGGTCGAAAGTTCGAGTCTTTCTCGGCCCACCAATTTTGATTGAGGGGGATTAGCTCAGCTGGGAGAGCGCCTGATTTGCATTCAGGAGGTCAGCGGTTCGATCCCGCTATCCTCCACCAAAACACTTAGTTATATTAACAGTAAATAAAAATAATAATAATTAATATCAATATCTATATCCGAACATTAGTAATGTTATTAGCTAGTGTTCAAATAAAAATTTGATTCAACACAGAATTTTTTTCTGTGCATAAATCAAGCGTTTAAGGGCGTGTGGCGGATGCCTTGGCACTGAAAGACGATGAAGGACGTGATATACTGCGATAAGTTTCGGGGAGCTGTATGTAAGTTTTGATCCGAAAATTTCCGAATGGGGAAACCCACCACTTTATGTGGTACTTTAAACTGAATACATAGGTTTAAAGAGACAACCTGGAGAACTGAAACATCTAAGTAACCAGAGGAAAAGAAATCAATTGAGATTCCGTTAGTAGTGGCGAGCGAAAATGGAATAGGCCAGCAATTTTGATAAAAAAATTTGAATAGTTTGGAAAAGCTAACCACAGAGGGTGATAGTCCCGTATGAGTAATGTTTGTTAAAATTCATGAGTAAAGCGGGACACGTGAAATCCTGCTCGAATATAGGGGG
>CACBMB010000014.1 GCA_902540275.1 uncultured Pelagibacteraceae bacterium | reverse complement strand
AGGAGGTGTAGAGTTTGTTCCTCCGATCTCACTTGCTTTTTGGAGGTGGACAGTTGTTTTTTTAATTCTACTACCCTTTACATATTTAAGTTTAAAAAAAAATTTTAACATAATCAAAAAAGAATATAAAAAACTGTTTTTTTTAGGATCAATGGGATGTGGTGTGTGCGGAGCTTTCCCTTTTTTGGCCGGTGAAACTACCACAGTAATAAATATGGGAATTATTTATACATCTTCCCCTGTATTTATAATTTTGATTTCATATTTTTTTTTTAATGAAAAAATTAATTTAACTAAAATAATTGGGTTGATTACTTGTTTAATAGGAGTGTTTATAATTATAATAAAAGGTGATGTAGATTTATTAATAAATTTACAATTTACTATTGGTGATCTTTGGATGTTAGCAGCGGCAATCGGTTGGGCTTTATATTCTATTTATTTGTTTTATTGGAATTCTAAATTAAAAATTTTTGAAAGATTTACTCTTATATCATTTTTTGGTGCTTTAAGTTTATTACCTTTTTATATTGGGGAAGAAATTTTTTATAAACAGACAGTTTTTATTCCCGAATTTTATTCATGGGTAATATTTGCAGCTATCTCACCAGGGATAATTGCTTTTACACTTTATACAATGGCTCAAAAAAAGTTAGGTGCATCTTTGACAGGTTTCACGCTTTATGTTTTCACAGTTTATGGAGCAATTTATGGATATTTTTTATTTGATGAAAAATTTGAAATTTATCATTTAGTAGGAACTATTTTAGTATTTTTTGGCATATACTTAGCAAAAAAAATTAATGTTAAAAAAATTTAGGAACAATTTGCTGTTATTTTTTCAAATTATTATTCTAATTTATTTTGTAATTTTAATTTTCCTTTATTTTTATCAAAGAAATCTAATGTACCATCCAAATGAAAATAACTATTTTGATGATAAATTATCTGTTTATATTGAAAAGGTAAAAATTAATACAGATGATGATATTGAGTTACTAGGCTGGTATCATGAAAAAGATTTAAAAAAAAATAAAACGATTTTGTTTTTTCATGGAAATGCCGGTTCTCTTGAAAATAGGACTCATAAGTTAAATCATTTCCGTGAAATGGAAATAAATTTTTTGATAATCGCATGGAGAGGTTTCAGTGGTAACAAAGGTAAGCCCTCTGAAAAAGGTCTTTATGAAGATGGTAGAAGTGCAATTAAATGGTTGCTTAACAAAGGTGTTGATGAAGAAAATATAATTATTTACGGTGAGTCGCTAGGCACAGGGGTTGCAACACATTTGGCTCAAAATAAAAATTTTGCTGGTATCATATTAGAAACTCCTTTCACATCAATGATTGATGCAGCTAAAAATTTTTATCCGTATATTCCAGTTGGTTTATTACTAAAAGATAAGTTTGATAATAAAAGTAAGATTAAAAATATTTATTCTCCGGTTTTAATAATGCATGGTGAAGCTGATCAAATAGTACCATTTTTTATGGGAAAAAAAATGTATGAAATTGCAAATGAACCAAAATATTCTTATTTTACAAAACATGACAATCATATGATGGAATATGATGAAAATCTTTTAAAGGCTCTAAGTTCTTTCCTAAAAAGTTTAAATTAAGCCACAATCTAAACAAAGATAATTCAAATTTTTTTTTTAAAATAATATATGAAAAATATTTTTTTATTTTTTATTTCGTACTTTTTTTTGACAAACTTTGTCTATTCTCAAGACAAGTTTTTTCAACCTGATGATCTTTTTCATATTGATCATATGGACTCACATAATAAAGAATTTACTTTATATTTTAAGGGCAGAGAAAAATCTATTTTAGCAAGAGGTGAAGAAAGCAATTATATAAATGACTACCCAAAAGATCTTTACATATATAATCATTCAACAGAATCATCTTCCCCTTTGATTTCTTATGATTGGTTCCCTTCTCAAGCTAAATATTTTTTACAGGAATATGACTTTCCAGTATTTCCCGATGATTTTGCCTACTATTTGTTAAAAGACAATGAAACATTAGTAATGATAAGTGCAGTTAAAAGTTTAAATGCGAATTTCAAATATGATATAAAAAATAAAAAATTGGAGCTTTACCCAACTACTGGTAAATTTGATTTTATTATTTCATCATTTTCTAAAGATTGTGGATATTATAAATTTAAAGATAATTACAAGTGTAATATTTACAAACCTTTGATTTCTAGTAATTTAATTAATTAATTTGTGTAAAAGCTTCAGCAAATTTTTCTGCGTCAAATATCTGTAGATCATCTTCTTTTTCACCCAAACCTAACGCGATAAGAGGAAGCTCATATTTCTTTGCTAAAGCTAGAAGAATACCACCTTTTGCTGTTCCATCTAATTTAGTCATGATCATACCTGTTATAGGAATTATTTTATTAAATTCTTCAACTTGATTGATTACATTTTGTCCTGAGGTTGCATCTAAAACTAAAATTACATTGTGTGGTGCATCAGGGTCTATTTTTTTTGTGACATTTGCAATTTTTTTATATTCTTCCATTAAATTTTTTTTATTTTGGAGTCGTCCAGCTGTATCAATTAAAACTTGATTAAAGTTATTTCTTAAAGCCTCCTCAACAGCTTTATATGCAACAGATGCTGGATCGGACCCTTGTGATGATTTGATTATTTTAACATCAATTTTTTTAGCCCAGTTTTCTAATTGTTCAATTGCAGCAGCTCGAAAAGTATCGGAAGCTGCAAACATTACCTTATTTCCATTAGTTTTTAAAATTTTACCAATTTTTCCTATAGTGGTCGTTTTACCAACACCGTTTACGCCTGAAATTAAAGTTGCGCTGAGCTTATCTTTCTTTTCGAAAAAATAATTATTTTCTAAAGGCTTCATCAAAGAAATAATATATTCTTTTAAAATAAGATTTATTTCGGTTGTTAAATCTTTTTTTGGATCAATTTTTTTAGTTGAAATAATTTCTTTTATTTCAGATGCTGCTTCTATACCTACATCTGACTGGATTAAAAATTCTTCTATTTTATCTAAGTTTTTATCATCTATTTCTTTTTTTATAATTATTTCTTTTATTCCTGAAGAAAGTGCTGAGGCACTTTTTTTAAAACCAATTTTAAATTTATCAAAAATTCCCATTATAACTTTATCTTAATTTCTTTTATATCTGAAACAGGACCTTTCATATGAATAGAATCTTTTTCATCAATTGAAATTGTTAATTTCCCATTCTCGAATTCTATATCAGTTTTATTATCAGTTAGATTATTTGATTTACTAGCAAAAA
>CACBMB010000013.1 GCA_902540275.1 uncultured Pelagibacteraceae bacterium | reverse complement strand
GCCCATAATTTTAGTGCCAGGTCCAAAATCTTCGCATCTATTAATTTCTAAATTTTTATGATTTAATTTGATTAAATCTTTTTCATTAATTGTTTGGTCAGGAAATCTTTGATATTTGTATGGAATATTAAGATATATCTTCTCAGGTTTTAATGTTTGTTTGTTTAAATTGTCAATTATCTCTGAGATTTTTCCAATTCTTGAGGGAATTGTTGACATAGAAACACAAAATGAAAATTCTTTCACAAAATATTAAACCTTAAATTTGCTTTTTTTTGCGTCTTTATAGAAACCTTTTACAGTATCAACGGTCAATTTCTTAAAAGTTTTATTTGAATTTTTTATTTGTTCAATAATTTTAGGTGGTATTGTTATTATCTGGCATCCTAATTGCTTAGCCTCTAAATAATTATAGGTTTCTCTGGTGCTTGCCCATAAAATTTCAACATTATTAAATTTTTTTATATGTTTTAGGGATTTTTTAAATATAGGGATTGGATTTTTTAATTGATCTCCCATTCTTCCAGCAAAAATAGAAATAATAACTTTAGTTTTTTTATTAATTTTCTTACATATACTTTTAACTTGTTCAAAAGTATATACGGCAGTTATATTTAATTTAACTTTTTCATCACTTAATTTTTTGATGGTTTTTCCAGTAAATTTACCTTTAGTATTCACAACAGGTATTTTAACGTAAACATTTTTGGCCCATCCATTAATTATTTTTCCTTGGTTATACATTTCATCAATGTTGTCAGAAAAAACTTCTAATGAAACTGGCTTTTTACTACTATTTTTTAATAATTTTATAGAATATGATTTGTAACTTTTTGCTCCAGATTGTCTCATTAAACTTGGATTGGTTGTAAAACCTTTTACTATTTTATCTTTTTTGTATCTTAAAAAAATTTTATAGTCGGCACTGTCGCAAAATATTTTCATAATTTAAGATATCATATTTTAATTTTATTTAGTGCATTATTTTTGAATATATTTGCTTCTCTAATATATCTTCTAACCATTTGAGTTGTTTTGTGACCAGTCATTGCCATAATACTACGTTCATCAGCTCCAGATTCTGCAGCGACAGTTGCAAAACCAGATCTTAAACTATGACCTGCAAAATTTTTATTCTCAATGCCTGCTATATTTAAATATTCTTTCATTAACAAAACTACTGATTGGTCGGTTAATCTTTTTTCTGTTAGAGATAAACCTTTAGAAAATCTTCTAAAAATAGGTCCAGATTTGATTTTAGAAATTTCTAGCCATCTTTTAAGGTTGACTACAGGACAATATTTTTCATTGGTAAAGTAGGGTAGTCCTTTGATCATTCCTTCGCCATATTGATCAGTTTTTGATCTTCTTATGGTGATTTTAAGACCTTCGGGTACAAATTCTAAATCTTCATGATCAATTGAAATAAGCTCAGTTCGTCTAAAGCCACCTCCAAAACCAACAAGAATAATTGACTTGTCTCTAAACTTTTTAATATTTTCAATTTTTTGTTGATCTATTACATTAATTATTAATTTTAAATGATTGATTAATATAGGTTTTTTTCCTTTTTGAATGCTTCCTTTTACTCTTTTTATACCCATTAAATTTTCAACAATAATTGGATGTTTCGTATCTAAATAATGTCCTTTAAGTTTATGCACCATACTAATCGATACTAATCTTCTTCTTAAAGTGCTAATTTTTGAGTTTTTAGAAAGATGGGTTAGATATAATGACACTATTTTTGGTTCAGATGGTAATGAATTCAAACCATGTTTAGCACAAAAAGCTCCAAAGTCTTTAAAGTCTGATTTATATGCTCTTAAAGTATTATTCGCTTTGGAGCTTTTAAGATTATTTAAAGTTGCCTCATGGAGCGATTTTAAGTCTGTAGTCAATTCATTCATAATTACTATTGATAACAATTAATTATCATTAGTAATATATCAAGTGATTTTTAATGTCAATAGTTTAAATTATAAAAATTATGGGTTCAATTGATGGAGAAATTCCTGCAGTATGGTTTTTAATAAGTTCAATTGGTTTCGTTATATTAACTTTTATTCAATACCGAAACACTGGTAAGAGCTTCAATACGATATTCTTATCTATAATGGCTATTATATTCTTCGTAAGTTACATAATCTTATTAATTCCACGCTAAAATCCTGTGAAAGGAACAAAATTTCAATTAAAAGTTTGGAAATATCTTAAAACCATACCAAAAGGTAAAGTTAAAACGTATAAACAGGTCGCTATAGCCATAAAAAGCCCAAAATCAGCTAGAGCTGTTGCTAACGCTTGTGCTAAAAACCGATATGCTCCAAAAATACCTTGTCATAGAGTGATTAGATCTGATGGAGCTCTTGGAGGTTACTCTGGGAGAGGTGGAATCAAGCAAAAGCTCAAATTACTTAGATCTGAAAAAGTACCTATTTAGAGCTATTTTAAACCTTTTTTAAGTTAAAAAAGTTAGTAAAATCAACACTTTTTTACCATTTCACGTGATTTCTTTCTAAATAACATAATTCACCCTTCAGTTGTACTATATATTAGCCTATAACTAAAATAGACCCCTCTATGGGCGTTTAAATGCTATATTCAATTAGTGCATCGCTCTACTATTCAACTATATCAATGCTTTTAGACTGCCCTATTTTTTTGAATTTTCATAACCACAGTCGAAAAAAAGTACCTATTTTTATGGGTTATTTGATGTTTTTCATAATTGTTATAAATCTCCACTCTTGCACAGCATATTAAGTTGATTTTAACATTAAATAATCCAAAATATTCAAAAAATTATTTTAATTATATTATTTAAAAAATATAATAAATACAATAGTTTATAAACAATACTTAATGTAATACTTTAGATAATAGTAAATAAATAATACCTATTATTTTACTTTTTTAACTAAGTTCTCTCTTCTTGAGATGTAAATACCACTTAATACAATAATAAATAAACCTAAGAAAGTCCAATTATCAGGAAAATCACTAAAGAAATAATAACCTATAATAATGTTTGTAATGATCTCAAAGTAACTAAATGGAGCTAATTTAGAAGCGTCAGCGTATTTAAGAGACAATATTAAGAATAAATGCCCTATACAAGCAAATATACCTATAGCAGCCATCATAGACCACTGATTTAAGGTTGGTTTAACCCACACAAATGGCATTACAATTGATATGATTACGGCCCCTACTACACCAGTTAATAATAAAGTAAGTAGAGGATTATCTGAGGTACTTAATTTACGAGTAATAATTAAATAAAAACCATACATCACACCTGTTCCAAGAGCAGCTATACTTGCTAAGTTAATCTCTACAAAACCTGGTCTTATTACTACTAAAGACCCTATAAAACCTATAATTACAGCAGACCATCTTTTAAATCCGACCTTCTCTCCTAAAAATATTGGTGAAAAAGCAGTAACAATTAAAGGAGCGACGAAAGCTAAAGTTAATGCTTTTGCCAAAGAGATAACAGAAATTGCATAAAAGAAGCAAATATTTGCAGTTAATAGTATTAAACCTCTTATAAATTGTAATTTTGGTTTGTTTGTCCAAACAAGATTTTTTCGAAAAAAGAAAAACATAACTGGAAAAGTAAAAGCAACAGTAAAAAAA
>CACBMB010000012.1 GCA_902540275.1 uncultured Pelagibacteraceae bacterium | reverse complement strand
TTTATTTGGATATCTAAAAAATTATTATATTTATTCCGATATGTATACATTAAATACAAGAATTAATTATTTACTTTCATTATGGTTGATTACTATGTTTTGGATTGTATCGATAATGATAGTTGTTGGTGGTTTAACTAGGTTGACTGACTCAGGTCTTTCGATAACAGAATGGGAGTTATTTTCTGGTTTTTTTCCTCCTTTAAATCAAGAGGATTGGAATTCATATTTTACTCTTTATCAAAATATACCAGAATTTAAATTACAAAATTATGATATGACAATAGATGAATTTAAAGTAATTTTTTGGTGGGAATGGGCACATCGTTTTCTTGGAAGATTAATAGGTTTAGGATTCTTAATTCCGTTATTATATTTTTCCTTTAAAATTAAAATTTCTAAATTGTTAAACCTTTATTTGATTTTTCTATTAATATGTTTTCAGGGTTTTTTAGGTTGGTATATGGTACAGAGTGGCCTCATTGATAAGGTTGATGTAAGCCATTTTAGATTATCCGTTCATTTAATTGTAGCTTTTTTAATTCTCTCTTTAATATTTTGGAATTACTTAAAAATAAAGATAATTGTAAAAAATTTTAGTAAATTAAATTCAACGATACCATTTTTATTTCTGGTATTGATTTTTTTACAAATTATTATTGGTGCGTTCGTATCTGGTATGGATGCGGGAAAAATTTATAATACATGGCCTTTAATGGGAACTACTTTTTTTCCAAATGATAATAAATTACTAAACCTTTTTAGACTAACAGCTTTTAGTGATCCTTCTTTAGTTCAATTCATTCATAGAAATCTAGCATATATAATTTTAATTTTTTATTTTTGGATTATTTATAAGATTTACATAAATAAGATGTATGATTTATATAAAACCGTAAAAATACTTGGTTTATTTATTTTGCTACAAATAATTTTTGGTATTTTAACAATTATTAATGGTGCACAGATATATATTGCTTCTATGCACCAAATAAGTTCAATTTTTTTAGTTACCTCATGCGTTTATTTTCTTTATATAAACATGAAGTTTAACTAACAGCTTTTAAATTTCCTTTCGAAGATTTATTTAAAGCTTGATCTAAATCTTCAATAATATCATCAATATGTTCTATGCCTATACAAAGTCTCACGTAACTTTGTGTAACTCCTGATGCTTTAAGTTCCTTTTCATTAAGTTGACTATGAGTAGTGCTTGCAGGATGAATAGCTAAACTTCTAACATCTCCAATATTAGCAACATGATAAAACATTTTTAATGACTCTATAAATTTTTTACCAGCTTCAATCCCACCTTTAAGTTCAATACCAACCATTGGACCATTTCCACCTTTTAGATATTTTTTTGCTCTATCAGCTATAGATTTCGTATGTTCAGTAGAGTAAATTACTTTAGTTATTTCTTTATGTTTTTTTAAAAAATTGACTACTTTTTCAGCATTCTCACAATGTTGTTTCATTCTAAGTGCAACAGTTTCCAAGCCTTGAATTATTGCAAAAGCATTATCAGGTGCCAAAGCGGAGCCAAGATCTCTTAATAAGCAAACTCTTGCTCTAACAGCAAAAGGTATGTTTGCACCTGTTAATTCAGGAACGGCCTTTCCCCAAATTGCTCCTCCATAGCTAGCATCTGGCTCATTAAACAAAGGTTGTCTTTTAGGATCTGCTGTCCAATCAAAATTACCACTATCAACTATACTTCCAGCAACAGCAGTTCCATGTCCACCAATGTATTTAGTTAATGAATGAATTACAATAGCAGCACCATGTTCAATTGGTTTACAAATTACAGGAGCAGCTGTATTATCCATTATTAGGGGGATATTATATTTTCTACCTATATCTGAAACTTCTTTAATAGGAAAAACTCTTAAATATGGATTAGGTAATGTTTCACCATAAAAAGCTCTAGTCTTATCATCTATTAATTTTTCAAAGTTACTCGGATCTGATGGATCTGCATATCTAATCTCAACACCAAGTTTACTTAAAGTGTGTGTAAATAAAGATACTGTTCCACCATAAAGATCAGTAGAGCTAACGATATTATCACCAGCTTGTGCAACATTTAAAATTGCAAAAGAAGATGCAGTTTGGCCAGAAGATACTGTTAGGCATGCTAATCCTCCTTCTAATGATGCAATCCTTTTTTCAAGAACATCGTTAGTTGGATTCATAATTCTAGTATAAATGTTGCCAAATTCTTTTAATGCAAAAAGATTAGCAGCATGATCTGTGCTCTGGAATTGATATGAAGTAGTTTTATAAATTGGAACTGCAACTGCATTTGTAGTTGGGTCGCTTCTATAGTCACCACCATGAATGGCTATAGTTTCTGGATTATTTCTTTTTTTACTCATTTTGCTCCTTTTTTAGTACTTTTGCTTTATGCAAGGTGTACAATATAGTTCAAATACCTGCCGAAAGTTTTTATGAAAACCTTTTTAGCGTACAAAGCCAGCAATAAGGTACAAATCGGCTATTATCTTTATATCAAAAAAATTAATTAATTCAACATAATTTAAAATTTGACTTTATATTTTTAGATAGTATTAATCCTCGCACAATGTCAAAATTCTTGAAAAAAGACCAAATTACTTCGTCTTGGTATGAAATCGACGCTAAAAATGCTGTCGTTGGAAGATTAGCTACTGTTATTTCAAAAATAATTAGAGGGAAAAACAAAACTACTTATACCCCACACATGGATGACGGAGACTTTGTCGTTGTAAAGAATATTGAACAAATAAGATTTACTGGAAAAAAATTCCAAAATAAAAAATATTTTAAACACACTGGACATCCAGGAGGTATTAAAGAAACTACTCCTGAAAAACTTCATAATAAAAAACCAGGAGAAGTTTTAAAATTAGCAGTAAAAAGAATGTTACCAGGTGGTGTTCTAGGAAAAAAACAACTTACAAAATTAAAGATCTACACAGGAAACGATCATCCACATACTTCTCAAAATCCAAAAATTATAGAACTTGGAAAATTAAATAATAAAAATATTGTAAGAAAATAATATGGAAAATATTCAAACAAATATTAAATCTGAAAAAATTAAATTAGATTTTAAAGATAGTAAATATGCGACAGGAAGAAGAAAAACTTCAATAGCTAAAGTTTGGGTAAAAAAAGGTTCAGGTAAAATTTATGTAAATGGAAAACTTTATAACGAATATTTTTCTAGCGATAATCACAAGATGCAAATAACTAGGCCATTTGAATTAATCAAACAGCCAACAGAATATGATGTAAGATGTACTGTCAAAGGAGGGGGGCCTACTGGTCAAGCGGGTGCAATGGTCCACGGTATTTCAAAAGCTTTAGTTTTGTTTGATGAAAATTTAAAAACCACCCTTAAATCTGAAAAATTAACCACTAGAGACTCTAGAGCGGTTGAAAGAAAAAAACCTGGAAGAAGAAAAGCCAGAAGAAGTTTTCAATTTTCTAAAAGATAATTTTTTTTTAATTTTAAACTGGTATAATGAAGAATGCGTAAGCTTAATGTATTAATTGCAGGATCAACAGGATATATTGGTATTGAACTAATTAAACTGTTGGTGAAACATAAAAATATAAATATAAAATATTTATGTGGACAATCATCTGTTGGAAAAAATATTTCAATTTATGAAAGATCTTTAAAAAATAAAAATTTACCAAAAATTGTTAAATTTAATAAAAATCTTTTAAAAGAAGTTGATGTTATTTTTACAGCATTACCTAATGGACAGGCACAAGAAATATCAAATAAATTATTAAACAATAATATTTTGATTGATTTATCTGCTGATTTTAGGCTGAAAAAAAGTAATGATTATAAAAAATGGTATAAACAAAAACACAAGTCTATTAAGAATATCAAAAATAGTATTTATTCATTACCTGAAATTTCTAAAGATAAGATAAAAAAATTTAATATAATAAGTTGTCCTGGATGTTATCCAACGTCTATTCTATTAACATTAATACCTTTGTTAAAAACGAAATTAATTTTAACAAGTAATATTATCATTGACTCTAAGTCTGGTTATTCTGGAGCAGGTAGAGGAGTTCATAAAAAACACAAACAAAAAAACTTATACGAATCATTAAGCGCTTATGGAGTTGGTTTTCATAGACATAATTCTGAGATTGAGCAGGAATTAAAAAAGTTTAGCAAGAATAATATAAATTTTTCATTTACTCCCCATTTATCTCCTATGTTTAGAGGTATTTTAAGTACAATATACATAAATCTTAAAAATAATGTGAAAATTAAAAAAGTTCACGACACATTAAAAAAATTTTATAAAAACGAAGAATTTGTAAAAATTTTAAAAATTGATTCTCAAATTAGTACAAATGATGTAATAAATACAAATAATTGCTTAATCTCTATATGTAAAACAAAATATAAGAATAAAATAATAATTTTATCAGCAATTGATAATTTAATTAAAGGTGGTGCTGGACAAGCAATACAAAACTTAAATATAAGATTTAATCTTAATAAATTTGAAGGTCTTAGATGAAGTTAAAGTTATTATTGATAGTCCTATTTTTTTATTCCTGTTCAAAAAGTAATATTAATAATGATTCTATCTATAATTTTGATTTCTCAAATGATATGAGTTTTAGTGAGTTTAAAATAAAATTAGAGGGGTATTCAAAAAATCAACCATATCCAAAAT
>CACBMB010000011.1 GCA_902540275.1 uncultured Pelagibacteraceae bacterium | reverse complement strand
ATCACTTATTTATCAAAAAAAGGTCTTCAAGAAAAATTTGGAAGAAAGCTGCAAGAAAGAGATGATCTAAAATTCGGATTTGATGCTGACTTTCAAATTGAAAGTTATTTAAGATACCAAGGATCAGTGTTTGTAGATAGATTTGATGCTAACAGCTACTTATACATCACAAGAGCAATGGACTACTTTGATTTGGTAAAACAAAATAATGGAAATTTATCAAATGCATTTAAAAATACTAAAGCAAAATTTTTTGTTATATCATTTACATCAGACTGGCTTTATCCAACACAAGAAAATAAAGATATAGTTATCGCATTAAATGCTATTGGAGCAAATGTCGGATTTGTAGAAATAAAATCAGATAAAGGACATGACTCTTTTTTATTAGATGTTCCAGATTTTTTAAAAGCACTTAAAAATTTTTTAGATAGATCATACTTAGAGAAAAAAAATGAAACCAGAATTTAGAATCATATCAGATTTAATTGATAGAGACTCTCATGTACTTGATGTTGGATGTGGTGATGGTATTTTAATGGAATTTCTTATTAAAGAAAAAAAAGTAAACATTAGAGGAATAGAAATTTCAAAAGCTAAAGTTCAAAATTGTATTGCTAAAGGATTAACAATTATTGAGGGTAATGCTGAATATGATTTAAAACAATTTCCAGATAAGTCATTTGAGTATGTAATTTTAAGTCAGACTCTGCAAGCTTTCTTAAATCCAGAAAAAGTAATAAATGAACTCTTAAGGATCGGTAAACAAGCTATAGTTACAATACCAAATTTTGGTTATTGGAAAATTGGGTTACACCTTTTGTTAAAGGGCACAATGCCTATAACAAGAACTTTGCCAGATGAATGGTATAACACTGCAAACATTCACCTTTGTACAATAAAAGATTTTGTAAATTTTAGTAAAAACAAGAATTTCAAACTATCAAAATCCATCGCTCTAAAAAGTGATAAGCCATCCTTTATTACCAATTCAAATCTAAATATAAAAAATTTGAGTTCAAATCTTGGTATTTTTTTAATAGAAAGTTAAAATGGAAGTAAAAATAATCCCGTGTTTAAATGACAATTACTCATATCTAATATTTGATAAAAATAAAAGAATTGCTTGCGTTATTGATCCAAGTGAGTCTGAGCCTGTTATTGAAATAATTGAAAAAAATAAATTAAACTTAAAATACATCTTAAATACACACCATCATTACGATCATGTTGGTGGAAATAAAAATTTGAAAAAAAAATATAATTCAAAAGTAGTTGGTTTCAAAGATGATAAAGATCGAATTCCTGAAATCGATATCTTTGTGGAAAATAACCAAATATGGAAGAAAGAAAATTTTGAAGCAAAAATTTACCATATTCCTGGACACACAACAGGACATATTGCTTTTCATTTTTATAAAGAAAAAAAAAATTTTTACAGGCGACACTTTATTTTCTCTTGGCTGTGGAAGATTATTTGAAGGAACATACGAACAAATGTTTAATTCTTTAAAAAAAATAAAAAAACTCCCTAAAGATACTGAAATTTATTGTGGGCATGAATATACACTTCAAAATTCAATTTTTTGCTTAATTAATGATTCTGAAAATATAAAACTTAAAGAAAAAATAATTAAGGTAAAAGACAAAATTAACAATAATCTTCCTACACTTCCAACTACCCTAGCTGACGAACTTGAGTGTAATATATTTCTCAAGGCCAAAGATTTAAAAACCTTTTCAAAACTAAGAGATTTAAAGGATAATTTTTAGTTTATATAACTTGACTATAAGTAGGCTCAGACTATATTGCTTGAATTAAAATTACACAACACTATGTCATACGCAGTAATACAAACAGGTGGAAAACAATATAAAGTTAGATCAGGTGAGATCTTAAAGATTGAAAAACTACCTAATTCAAAGCCAGATACTAAAATTGAATTCAAGGAAATTTTAGCCTATGGTGATAACAAGATAATTGAGATCGGTGCACCAATTGTACAAGGTGCAAAAGTCGAGGCTAACTTAATAAAGAATAGTAAAAATAGAACTATTTTAATCTTTAAAAAAAGACGAAGACATAATTCGAGAAGAAAAAATGGACATAGACAAGAATATTCTATGATAAGAATTAATAAAATTTTTTCAAAAGACGGTAAAATTTTATCTGAATCTGAAAAAATTTCTAAACCTTCAAAAAAAGAAGTGACAGAAAAAAAGACTAATAAGTAATTAGGAAAAATTATGGCAACAAAAAAAGCAGGTGGATCATCGAGAAACGGTAGAGATAGTGCTGGACGAAGACTTGGTGTTAAAAAATATGGTGGAGAATCCGTAATTCCTGGAAATATTATAGTAAGACAAAGAGGAACGAAAATCTTTCCTGGGAAAAATGTTGGAATGGGTAAAGATCACTCAATATTTTCAGTGATAAAAGGCAAAGTTGTTTTCAAAAAAACTAAATCAGATAGAACTTTAGTTTCAGTTAAACCCAATTAATAGTACAACTTAAAAATAGCGTTGTATTATGAAATTTCTTGATCAAGTAAAGATTTATATAAAGGCTGGTGACGGTGGAGATGGATCGCCAAGTTTTAGACGTGAAAAATTTATAGAGTTTGGTGGACCTGATGGTGGAGATGGTGGGAAAGGTGGCTCTATTATTTTAAAAACAGAACAAAATCTTAATACCTTAATTGATTACAGATATCAGCAACATCATAAAGCTCAACGAGGGGAAAACGGTGCTGGTCAAAATCGTACAGGAAAAGGTGGAGAAGATTTAATTCTAAAAGTACCTTTAGGTACCCAGGTTTTTGAAGAGGATAATAAAACTTTAATATATGATTTTACAAAAATTGGTGAAAAATATATTGCAGCATCTGGGGGTAAAGGGGGTTTGGGAAATACTAGATTTAAAAGTTCAACAAATAGAGCACCAAGAAAATTTACAAAAGGCACAACCGGTGAAGAATTTACAATTTGGCTGCAATTAAAAACAATTGCCGATATAGGAATTATTGGATTACCTAATGCAGGAAAATCAAGTTTGTTAGCAGCTATAACAAATGCAAATCCAAAAATAGCAAATTATCAATTTACTACCTTAAACCCAAACTTAGGAGTTGCTAGTTATGATGATAAAGAAATTACTATAGCTGATATTCCAGGTTTGATTGAAGGAGCACACCAAGGGACTGGCCTTGGTATACAATTTTTAAAACATATCGAGAGATGTAAATCACTTCTTCACTTAATAGATATTACTAATGAAAATTTAGAACAATCATATAACCAAGTAAAAAACGAATTACAAAAATATAGTTTGGAACTTACCAAAAAAAAAGAGTTAGTTGTTTTAAATAAAATAGATTTAATTGATAAAAATATAGTCAAAAATATAGTGGCAGACTTTTCAAAAGATAAAAAATGTGAAGTATTGACTTTGTCTACTTTAGAAAAAAACTCTGTATCAAAAATTAAAGCTAAACTAATTACTTATGCATCTTAAAAATTCGAAAATTATTGTGATTAAAATTGGATCATCCTTATTGGTAGATAAAAATGGGAAAACAAGAATTAAATGGTTATCAAGTTTTGCAAAAGATATAAAAAAATTAAAATCAAATAATAAAAAAGTTATAATTGTTAGTTCTGGTGCTATTGCCCTCGGTTGTAAGAAAATGAAATTTAATAAGACAAATCTGAAACTTGATAAAAGTCAAGCAATAGCTTCAATAGGGCAAATTGAGTTGATGAATTTATTTTCACAAACCTTTTCTAAATATAAACTAAACATATCTCAAATTCTTTTAACCTTAGATGACACTGAAGAAAGAAGAAGATCTATTAATGCAAAAAGAACTTTTGAGAATCTTTTTCATCTCGACTACATTCCAATAGTTAATGAGAATGACACAATAGCTACTTCCGAAATTAAATATGGTGATAATGATAGACTTGCCTCTCGTGTAGCTCAAATTACTAATGCAGATACATTAATTTTATTATCTGATGTTGATGGTCTTTTTACAAAAAATCCAAAGACTTTTAAAAATGCTAAATTAATTAAAAAAATTTCAAATCTTGAAAAAGAAACAAAAAACATCAGTATAAAAGGTGTGAATAAATTTGGGAGTGGCGGAATGGATACAAAAATTGAAGCTGCAAAAATTTGTAATTTAGCTGGTTGTAATATGATAATAGCTAATGGATTATATCTAAATCCTATTAACCAAATAGAAAAAAAAAATAATTGTACTTGGTTTATTTCCAAAATACCAAAATTAGACGCTAGAAAAAAATGGATTATTAGCTCCGTTTCTCCCAAAGGAGAACTTATTATTGACGATGGTGCAAAAAAAGCTCTTGTAAATGGCAAAAGTTTACTTGCTGCAGGTATAAAAAAAGTATCAGGTAATTTTAAAAAAGGAGATCATATTAAAATCCTAGATAATAAACGTAAAGAATTTGCTCGAGGATTAAGTTCTTTTTCATCTTACGAAATAAACAAAATTTTGGGTTGTCAATCTAATGAAATAAAAAAAATACTTGGTTATATTTCAAAATCTGAAGTTGTCCATAAAGATGATATGGTTAAAATTTAATGAAAAACGAATTAATAAAAATTGGAAATAAGTCAAAAAAAGCTTTTTCTTTTGGATTAAATTCAAAGAAAAAAAATAAAGTTTTAAAAGATTATTGTAATTTAATCAAAAAAAATAAAAAAATAATTATTTATCAAAATAAAAAAGATGTTAATCAAGCTCAAAAAGAAAAATTAAAAAAAAATTTAATTAATCGTCTTATTCTAGATGAAAAAAAAATTTTTAATATTATTAATTCAATTAAAGCAATAATTAAAATTAAAGATCCAACAAATGTAACTTTAGAAAAGTGGAAAAGACCAAATGGTTTAAGTATTTCAAAGATAACAATTCCTATAGGGGTAATTGGCATTATTTATGAAAGTAGGCCAAATGTTACATCTGATATTGCTTCTTTATGTTTCAAGTCTGGTAATCCTGTGATTTTAAAAGGTGGTAAAGAAGCATTTCACTCAAATAAAATATTATCTAAATTATTTAGAAACTCTCTAAAAAAAAATAAAATTGATGAGAATTTTGTTCAATTTATTTCTAGTAAAAATAGGAAAGTAGTTAATTTTTTATTAACAAAAATGAACAAATATATTGATGTTATTATTCCAAGAGGAGGAAAAAGTTTAGTAAAAAAAGTTCAAACATTATCTAATTTACCAACAATTGGACACTTAGAAGGAATTTGTCATACTTTTGTTGATAAAGATGCAAATATTAAAATAGCACAAAAAATTGTTTTTAACGCAAAATTAAGAAATACTGCGATCTGTGGTGCAACAGAAACTATTTTAATTCATGAAAAAATCTTAAAAAAATCATGTAATTTAATTCTAAAAAACTTAGAGGATCACGGTTGTAAAATTATTGGTGACCAAAAAATAAGAAAATTCTACAAAGGAAAAATATTTAAAGCTAATAATAAAGATTGGTCGAAAGAGTATTTATCACCAACGGTTTCGGTTAAATCTGTCAAAGACTTAGAAGAAGCTATTAATCATATTAATAAATTTGGTACGATGCATACAGACTCTATAATTACTAATAATAAAATAACTGCAAAAAAATTTTTAATTAAAGTGAATAGCTCAATTGCAATGCATAATACTTCAACTCAATTTGCAGATGGTGGAGAATTTGGATTTGGGGGTGAAGTTGGTATATCAACTAATAAACTTCCACCAAGAGGTCCTGTCGGATTAAATCAATTAGTTTCGTACAAATATCAAGTTATAAGTAATGGAAAAACAAGAAAATAAATTAAACTATAAAAATAAAATAGGAATTCTTGGCGGTTCTTTTAATCCAGCTCACAAGGGACATCTAGCTATATCTAAAAAAGCAGCAAAATTATATAAATTGAAAAAAATTATATGGGCTATTACAAAAAAAAATCCTCTAAAGAAAAAAAGCAATATTAGTATTCAGGATAGGCTAAAAAAATGTAAAAAGATTATTGGATCAAATAATTTTATAAAAGTAAAATTTTATGAAAAAATCATAAAATCCAACAGAACAATAAATTTAATTAACTATCTCAATAAAAATAAAAAGTACAAGATCTATTTCTTAATGGGAGCAGATAATTTAATTAACTTTCACAAATGGCATGAATGGAAAAAAATTTCACAAAAATGTAATATTTTAGTCTTTGATCGTCACGGATATAAAAAAAAATCATTAAATTCTATATCTTTTAAAAGATTGAGTGGTAAAAATTTGAAATTCGTAACCTTTAAAAAAGTCAATATTTCATCTTCTCAATTAAGAAAAATTTGATAAAGTTTGATTATTTAATGGATAAAATTTCAGATTTAAAACAAGTCGTAGTTAAAACCCTAGACAATAATAAAGCTCAGAATATTGTAAGTATAGATTTGAAAGACAAAAGTTCCATGGCTGATTATATGATAATAGCGAGTGGAACTTCATCAAGACATATTCAAGCATTATCTGAACAAGTTTTGGAAATGCTCAAAAATAACGGTATAAAAAATTCTAAGATAGAGGGAACAGATAGCAGTGAGTGGAAATTAGTAGATGGCATTGATATTATTATACATATTTTTCATCCAGAAAAGAGAAAGTTTTATGAACTTGAAAAAATTTGGTCTGAGCTTATTCCCAAAGAGAAACTAATCATATGATAAAAAAAATACTATCTAGTCTATATATTTTATTAATCAATCTTTTTTTAATTAACACTGTTTGTTCTTCAGAAAATGATGTCTATAAAAAAATAGATTTATTTGGCGAGGTATTAGAAAAAATTCAAAAAGAATATGTAGATGAAATAGACCAATCAGAAGGTATGGATGCTGCTATAGACGGACTTCTACAATCATTAGACCCTTATTCAAGCTATATGTCACCAAAAACATTTAGTGAAATGCAAACTGATACAAGTGGTGAATTTGGTGGTTTAGGAATTGAAGTAACAATGGAGTCGGGTGTTGTAAAAGTTATATCTCCTATTGATGATACTCCAGCTTCAAGAGCTGGTATAAAAGCTGGTGATTATATTGTAAAAATTAATAATACTCAGGTCCAAGGAAAATCTCTAAGTGAAGCGGTTGATTTAATGAGAGGACCAGTCGGCTCTAGCATCGAGCTAACTGTAAGAAGACGTGGAGAGAAAAAAGCTTTAATTTTTGAAGTTACAAGAGAAATAATTGAAATAAAATCTGTCAAATCTGATCTTTTAGAAAAAAATATTGGCTATTTAAGATTAACTTCATTTAACGAAAATAGTGCTGACCAAATAGAAAAGGAAATCAAAAACTTAGAAAAAAAAAATAACTTAAAATCATATATTTTAGATTTAAGAAATAATCCTGGAGGATTACTTTCTCAAGCAATCAAAATATCAGATTTTTTTTTAGATAATGGTGAAATAGTATCCACTAAAAGTAGGAAAAAAATTGAAAATAGAAAATGGTTTGCAAAAAAAGGAGATCTTACTAATGGTAAAACTTTAATTGTTTTGATTAATTATGGTTCTGCTTCAGCATCAGAAATCGTAGCTGGTGCGCTTAAAGATCATAAAAGAGCAATTTTATTAGGTGAAAATAGTTATGGTAAAGGATCGGTACAATCAATTATTCCTTTACAGAATAAAGGTGCTATTAGACTGACTGTTGCAAAATATTATCTTCCATCAGGTAAATCAATTTCTGAGGTTGGGGTTGCGCCTGATATAGAAATTGATGAAGAGTCAGATGATTTCAAAATCAAAACCGAAACTGATAATCAATTAAATTACGCTATTAAACTATTGAACGGTTAAAATGGAAGATAAATTTAAAAATCTACCATTGAGAAATGGTGTTGGAATAATTGTTTTGAATAAAGATAATAAAATTTTTGTTGCTAAAAGAATTGATAATCCAAAAAACTTCTGGCAGATGCCACAGGGAGGAGTGGATGAGGGAGAGGATTTTTTATCTGCTGCCTTTAGAGAATTGGAAGAAGAAACAAGTATAAAAAAAGTAAAACTTATTAAAGAAATAGACGAAGTAACTACATACTTACTTCCAAAAAATCTTTTAGGAATAATTTGGAAAGGTAAATACAAAGGGCAAAAACAAAAATGGTTTTTAATGAAATATTTGGGTAATGATAATGAAATTAATATTAATACAAAAAAGCCTGAATTTTTAGATTGGAAATGGATTGATGTAGATCATATGACTGATGTTGTTGTTGATTTTAAACTAGAGGTTTACAAAATAATTCAAAAAAAAATAAGATCAATTCTTAATTAATTGATCTTAAAACATCTATTTTTTGCTCAGACAAATATTTAGTCTGATCACTTATCTCTGTTTTGTTAGTTTCTTCTTCAGCGATCCTTAAAAGCTCTTGAATTTTATTTCTTTCCATATCCTTCAAGTCAAAAATGGAACTTGTAAGAATTGTTAAATTATTGTCCTTAAATTCTATAATCCCATCCTCAACGTAATAACTATCCTCTCCAGACTTTGATTTTATCTTTATAATACCAGGTTTTAAAAAAGAAATGATCGGAATATGATCTTTTAAAATTCCCATTTCTCCCTCATAAGCCGGCACCACTGCCTCTATTGTATCATCCTTAGACAAAAAGGATTTTTCAGGGTTAACAATGTCTATTTTGAACTCTTCACTCATTAAGCAGCATCTTTTTTCATTTTTTCAGCTTTTTCAATGGCCTCTTCTATTGTTCCAACCATATAAAATGCCGCTTCAGGAAGATGGTCATATTCTCCTTTACATATCGCATCAAAACCTTTTATCGTAGACTCTAAATCTACAAGTTTACCTGGTGAGCCAGTAAATACTTCTGCAACAAAGAAGGGTTGAGACAAAAATCTTTGAATTTTTCTTGCTCTTGCCACAGTTAACTTATCTTCTTCTGATAATTCATCCATACCTAAAATAGCTATGATATCTTGTAAAGATTTATAAGTTTGTAGAACTTTTTGAACTTCTCTAGCAACTCTATAATGTTCATCACCAACTATTCTAGGATCAAGAATTCTAGAAGTTGAGTCCAAAGGGTCTACCGCAGGATAAATACCAATTTCAGCAATTTGTCTTGAAAGGACAGTAGTTGCATCTAAATGAGCAAATGATGTTGCTGGAGCTGGATCAGTTAAATCATCTGCAGGAACATAAATTGCCTGAACAGAAGTAATTGATCCCTTATTTGTTGTTGTAATTCTTTCTTGTAAATTACCCATATCAGTTGCTAAGGTAGGTTGATAACCTACCGCCGATGGAATTCTACCTAAAAGAGCTGATACTTCTGAACCAGCTTGTGTGAATCTAAAAATATTATCGACAAAGAAAAGAACATCCTGACCCTCTTGATCTCTAAAATATTCTGCTACTGTTAATCCTGTGAGTGCAACTCTTGCCCTAGCTCCTGGAGGTTCATTCATTTGGCCATAAACTAATGCTGCCTTTGATCCTGAACCGTCTTTTTTTATTACACCAGACTCTATCATTTCGTGGTAAAGATCATTTCCTTCTCTAGTTCTTTCTCCAACACCCGCAAAAACAGAAAAACCTCCATGTGCTTTTGCAACGTTGTTAATTAATTCCATAATTAATACTGTCTTTCCAACTCCAGCACCTCCAAATAATCCGATTTTTCCCCCTTTGGCGTAAGGTGCCAACAAATCAATAACTTTTATTCCTGTAACTAAAATTTCTGTTTCAGTAGACTGATCATTAAACTCAGGTGCAGGTCTATGAATTGGCCAGCTCTCTTTTGTTTTTACAACACCTCTTTCATCAATAGGTTCACCAATTACGTTAATAATTCTACCTAATGTTTCTGGTCCAACAGGAACTTTAATTGGGGCATTTGTATTAATTACTTCATCACCTCTTTTTAATCCTTCTGTAGCATCCATTGCTATAGTTCTTGCAGTTGACTCTCCTAAATGTTGCGCAACTTCTAAAACTAAACGATTACCACCATTTTTACATTCTAAAGCAGTTAGAATTTCTGGAAGTTCTCCTTCAAATTTAACATCTACTACTGCTCCAATAACTTGTGTGATTATTCCTTTACTCATAATTATAAACTTTCTGCTCCTGATATAATTTCTATTAGTTCTTTTGTAATTGCTGCTTGACGACTTCTATTATACTCAATAGTAAGTTTGTCAACCATTTCACCTGCGTTCCGAGTAGCATTATCCATTGCACTCATTCTTGCTCCTTGCTCGCTAGCTGAATTCTCTAACATTGCTTTGAATATTTGTGTTGAAATATTTTTAGGTAATAAATTGCTCAAAATTTCATCTTCATCTGGTTCAAATTCATAGCTTTCTTCTGATTTATTTTCATCATTGTTCTCAGTGTTCAACGGAATGATTTGCTGGGCTTGAGGTATTTGAGTTATTACATTTTTAAATTGATTATAAAAAATTGTACAAATGTCAAATTCCTCTTTTTGAAATCTTTCAATAATAGTTTTTCCTACTTTTTCAGCATCAAAATAATTTGCATTTTTTGAGTCTTTAAAAGAAATATTTTCGATTATTTTATCTCCATAAACTCTCTTAAGTTGATCATTGCCTTTGGACCCAACTGTAATAATTTTTAATTCTTTGCCTTCTTCTTTTAATTTCAAAAAATAACTTTTAGCTTTTTTAATTATATTGGCATTAAACCCACCGCATAAACCTCTATCTGAAGTCATTACTACACAAAGATGAATTCTCTCATTTCCTGTGCCAGATAAAAGTTTAGGAGCATTACTCTTATCAGAAATACCATTAGATAAATTTAGAATAATATTATTCATTTTTTGAGAATATGGTCTGCCTTTTTCTGCACTATCTTGAGCTCTTTTAAGTTTGGCAGCTGCAACCATTTTCATAGCTTTGGTAATCTTTTGTGTAGATTTTACACTGGTAATTCTTTTTTTTAGATCGTCTAAACTAGCCATAAAATTTATTAAGATTTAAAATTTTTCTTTAAATTGGTTATGATTTCGATTAAATCTTTTTCAGAGCCTTCCTCTAATTTTCCTGAACTTAAAATTGAATCAATAATCTCGGGTTTATCAGATTTACATCTATCGATTATCTTATTTTCAAATTCTGAAATATCTTTTAAATCTATATCGTCTAGAAAGCCTTTAACTCCACAAAAGACTGAAATTACTTGTTCTGCAACTGTCATTGGTGAGTATTGTTTTTGTTTTAAAAGTTCAGTTAATTTTGAGCCTCTATTTAAAAGCTGTTGAGTTGAAGCATCTAAATCAGAGCCAAATTGTGCAAATGCAGCCATTTCTCTATATTGAGCTAACTCAAGTTTCATTGAACCTGAAACTTTTTTCATAGCTTTTGTTTGAGCTGCAGATCCAACTCTAGAAACTGACAATCCAACGTTAATGGCGGGTCTAATACCTTGATTAAATAATTCTGTTTCTAAAAATATTTGTCCATCAGTAATAGAAATTACATTAGTTGGAATATATGCAGACACATCACCACCTTGAGTTTCAATTATTGGAAGAGCTGTTAAAGATCCTCCACCGTGTTCGTCACTTAATTTTGCTGCTCTTTCTAATAATCGACTGTGTAAGTAGAATACATCTCCCGGATAAGCTTCTCTCCCTGGAGGTCTCCTTAATATTAGTGACATTTGTCTATATGCCACTGCTTGTTTCGACAAATCATCATATATAATTAATGCATGCATTCCATTGTCTCTAAAAAATTCACCCATAGCACAACCTGTATAGGGAGCTAAAAATTGCAATGGTGCAGAGTCTGATGCTGTTGCAGCAACAATAGTTGTATATTCCATTGCACCAGCCTCTTCTAAAGTTTTTTGAATTTGTCTTACTGTTGATCTTTTTTGTCCTACAGCAACATAAATACAATATAGTTTTTGTTTCTCATCACCAGAATCATTGATTTTTTTTTGGTTTATTATTGCATCTATTGCCACTGCTGTTTTGCCAGTTTGTCTATCACCAATAATTAATTCCCTTTGACCTCTTCCAATTGGAACAAGACTATCAATTGATTTTAATCCTGTTTGCATTGGTTCACTAACTGATTGTCTAGGAATAATTCCAGGGGCTTTTACTTCAACTCTACTTTTTTTAATACCTTTATCTAGAGCACCTTTTCCATCAATCGGATTTCCTAATCCATCTACAACTCTTCCTAATAACTCTTTTCCAACTGGTGTATCAACAATACTTCCAGTTCTTTTTACAACGTCTCCCTCTTTAATATTTCGATCATCACCAAATATAACTACTCCGACATTTTCACTTTCCAAGTTTAAAGCCATTCCTTTAGATCCATCTGAAAATTCAACCATTTCCCCAGCCTGCACATTATCTAAACCATAAATTCTTGCTATCCCGTCTCCTACAGACAAAACTTGTCCAACCTCAGAAACTTCAGCTTTTTCCCCAAAATTTTTGATTTGTTCTTTTAAGATTTTTGTAACTTCTGACGGATTAATTTCCATATTATGCCTCTATCATTCTAGTTTCTAATTGTTGTAATTTTTTTTTGATAGAGGTATCAATCATTGTACTACCAATTTGAACGACTAAACCTCCAATTAAACTTTGATCATGAGTGTAGTTTAATTTTATTTCTAACTTAAAACTTTTTGACAATTCTTGTGTAATCTTATCGATTTCATCTTGAGTTAAATTTTTCGCCGATTTAATTTCAGCTTTAAGCTCGCCTCTTTTTTCTGAACAAATACTATTAAAACTTTTTAAAATCTGCTGAATATAAAAAAATCTTCTTTTTATAATTAAAAAACTTAGAAAATTCCTAAATAAAATTTCTAAATTAAAACTATCAGATATTTTTTTTATAACTTGATTTAAAACATCACGACTTACAGTAGGATCTTTAATTAAGTTATTGAAATCTCTGTTAGCTGAAATCAATTTTAATAAAGCACGAGAATTTTCCTCGATCTTTAAAAGTAAATTAGCTTCACTTGCTAGTTCATATAAGGCTAAAGAGTATCTATTAGCCGAAGTGACAGAAAATCCTTTATTTTTACTCAACTTATTATTCCTTAAAATGTAAGTGATTAATTATAAAATCAAGATTTAATTAACATATGCGATTATAGTCTTCAAGTAACACATTGACTAAAAACTGTTTTTTTTGGGCTTTAATTAAAGCTTATTGGATCAACATCAACTGAAAGTTTTATTCCAGATGAAAATTTAAATTTTGAAATTATTAAGGCTAGGGAATTCTGTAGTTTTAAAGTTTTTGAACCTCTTACAAGTAATCTTACTCGATATTTTTTTTTTAATCTAAATATAGGCGCACTCACTGGTCCTAAAATTTTTCCATGAATCTTATTTTGTATAAGAGATTTAAATCTTATAGCTTCCTTTTCTAACTTATTTTCATTTTCTCCTGTTAAGATAAGAGAAATAAATCTTTCAAAAGGAGGTAGATTATTTTTTTTTCTTATTTCTATTTCTTTATCTAAGAAAATTTCCGGATTTTTTTCAGTAATATCTGAAATCATTTTTGTATTGTAATTATAAGTTTGAAAATAAACTGTCGAAGCTTGACCTGTTCGACCAGCTCTACCAGATAACTGATGATATAATTGTAAATTTTTTTCAGCAGTTCTTAAATCATGTCCATGAGAAGATAAATCAATATCCACTACAACAATACAATTTAAATTTGGAAAATGAAAACCTTTAGATATTAATTGTGTTCCAACTAAAATTTGAATTTCATTATTAATTATTTTTTCTAATTTGTCCTTTGATTTTTTTTTATTCATAGTATCACTAGAAAAAATTTCAATTTTTTTTGATGGAAAAATTCTTTTTACTTCTTCTGAAATTCTTTCAACACCCGGTCCACTGAATATAAAGTCACAAACTCCTACCTTAGAACAATTTCTTTTAAGATAAGATTTAAAACCACAATAATGACATAATAAATTTTTTTTATCTTTATGATAAACTAAATTTATTGAACAATTTGGACATGAGAATCTATTATAACATTTTTTACATAGGACATTTGGAGAAAAACCTCTTCTATTTAAAAAAAACAAAACTTGATCTTTTTTTTCTAAATGAAAATTTACTTTTTTAATTACCTCTTTTGAAATCCATGATTGATTTTCTAATTTAACATCATTTAAATTTATTATTTCGTAATTTGGTAAAGAAGCATTTTTATATCGTTGTGTGAGTTTGGAAACTCTATATTTCTTTTTTTTAATGTTCTCATAAGTTTCAACTGATGGAACTGCAGTTATTAAATTGACAGGAATGTTCTCAAATGATGCTCTTGATATTGCCATGTCTCTCGCATTATATATTACTCCTTCATCTTGCTTATATGATTGGTCATGCTCTTCATCAACAATAATTAATCCTAATTTTTTAAATGGTAAAAATAATGATGATCTTGCCCCAATCACTACATCTATTTTACCATTAATTATTCCACTCCAGATTATTTCTTTATTTTTTTTGGTGATACCAGAATGCCATATGGCTGGTTTAAAACCAAAAAATTCTATAAATTTTTTTTCAAATTGGCTAGTTAAACCAATTTCTGGTAGCATTATTAATCCTTGAAGACCTTTTTCTAAAATTTTTTTTAGAGCCTCAAAATATACAATTGTTTTTCCTGATCCAGTTGTACCTTGTAATACATGAACATTAAATTTATTGTTTGAAATATTAATCTCATTTAAAGATTTTTTTTGATCATTTGTTAACTTAAATAAATTTTTTTTAATTTTGTTATGAAAATCTTTATTATATTTATTCTCTATTTTCTCGATTGGTTTTCCACTTAATAGCACAAGTTTTAAAGCCATGCCTTTTGGTACAAGGTTATATTCTGAAAACCAGTTTAAAAATTCTAATGTATTTTTTTCTAAATTAGGGATTTGTAATTTTCGAATTATTTTTTTTATTTTAAAACTTTTATTGCTTTTTTTTTCAAAATGATCCCATACAACCCCTGTAATTTTAGATTTACCAAAAGGTACTTCAACAAAATCTCCAATTTTCAAATTAATATCGCTTTCATATGTAAATGGATAATTGAATATATTTGGTAAAAGAATCGGAAACTTCATACTTTATATTATGAAAATTTATTAAGAGTGTATTGCTCTTTTATCTACAGATAATGCTGCCTCTTTCACGGCCTCTGAAAATGTTGGATGTGCATGGCATGTTCTCGCAATATCCTCTGAACTGGCTCCAAATTCCATTGCAACACCAATTTCTGCTATCAATTCGCCAGCATGTGGACCTATTAGATGTGCTCCTAAAACTTTATCTGTTTTTGCATCAGCTAAAATTTTGACAAATCCCTCAGCATCATCAATGGCCTTAGCTCTTGAGTTCGCCATAAATGAAAATTTTCCAATTTTATAATCTATATTTTTTTCTTTTAATTGTTCTTCTGTTTTTCCTATTGAAGCAACTTCTGGTGTTGTGTAAATAACTCCAGGAATAGTATCGTAATTAACATGGCCCGACTGTCCAGCAATATTTTCAGCAACTGCTATTCCCTCATCTTCAGCTTTGTGTGCTAACATAGGACCAGTAATTACATCTCCAATAGCATAAATATTATTTAGATTAGTTTTAAAATTTTTATCTGTTTTTATTCTTTGTTTTGCGTCAAGTTCAATTCCTACAGCTTCAATATTTAAACCATTAGTATTTGGTTTTCTGCCGACTGAAATTAAAACAACATCACAGTCAAAATCTTTTTTATTTCCATCTTTATCAGTTGTTGAAATTACTGCACCTTCATTATTTTTTTTAATTTTTTCAACTTTGTGCTGCATATGAAATTTGATGCCCTGTTTTTTCAAAATTTTCATAAATTCCTGAGAAATTTCCTTATCCATTCCTGGAGTAATATGGTCTAAAAATTCTACTACCTGAACGTCGGCTCCTAATCTTGACCAAACCGATCCCATTTCTAAACCAATATATCCACCCCCAACAACAATCATTTTCTTTGGAACTTGCTCAATTTTTAAAGCTCCTGTTGAAGATAAAATTATTTTTTCATCAAAATTAATTCCAGGAAGTGGCACTGGAATTGATCCGGTGGCAATTACTATATTATCTGCGCTAACTGTTAATTCTTTGTTATCAATATCTTTTATAATAATTTCATTTTTTGACTTAAAACTTCCATGACCTTTAAAATATGTAACTTTATTTTTTTTTAAAAGAAACTCTACACCTTTGGTCAAGACTGTTACAGCTTTATCCTTACTTTTCATCATTTTGCTTAAATTTAATTTTACTTCGCCAACCTCTATCCCTTTATTAGATAAATTTTTAACTTTATGGAACTCCTCAGATAAATTTAATAAGCTTTTAGAAGGAATACATCCAATATTAAGGCAAGTTCCTCCTAGTGAGCCTCTAGACTCTATGCAAGCAGTTTTTAATCCCAGTTGTGCAAGTCTAATTGCACATACATAACCGCCAGGACCACCACCAATTACTACAGCTTGAAATTTTTCTAACATCTAAATATCTAAAAATAATCTTCTTGGATCTTCTAGACTCTCCTTAATCATTTTTAAAAACGAAACTGACTCCTTTCCATCAATAATTCTGTGATCATATGATAAAGCTAGATACATTACAGGTCTGATTTTAATATCACCATCAACTACTATTGGTCGATCTACAATATTATGCATTCCAAGCACTCCTGATTGAGGTAAATTCAGTATTGGTGTTGAAAGCATTGAGCCATAAACTCCACCATTGCTGATTGTAAAAGTTCCTCCTTGTAAATCTTCAATAGTAAGTTTTCCATTTTTAGCTTTTTCAGAAATTTCTTTAATATTTTTTTCAATATCCGCAAATGACAATTCATCAGCATCTTTTAAAACTGGAACTACAAGCCCTTTGTCCGTACCAACCGCAAAACTAATATTGTAATAGTTTTTATAAATTATTTCATCACCTTCAATTTCTGCATTAACAGCCGGAAAATTTTTTAATGCTACTACACATGCTTTGACAAAAAATGACATTAAACCAAGTTTAATTCCATATCGATTTTGAAAATCTTCTTGGTTATCTTTCCTCATTTCAATTATATTTGTCATATCGACTTCATTAAATGTAGTAAGCAGAGCTGCATTTTCTTGCGCTTGTTTTAATCTTTTAGCAATAGTTTGTCTTAATCTGGTCATTTTAATTCTTTCTTCTTGACCATATTTGATTTTTCTCTCAGATGGTGAAGGGTTTACACCCATAAGATGAATTAAATCACCTTTTAATATTCTTCCATCTTTTCCAGAGCCTTTTACTGTTTCCAAGTCAATTTTATTTTCAGCAATAATTTTTCTGACTGCTGGAGAGAGATTTTGATCTGTTTTTTGTTTTTTTATTTTAGATTTCTCTTGAATTTCATCCGTTAAAACAAGTGGTTCCACATCTTCTTCTTTTGTTTTTTCTTCTTCATTTTCAAATACTTCAGGTTCTTTTTTTTGAGGTTCAAGATTTACTATATTATTTTCATTTTCTTTTATTAAAGGCTTTATTTTTTGAATTTCTTTATCTTTTTTTGATTTTATTCCTTTTTCTGATACAGATCCTAAAAGTGAACCAACTTCTACTACTGAACCATCTTTTGAATTAATTTCAGCTAATGTTCCAGATATTGGAGAAGGTACTTCTAAATTTACTTTATCCGTCTCTAACTCAACTATAGGTTCATCAGCCTCAACAGAATCTCCCTCACTTTTAAGCCATTTTGATACCGTTGCCTCTGTTATACTCTCACCTAGAACAGGAACTAAAATTTTTTCACTCATTATATATTAATCAAAAACTTTCTTTAAAATTTCTTGTTGTTGAGAATTGTGCCTTTTCACATATCCTGTTGCTGGAGATGCATCAGGCATTCTTCCTATATAAGAAACTTGTTTATTATTAGCCTTTATACTATCTAATGTCCATTGGATATAATCTCTAACTGAAAACCAAGCTCCCATATTCTTTGGTTCCTCTTGACACCAATAAAATTTGGCATTTTTTGCATAAGGTTTTAATTCTTTTACAAGGCTTTTTGCTGGAAATGGATATAGTTGTTCGATTCTATAAAAAACAATATCATCCCTTTTTTGTTTTTCTCTTGCCTCTAACAAGTCAAAATAAATTTTACCAGAGCATAAAATTACTTTATTTATTTTTTTTGTTTTTTTTAACTTAATAAAACCTTTAGAATTTGGATCTATAGCATGGTCCCATAATACTCTATGAAAAGAATTTTTTTTATTAAAATCATCTAAATTGGATACACAATATTTATGACGTAATAAAGATTTTGGTGTCATTATTATAAGAGGTTTTCTAAAATCTCTATGCATTTGTCTTCTTAATGCATGAAAATAATTTGCAGGTGTAGTACAATTCATTACTTGCATATTGTCATTAGAACATAATTGCAAAAATCTTTCTAATCTTGCAGAGGAATGTTCTGGACCTTGTCCTTCATATCCGTGAGGTAATAACATCACTAAACCAGAAGCTCTAGACCATTTCCTTTCACCTGATGCTATAAATTGATCAATTACAACTTGTGCACCGTTTGCAAAATCTCCAAATTGAGCTTCCCATAATGTTAAAGTGTTTGGCTCAACTAAACTATAACCATATTCAAATCCTAAAACTGCTAATTCAGACAAAAAACTATCTACAACTTCAAAGTTTTTTTGTTTTTTTGAAATATTATTCAAAGGTATATATCTTGAATTATCTAATTGATTTCTTAAAACTGAGTGTCTTTGGCTAAATGTACCCCTTCCTGAATCTTGGCCCACTAACCTGACAGGATAGCCTTCATCGAGAAGAGACCCGAAAGCTAAAGCTTCAGCAGTGGACCAATCTATTCCTGATCCATTTTTAACACACAGCTTTCTATTATCTAAAATTTTAGCAATTGTTTTATGAATATTAATTTCACTCGGTATTGTGTTAATTTTATTAGATATTTCTAATAATTTTTTTGTATCTGCTCCTGTTACACCTCTTTTATCTTTCCCTCTCTCAGGCTTGTATCTAGACCAAGTTCCCTCAAACCACTCTATTTTTGGTTTATAATCTTTTGCAGTTTTAAATTGATCATCAAGCAAGTTTTTAAATTTTTTTATAGAGCTATTCAAAAAATCTTTTGAAATTATTCCATTTTTAATTAATCTTTCTCCATATACGTTAACTGGAGATGGATGGGATCTTATTTTCTTATACATTAGAGGTTGAGTAAATGAAGGCTCATCACCCTCATTATGACCAAATCTTCTGTAACAAATTAAATCTATAACGACGTCTCTATTAAATTTTAACCTAAAATCGGTAGCTATTCTTCCAGCATAAACAACTGCTTCTGGATCATCACCATTAACATGAATTATTGGAGCTTCAACCATTTTTGCAATATCTGATGGGTAGGGCGAAGACCTTGCAAATCTAGGACTTGTTGTAAAACCTATTTGATTATTAATTATTATATGAATAGTTCCACCTGTATTATGACCTGGTAATCCAGACATTGCAAAACATTCGGCAACTACTCCCTGTCCAGCAAATGCAGCATCACCATGAATTAAAATTGGTATTACTTTTTTTCTTTCTTTATCTTTATGAAAGAATTGTTTAGCTCTTGTTTGCCCTAGTACAACAGGATTAACTGCTTCTAAATGAGATGGATTATCTGTTAAACTAACATGAACTGAATTTCCATCAAATTCTCTATCAGAAGAAGCACCCAAATGATATTTGACATCACCAGCACCATCTTCAGAAGAACTAAACTCACCAGCAAACTCGTTAAAAATTCTTTTATAAGATTTTTGCAAGACATTTGCTAAAACATTAAGTCTTCCACGATGAGACATTCCAATCTTAACTTCTTTAATTTTTGATTGACCTCCAATCTTTATTATTTGCTCCAATGCAGGAATTAAACTTTCACCTCCATCAAGTCCAAATCTTTTGGTTCCTACATATTTGGTATGCAAAAATTTTTCAAATCCTTCAGCTTGAATCAATTTATTCAAAATTGCTTCTTTTCCATTTTGTGTAAATTTAAAATCGTCAGTCTTTTCAACCCTATCCCTAAACCACTTTCTTTCAGTTGGATTTGATATATGCATGTATTCATAACCTATTGAACCGCAATATTTATCTCTTAAAAATTCTAAAATCTCTCTTATGTTTGAGTGTTGTTTATTTGTAACTCCATCTAAGAAAATTTTTTTATCATAGTCTTCTTTCTTAAAACCATATGACTCAGGATGTAGCTCATCCAAATAGTCTGATTTCATCATTCCCAAAGGATCAAGCTTAGCTATTAAATGCCCTCGTTGTCTATAAGACCTAATCATTGCCACTGCCTTAATTGAATTGGCATTAGATTTAATTATTTCTACTTCATTGATTTCAACATTTTTAGTAATTTTTTCTTTGATATCTTTTACAAATATTTTATCTTTTTTAGGACTCCATGATGGACCATTGATTTCATTTACAACAATGTCAATTTCATCACCAATTTCATCAAAATAATTTTTCCAACTTTGAGGTAAATTTGTATCTTTATTAATGTACTGTAGGTACATTTGTTCAATAAAGGCACTATTAGATTTGCTTAAAAAACCTGTTTTTTCGAATTCTAAATTTTTTGAAGAGGACATTTTTTTTTAATATAGACTTAGAAAATAATTTTTCAATTAGACAATTTATCAAAAAGAGTTTCACCAATTTTAGAAGGTGATTTTGCAATAGTTATGCCACAATCTTCCATCTTTTTTATTTTATCTTTTGCACCACCTTTGCCTCCAGAAATAATTGCCCCTGCATGACCCATTCGTCTTCCTGGAGGAGCTGTAACTCCTGCTATAAATCCGACAATTGGTTTTTTTATCTTATGATTTTTAACAAACTCTGCTGCTTCCTCTTCTGCAGTACCACCAATTTCACCTATCATTAAAATTGATTTAGTTTCATTATCATTTAAAAATAAATCTAAACAATCTATAAAATTTGTGCCGTTTATTGGATCGCCTCCAATTCCAATACATGTTGATTGCCCAAGGCCATTTTCAGTAGTTTGAGCGACAGCTTCGTAAGTTAAAGTTCCCGATCTAGAAACTATACCTACAGATCCTTTTTTATGAATATTGCCTGGCATAATTCCAATCTTACACTCATCAGGAGTTATAATTCCAGGACAGTTTGGACCTATTAGTCTAGATTTTGATTGTGATAATTTTTGCTTTACCTTTAACATATCTTGAATTGGTATTCCTTCCGTTATACAAACAATAAGTTCGATCGAAGCATCTATTGCTTCAATAATTGCTGCTGCAGCAAATTTTGCTGGAACATAAATCATTGTAGCATTTACACCTTCAGAGTCTTTGGCTTCTTTTACAGTATTAAAAACGGGAAGACCTAGGTGTTTTTCCCCACCTTTTTTTGGTGTAACTCCACCAACTAATTTTGTTCCATATTTAATTGCCTGCTCAGAATGAAATGTTCCATGTTTACCCGTGAAACCCTGACAAATTAATCTAGTCTCTTTATTTACTAAAACCGACATCTATTTTATTGCCTCAACTATTTTTTTTGCAGCATCATCAAGATTTTCAGCTGAGATCAATTTTAATCCTGAATTATCTAATATTTCTTTTCCCTCTTTAAAGTTAGTGCCCGCTAATCTAACCACAAGTGGAACACTAATATTGATTTCTTTTGCTGCATCGACAACTCCTTGAGCAAGTACATCACATCTCATGATCCCCCCAAAAATATTTATTAATATTCCTCTAACATTTTGATCTGATAGAATTATCTTAAAAGCAGCTGAAACTTTCTCTTTAGAGGCACCTCCACCTACATCTAAAAAATTTGCTGGTTCTTGACCATATAATTTAATTATATCCATTGTCGCCATAGCTAAGCCAGCACCATTAACCATACACCCAATATTTCCATCTAATTTTATATAAGCTAAATCAAATTTACTTGCTTCAATTTCTGCAGGATCTTCCTCATTTAAATCTCTTAACTTTAAAATTTCTGGATGTCTAAATAGTGCATTACTATCAAAATTAACTTTAGCATCTAAACATATAATTTTTTTTTCTTTTGTTAATATTAGTGGATTTACCTCGACCATATTAGCATCAGTTTTTATAAACATCTTATATAATGATTTAATTAATGATATTGCTTCAATTTTTGAACTACCATCCAAATTAAATATCTTTATAATTTCTTCACATTGTTCGTTTGAGATTTCATCTTCTAATTCAACTTTTGTCGTTAAAATTTTATTGGGAGATTTTATAGCCACCTCTTCAATATCCATTCCACCTTGATCACTAGAAATGAATACAATTTTTGATGAAGCCCTATCTACTAGACATGAAAGATAAAATTCTTTTTCAATTTTTGAAGAAACTTCAACATAAAGTCTTTTTACTTCTCTTCCCTCTGGTCCTGTTTGATGTGTAACTAACTTTTTTCCTAAAAGTTCTTTTGCTGACTTTCTTAGTTCTTCTAAATTATCTAAAATTTTTACACCACCAGCTTTTCCTCTTCCTCCTGCATGTATTTGAGCTTTTAAAACAAATTTGTCCGTTTTTAATGACTTGCATTTCTCTAATAATTCCTCAACTGTAAAACCAACAACTCCTTCAGGTACTGCTACTCCAAATTCTTTTAAAATTTGTTTTGCTTGATGCTCGTGAATATTCATTATTTTTTTAAATCTGGATCTATTTTAGAAGCTGCTTCCCATAGTTTTTTAACAGCATCAATGGAGTGAAGAAATTCAGATTTTTCTTTTTCATCTAAATTAATTTCCTCAATTTTCTCAACACCTTTTTTGCCAATAATAATTGGAACACCTGCATAAATGTCTTTAATTCCATATTCACCATTCATATAGGCAGCACATGGAAGCATTTTTTTTTCATCCTTAAGATAAGCCTTTGCCATTTCAACACCGGAGGCTGCTGGTGCATAAAAAGCAGAACCTTTTTCTAAAAATTTAACAATTTCAGCTCCACCATCTCTAGTTCTCTGATTTATTTCTTCTAATCTTTCTTGAGAAATTTTTCCTTCTTTAACTAAATCTAACAAAGGTTTTCCTGAAACTTTCGTAAATCTTGGTAAAGGAACCATTGTATCACCATGGCCTCCCATTACCATTGCCTCTATTTCTCTTACCGGTATATTTAATTCTTTGGATAAAAATAATTTAAATCTTGAGCTATCTAAAATACCAGCCATTCCAACAACCTTATTAGGTGATAACCCTGAAAATTTCTGAAAAGCCATTACCATTACATCTAATGGATTAGTAATACATATCACAAATGCCTCTGGAGCATTTTTTTTAATTCCCTCCGCAACTTGTTTAATTATTTTTAAATTGATCCCAAGTAGGTCATCTCTACTCATACCAGGTTTTCTTGGTACTCCAGCTGTTATAATAATCACATCGGACTCTTTAATATCTTTGTAGTCATCAGTTCCTGAAAACTTTACATTAAAACCATCTACTGAAGATGATTGAGCAATATCTAAAGCTTTTCCTTTTGCAATACCACTTGCAACATCAAATAAAACAACTTCATCAACTAACTCTTTTGTTCCAATTAAGTGTGCTAAAGTTCCACCTATTTGACCTGCACCGATTAAAGATATTTTACTCATTTTTTCCTTTATTTCATTGTTGGCATCACAAATTCAGGGTTAGATCTAATTCCTGAAGGCCATCTTGAGGTTATAGTTTTCAATTTAGTGTAAAATTTTATTCCTTCCAATCCATGCATAGCACTATCTCCAAACAATGACCTTTTCCAACCTCCAAAGCTATGAAAAGCCATCGGAACAGGTATTGGAACATTTATTCCAACCATTCCAACTTGAATTTTACTTGCAAATGTTCTTCCGGCATCACCATCTCTAGTATAAATACTAACACCATTTCCATATTCATGATCATTTATTAATTTTGCTGCTTCCTCAAAAGTCTTTACTCTAATAACAGATAAAACTGGTCCAAATATTTCTTCTTTATAAATTCTCATTTCTTTAGTTACATGATCAAATAAACAACCACCAATATAAAACCCATTTTCATATCCTTGTAATTTTAAATTTCTACCATCAACGAGTAATTTTGCTCCCTCTTTTACTCCCAAATCAACATAACCTTTTACTTTTTCCAAATGTTCTTTGGTTACCAAAGGTCCCATTTCAGAATTTTTATCCATTCCAGGTCCAACTTTTAAAGCTTCTGCTTTTTTTGATAATCTTGATACCAATTTGTCTCCTATGTCTCCTACAGCTACAGCAACTGATTGAGCCATACATCTTTCACCTGCCGATCCATAAGCTGCACCCATTAAGCCATTTACTGCTCCATCTAAATCACAATCAGGCATAACAACTAAGTGATTTTTTGCACCACCTAAGGCTTGGACTCTTTTTTCATTTTTTGCTGAATTTTCATAAATATATTTTGCAATAGGAGTTGAGCCAACAAAACTTACTGCCTTAATATCTTTATTTGTCAAAATTGCATCCACTGCCTCTTTATCTCCATTTACGACATTAAAAACACCGTCAGGAAGACCTGCCTCTTTTAATAACTCGGCCAATCTTATAGAGCATGAAGGATCTTTTTCAGATGGTTTTAATATAAAAGTATTTCCACAAGCAATAGCTATAGGAAACATCCACATTGGAACCATAGCTGGAAAATTAAACGGTGTAATTCCAGCAACAACTCCTAAAGGCTGTCTTATTGACCAGCTATCAACATTAGTGCCAACATTTTCTGAAAATTCACCTTTTAGTAAATGAGGAATGCCACATGCAAATTCGACGACTTCTAAACCTCTTGTTAAAGACCCTTTTGCATCCTCATAAACTTTCCCATGTTCTGAAACTATCAATTGTGTGAGTTCATCAGAATTTTTTTCAATTAACTCTTTAAATTTGAACATTATTCTAGCTCTTTGAAGTGATGGTTTTAGTGACCAATCTTCAAAAGCTTTTTTTGCTACTGTAACTGCTTGATCTAAATCAGACTTAGAAGCTAATCTTACCTCTTTTTCTTGATCCCCTGTCGCAGGATTAAATACCTTACCTTTTTTTTCAGAAGCTCCAGGAATTACTTTTCCACCTACGAAATGTTCAATTAATTTCATGAATACGATCTTTTAGATTAAAAATTCTAAATAGTCTATTGATTAAATATTAGCTGTTGCTAACATTTTTTTTATTTCTGCTATTGCTTTTGCGGGATTTAAACCTTTTGGGCATGCACTAGTGCAGTTAAGAATTGTATGACAACGGTATAATTTAAGTTCATCAGCAACTTTTTTTAATCTTGCCTGTCTCTCTTCATCTCTACTGTCTATAATCCATCTATATGCTTGCAACAAGACTGCTGGCCCTAAATATTTATCTCCATTCCACCAATAACTAGGACATGATGTTGAACAACATGCACACATTATACACTCATAAGCACCATCTAATTTTGCTCGATCTTCCTTTGATTGAATAATTTCTTTAGTTTCTGATTTAGAATTGGATTTTAACCAAGGTTCGATTGATTTATATTGTTTATACAAACCATCTAAATCACCTATTAAATCCTTCTTAACTTTTAAATGAGGAAGTGGATAGATATTAATGTCACCATTAATTTCTGCATGAGGTGTTGTACAAGCTAAACCATTCTTACCAGAAATATTCATGGCACAAGACCCACACACACCATGAGCGCAAGATCTCCTATAAGCCAAAGTTGAATCTATCTCATTTTTAATCTTATTTAAAATATCTAATACTTTAGAAGGGCAGTTATCCATATCAACTTCATATGTATCAATTCTAGGACCTTTTTCAGTAGATGGATCCCACCTATAAACATTTACATTTCGTAAATTTTTTGAGCCTGTTTTGTCTTTGAAATAATTACCTTTTTTTACTTTAGAATTTTCAGGTAAATTAATTTGTAACATTAATAAACTCTTTCTTGAGGTGGAAAATATTGAACTTCATTTGTCAAAGTAGACTTATGTACTTCTCTGTAACTTATTTTTGTATTTTTACCATCACACCAAGCAAGTGTATGCTGCATAAATTTTTCATCATCTCTACTTGGATAATCTTCTCTTGCATGTGCCCCACGACTTTCTTTTCTATTATAGGCAGAATTAACTGTCACTACTGCTTGTCTGATCAAGTTATCAAATTCTAAAGTTTCGACCAAATCAGTATTAAATATTAATGATTTATCTTTTACTGACAAATTTTCTAAACCATCATAAGTTTTTCTTATTTCATCTACTCCCTCTTTAAGAGTTTTTTCACTTCTAAATACTGCACATTTAGATTGCATTGTTTTTTGCATTGAAAGTCTCAATTCTGCTGTGCCAACATTACCATTAGAATTTCTTATTTTGTCAAATCGATCTAAACATTTTTGAGTTTCAGTTTCGCTTATTTCTTCATGGGGCATTCCAGGTTTAATAAGTTCTGCTGCTCTTTTTGCTGCTGCTCTTCCAAAAACTACTAAATCAATTAATGAGTTTGAGCCAAGTCTATTTGCGCCATGAACTGAAACACATGCTGCTTCTCCTATTGCCATTAATCCTGGAACTGTTTTTTCTGAACCATTTACTGTTAAAACTTCAGCTTTGTAATTTGTTGGGATACCTCCCATATTATAATGAACCGTTGGAACAACTGGTATTGGCTCTTTAGTTACATCTACATTAGCAAACAATCTTGCTGCATCAGTAATACCTGGTAATCTACTTTCAATTATATCCTTATCTAAATGGCTCAAGTTTAAATGAACATGATCTTGTTCCTTTCCAACACCTCTGCCTTCATTTATTTCAATAGACATAGATCTGCTAACAACATCTCTTGAAGCTAAATCTTTTGCTTTGGGTGCGTATCTTTCCATGAATCTCTCACCTTTAGAATTTGTGAGGTATCCTCCCTCTCCTCTAGCTCCTTCTGTTATTAAAGTTCCATGTCCATAAATTCCTGTTGGATGAAATTGTACAAACTCCATATCTTGTAAAGGTAAACCAGCTCTTAAAACCATAGCATTACCATCTCCAGTACAAGTATGTGCGGAAGTAGCTGAATAATAAACTTTACCATAGCCACCTGTAGCAATAATCACAGTATGAGATCTAAATCTATGAATAGTTCCGTCATTTAAATTCCAAGCAATCAATCCCTTACAAGCTCCATCTTTCATTAGTAAATCTAATGCAAAATATTCTATAAAGAATTCAGTTTTATGTTTTAGCGCTTGCCCATATAATGTATGTAAAATTGCATGACCAGTTCTATCAGCTGCAGCACAAGTTCTTTGCACTATTCCATTTCCATAATTTTTTGTCATCCCACCAAATGGTCTTTGATAAATCTTGCCGTCATCTGTTCTACTAAAAGGTACGCCATATTTTTCTAATTCAATTACAGCCTTCGGAGCCTCTTTACAAAGATATTCGATACTATCTTGATCACCCAACCAATCTGCACCTTTAACAGTATCATACATGTGCCAACGCCAATCATCTTCACCCATATTACCTAAAGCAGCAGATATACCACCTTGAGCGGCAGAAGTATGACTTCTAGTAGGAAAAACTTTTGAAATACATGCAGTTTTTAATCCAGCTTCACTTAAGCCAACTGCAGCTCTCAAGCCTGAGCCTCCAGCACCTAGAACCACTACATCGTATTCATGATCAATTATTTTATATGAACTCATAATATAGATATTAATATAATTGTAATTAATGGAATTACCACCGCTGATACATATAAAACTCTGTTTGCGACATTTTTGATTTTAGTATTTTTAATATAATCTTCAAAAACCTCACTAATACTTAAGGCTGAAAAAAAATATGCATTTATAATAAATAAACTAAATAAAAATTTTGATAATGGATTTGTAAAAAAATTTACAACAATGAAATATTCTTGATCGTAAATTGTTATAAAATTCAAAATAAACCATATCATTAAAGGAACTAATATAATTCCACTAATTTTTAAAAAAATCCATTTCTTGGTTGCATTAATCATTTCAAAAAAAATTTTTTCCAACTAAATAAAAAAATATAGTTAAAACTATTGATCCAAATATTACCATTAGACCTGTTATTTTTGTCGTTTTAAGTTCAAATCCATAACCTAAATCCATTATTGCGTGTCTTATCTCACTTAAAATTTGAAAAGAAAAAGACCAAATAAGTCCTAAAATCAAAAATTTGCCTATAGTTGAACTTAAAAAAAAATAAAAAAATTTGTAATTAGTTTCACCAAGAATAAGAATTGAAGCTAGTAGGCAGATAAATGTAACTGCAATTATATTTATTATTCCTGTTATTCTATGTGATATAGATACCAATGATGAGATATGCCATTTATAAATTTGGATATGAGGAGATAGTGGTGTTTTATTTTCCATAAAAATTATTTTTAATCAATGTTTCAGCTATTTCTACTGCATTTAAGGCCGCGCCTCTTAAGAGATTATCTGAAACTATCCATAAATTTAATCCATTTTTTATAGTTTTATCTTCTCGTATTCTTGAGATAAATGTTTCATCTTTTCCCTCAGCTTCCAATGGTGTTGAATACCCACCGTCAATTCTCTCATCAATAACTTTACAACCTTCAAAATTATCTAATGCACTTCTAACTTTTTCGAGAGAAAATGATTTTTCAAATTGTATATTAACCGATTCTGAGTGTGAAACAGAAATCGGCAATCTTACACATGTTGCTGTAAGATCAATTTTATCATCTAAAATTTTTTTTTGTTTCTTTGCTCATTTTTAGTTCTTCTTTTGTATAACCATCATCTGCAAAAACATCTATATGAGGAATAGCGTTAAAAGCTATTTGTTTTGTAAAATTTTTAGATTTTACATTTTTACCATCTAAAACTAATTTAGTTTGTTCAATTAATTCATCCATAGGTGCTTTACCACCACCTGAAACTGATTGGTATGTTGAGACTACTATTCTTTTTATTACAAAAAGATCATGTAGAGGTTTACAAGCAATTACTAACTGTGCTGTTGAGCAATTTGGATTAGCAATAATATTTTTTTTTATTTGATCAAGATGACTTGAATTAACTTGGGGGACAATTAAAGGCACATCTGGATCCATTCTAAAAAAACTTGAATTATCAATAACTAAACAATGCTTTGCAGCTTTTTCGGCAAATTTTTCTGAGATTTTTTTTCCTGCAGCAAAAAAAGCAATTTTTACTTTAGAAAAATCAAAATTTTCTAAATTTAAAACCTCATGATCTTTACCTTTAAAAATAATTTTTTGGCCTTCACTTTTTGATGAAGCAACTAAATATAAATTATCAAAAGGCAGTTCTTTTTTTTCAAGAACTTCTAACGTTTTTCTTCCAACATTTCCAGTTGCTCCAACTATTGCAATATTCATGATGTAAGTTTTATACTAGATGAAAGGTAAATCGCAAACTTTAACAGTAAAAGAATTTCCTTCAATTTCCAATAAACCTGATGTAGATGCTTTGCAATAAGGCTTATTTATCATTGCTATACCTATAACTTTTTTAAAATGAGGCGAATAACAAGCTGATCTAAGATCACCAATAAAATTATCTCTATCATCCTTAATATTTAAAGATTTAGTTAAATTAATTTTATCAGTGTCGATATAAACACCCATTAATTTTCGCTTTATACCTTCTTTTTTAATTTTTTTTAGTTTTTCTTTTCCTAAAAAAGATATATCGGTATCTAAATTTACATACTTCTCAAAACCACACTCGAAAGGATTATCGTTATTATCAAAATCATTCCCATAAGATAAAAGGCCACTTTCAATTCTTTCTATAAGATTGGGACAACCAGGTTTTAAGTTAAATTCTTTACCTATCTCAAATAAATGATCGTAAAGATCCAAACCAGATTGAGTATTTTCTACATACACTTCGAAACCTCCTTGTTTTGACCAGCCAGATCTTGCAATCAAATGCTTAACACCTTTGAAATCAAAATAATCAAAACCAAAAAATTTTAATTCTGTAATTTTTTTTCCAAAAACTTTTTCCATTAAGCTAAATGATTTTGGTCCTTGTATAGCAATAATATCAACATTAGGCTCAAAAATTTTAACTTTAAAATTATTTCCAGATGAAATACCTTTTGCAAAAAAAATAACATCTGAGTCAGCGATTGAAATCCACCATCTATCTTCAGATAATTTTAAAATCACTGGATCATTAACTAAATTTCCATCATCATCAATAATTGGACAATAATAACACCTTCCTATTTTTGATTTTGATAAATCTCTACAAGTCATTAATTGAACAAGTTTTGCTGCATCTTCCCCGATGATTTCAACTTGTCTTTCAGCAGCTACATCCCAAACTTGAACATCTTTTTTAAGATGGTTACAAGACTCTTCTATAGAGCCGAAAGCTGCAGGTAATAACATGTGGTTGTAGACAGTATATGCTGTAACCCCTTGCTTTTCTATTCTTGAAGTATATGGAGAACTTCTTACTCTTCTTGATTTTGCAATTGAATAATTTTTCATGATTTTAAAAATTCAAAAATCTTTTCTCTCATTTCAAAAGCTTTTTCAATCATAATCATATGACCTGATCCACTTATCACATGAGTTGTCGAATTTTTAATTGAATTTGAAAATTTTTTCCCTGCCTCTAAATTGACCATTTTGTCCAATTCACCTAAAATAAACAAAGTTGGAAGGTTTATTGTTTTTGAAGCCTCAGAACCATTCAAATAATTGTTACACGCTTTTAAATCAACAGCCAATATTTCACTTATATCTCTTGGTGATTGAATAATTTTTTCTATTGGATTTCCACCTATAAATTTTTTAGAACCTTCATAGCCCCATTTCATCATTAATTTTATGGCATCAGAATCACCATTTTCAGCTAACTCTATCAAATCAGAATGAACAGGCATTTTATTTGAACCCCCAATAAAAACTAATTTTTTTAGCTTGTTTTTATATTTATAAGCATACTCAAGTACTTCTAAACAACCTTGAGAGTGACCAACTAAAACTAAATTATTCAAATTCAATTTATTAAATACTTTTTCTAACCAATCAGCAATTTTTTCAATACTATCTAAACAAGGCCCATCTGAATTCCCATGTCCAGGCAAATCAATAGATAATACATTAAAATTTTTATTTGAAAAAAACTGTTCTGTCAGGGACCAAACTATATGTGAGAGACCACTGCCATGTAAAAATACAATAGTTTCTTTATCAGAATCAATGCCTTGTCCTGCATCAGATGCATAAATACTTTTATTGTCTATTTGAAATATCAATTAATTACCTAAAATTTTTTTCTAAGCTCAAACTTCTGAATTTTGCCAGTTGAAGTTTTTGGTAAATCACAAAAAACTACTTGTTTTGGCACCTTGAATCCTGCCAGTGTTTCCTTACAAAAACTTATTAATTCTTTTTCTGTTACGGGCTTATCTTTGACCATTTCAATAAATGCACATGGCACTTCTCCCCATTTTTCATCTGGTTTAGCTACCACTGCTGCAATAGACACTGAAGGGTGTTTCGCTAAAGTATTCTCTATTTCTATCGAGGAAATGTTTTCACCTCCTGAAATAATAATATCTTTGGACCTGTCTTGAATTTTAACATAACCATCGGGATGCATAACTGCTAAATCGCCAGAATGAAACCACCCACCATGCATAGCTTTGGATGTTGCATCCTTATCTTTAAAATATCCTTTCATGACAACATTTCCTTTAATCATTATCTCACCAATTGTTTTTCCATCTTTAGGAACCTCTACCATTGTCTCTGGATTCATAACTGCTATTCCTTCAGTATTTGGGTACCTCACTCCTTGTCTTGCTTTTATCTCATTTTGTTTTTCCTCATCAAATTTATTCCAAGCGTCATTCCAAGCACATTGAGTAACATGACCATAAGTTTCTGTTAGACCATAGACATGCATCACTTCGAATCCAAGTTCATTCATCTTTTTAAATATAATACTTGGTGGTGGAGCTCCAGCAGTAAGTACATAAACCTTTTGTTTTAATTTTTTTCTATCAGACTCTGCCGCCCCTGTAATCATATTCAATACAATTGGTGCTCCGCCAAAATGAGTTACATTATACTTATCAATCAATTCAAATATTTTTTTAATATCTATATTTCTAAGACAAATTGTTCTTCCATTTAACATTGGGATAGTCCACGGATAGCCCCATCCATTACAATGAAACATTGGTACTATTGTTAAAAAATTTAATCTATTAGGCATGTTCCAAGCAACTGCGCTTCCAGTAGACATTAAATATGATCCTCTGTGATGGTAGACAACACCTTTTGGATTTCCTGTTGTTCCAGATGTATAACTTAACGATATAGCTTGCCATTCATCCTCTGGCATTTCCCAATTATAATCTTCGTCACCAGTGCTTAGAAAGCTTTCATACTCTAATTCACCAATTTTCTCACACTTAGACTGATCAGCAAATTTATCGTTTATGTCAATTATAATAATTTTTCTTTTTAAAGTGCTTAAAGCTTTTTTTACTTCCACATGGAGTTGTCTATCTACAACTAATACTTTTGCTTCACTGTGATCTAAAATATAGGCAATAGTTTTAGCATCTAATCTTATATTAATAGTATTTAATACTGCGCCTGTCATTGGCACTGAGTAATGACCTTCAAAAATTTCTGGAGTATTAAAAGCTAAAAAAGAAACAGTATCACCTTTTCCAACACCAATTTTATTTAGTGCACTAGCAAATTTAACTGTTCTTTTATAAACCTGATCCCAAGTATATTTACGGTCCTCGTAAATAACCGCCTCATAATTTGGATAAATTTCTTTAGCTCTTTTTAAAAAAGTTAAGGGTGTTAATGAAACATAATTAGCTTTATTTTTATCCAAGTTCTTATCGTAATGGCTCATATTAGTTAAATTTGAAGTTCATTATATTAGAACTACCTGAAATAGCAGTTTTATAATGTTGTTCAGCTCTTGGCAGGACTTTATCAAAATAGAATTTAGCTGTGTTTATCTTGTCATCATAAAAATTTTTATTTTCATTATAATCTTTAAAACTTACCTCTAAAACTTTGATCCAAGAATAGGCAATAGATACATATCCTAATGTTCTTAAATAATCGTTAGCCGCTGCACTTACATCATCCTTTTCAGTTTTATTTTTATCATCTATCCATTCACTAAACTTAGTCAAAATATTTAGATAATAATCAAAATCTTTAATAAACGGTTTAATTTTTTCATTATCAGAATCTATCTCCGATTTTACTAAATCTAAAAATTTTTTAATAATATTCCCATTTTTATTTGAAAGTTTTCTGAACACTAAATCTGCCGCTTGAACTGAATTTGTCCCCTCATAAATTGGTGTTATTCTATTATCACGATATAATTGTTCAATCCCCTGATCTTTCGTATAACCATAACCCCCATGTATTTGCATTGCATCATTCGTTATTTCCATAGCAAGATCAGTGAATAGTGATTTTACTACTGGAGTCATTAATGAAACATAATCAGATGCTTCTTGTCTTATTTGATCATTTGGATGATTTAGACTTACTTCGGTTTGTTGCGATAACCAAAAACATAATGCTCTTTCACCTTCAATTATAGATTTCATATTTAATAATGTTCTCCTAATATCAGCATGTTCTATTATCAAATCTGCACCGTTTTTTGATTTCGTTTTATTTGTTTTACCTTGTTTTCTCTCCTTTGCGTATGCTAATGAATTTTGATATGCAATCTCAGAAATACCTAGTCCTTGAATACCGACAACAATTCTCTCAAGATTCATCATTGTGAACATTGCATTCAAACCTTTATCCTTTTGCCCAATCATATATCCTGTAGCTTCATCAAAATTTAATACACATGTTGCAGAACCTTTAATCCCCATTTTATTTTCAATAGAACCTGTCGAAATTCCATTTCTAGGTCCTACTTTTCCATCGTCTTTAACAACATACTTTGGAACTAAAAATAAACTTATACCTTTTGTTCCAGCAGGAGAGTCGCTTGCTCTTGCCAATACTAAATGAATTATATTCTCAGTTAAATCATGATCACCTGATGTAATAAAAATTTTTTGTCCACTTATTTTATAAGTTCCATCTGACTGTTCGGATGCTTTAGTTTTGAGCAGACCCAAATCAGTTCCACATACTGGTTCAGTTAAGCACATAGTTCCGCTCCATTTTCCTTCAACCATTTTTGGCAAATATTTATCCTTGATTTCATCTGTAGCATGGTGATTTATACAGTTATAAGCGCCTATACTTAGTTCACTATAAAGTTTAAAAGAAAGACTTGCGGCAGATAACATTTCATCAAAAAAAGCACTGACTGTTTTTGGCATTCCTTGACCTCCATATTTTGGGTCGCAAGATAATGAGGTCCAACCATCTTCAATATATTTTTGATATGCTTCTTTGTATCCTGGTGGTGTTCGAACAACTCCATTTTCTAAAACTGCTGGATTTTCATCTCCAACTTTTGCAAGAGGTAAAATAAGATTTTGATTAATTTTAGCCGCTTCCTGTAAAATATCTTTTACAAGGTCTGAGCTTACTTCTTTATATTTCTCTAATTCATTATAATTTTTATTGTTTCTTAATTTTTCAAAAAGAAACATCATATCTTCTACTGGTGCTGTATAGCTTGGCATAAATTTAGTTTAAAATAATTAATTGATTATTGCAATTTTGAAATTATCGCATCACCCATTTGAGATGTTGATACTTCCTTCATTCCTCCAGATAAAATGTCTTTTGTTCTCAATCCATCATTTAATACGTCTTGCACAGCTTTTTCTAATGCTTCTGCTTCTTTATCTAAATCTAAAGAATATCTTAAAGCCATAGCAAAACTTAATATTGTTGCGATTGGATTTGCTATACCTTTACCAGCAATATCTGGAGCAGATCCATGAATAGGTTCATACATTGCTCGCATTTCACCATCTTTATTTTTTGCTCCTAATGACGCCGAGGGCAAAAGACCTAACGAGCCTGTTAACATAGAAGCTTGATCAGATAACATATCACCAAATAAGTTATCTGTTACAATCACATCAAATTGCTTTGGGTTCCTTAATAATTGCATTGAACAATTGTCTGCAAGCATATGACTCAACTCTACATCTTTGTACTCTTTGTCATGAAGAGTTTGTACTTCCTCTTTCCAAAGTTGTCCTGCCTCCATAACATTTGATTTTTCACATGAAGTAACTTTATTAGATCTTTTTTTAGCTAAATCAAATGCAATTCTTGCTACACGTATTATTTCGCTACTAGTATAAGTATGTGTATTAATTCCTTTTCTCTCGCCATTTTCAATCGGTTTAATCCCTCTAGGTTCACCAAAATATATTCCACCTGTCAATTCTCTTACTATCATTATATCTAACCCAGAAACAATTTCTGGCTTTAAAGTTGAGGCATCAACTAATTGTTTAAAACATATTGCTGGCCTAAGGTTAGCAAAAAGTTTCAATTCTTTTCTCAATTTAAGAAGTGCTCTTTCAGGTTTTTTTGAAAATTCTAATTTATCCCATTTTGGTCCACCAACTGCACCCAACATTACAAATGAACTTTCTAATGCTTTATAAAAAACTTCATCAGTTATTGGAGTGCCATGTTTATCATATGAACAACCACCTGCTAAATCTTCATCTATTTCAAAATCCATAGATTTTTTTTTATTAAACCAAGTAACTATTTTTTTAACTTCACCAATAACTTCAGGGCCTATTCCATCACCAGGAAGAAGTAATATCTTTCTTTTATTTACTTTAATCATTAAAGATCCATGGTTTTTTAACTTTTAGATCTTTTTCAAAATTTTCAATTTTATCAGATTTATTGAGTGAAAGCGCAATATCGTCTAGTCCCTCTAAAAGACATTTTTTTTTGAAAGGGTCAATTTTGAATTTAATTTCATTATTTCCATAAACTATTTTTTCTTCATTAAGATCTATAGAAACTTCTTCTTTTCTATTTGCATACTCAGATAATTCTTTTATTTTTTCATCATCTAAGATGATTGGTAAAATTCCATTTTTAAAACAATTGTTATAAAAAATATCTGCAAAGCTTGAACTTATCACACATGTTATACCAAAATCTAATAATGCCCAAGGAGCATGTTCTCTTGAAGAACCACAACCAAAGTTTTTTCCAGCAATTAAAATTTTTGAATTATCAAATGGGCTCTTATTTAATACAAAGTCATTAATTTTGTTACCGTGTTCATCATACCTCATCTCAAAAAACAAATTTTTTCCTAATCCTGTCCTCTTTATTGTCTTAAGAAATTGTTTAGGAATTATCATATCTGTATCAATATTAACTATTGGTAAATATGCTGGAATACTTTTTAATGTATTAAATTTTTGCATCTAATTTTGATACTTTCTCACGTCATCTAAACTTCCCGAAATTGCTGCTGCTGCTGCCATTCCGGGACTCACTAAATGAGTTCTTCCACCTCTTCCTTGTCTTCCCTCAAAATTTCTGTTTGAAGTTGATGCGCATCTTTCTTCGGGTTTTAATTTATCAGCGTTCATCGCAAGACACATTGAACAACCTGGTTCTCTCCATTCAAAACCAGAATTAACAAATATTTTATCTAATCCCTCTTGTTCTGCCTGTTCTTTTACCAATCCAGATCCAGGGACAACCATTGCATGAACATGTGAAGCAATTTTTTTGTCTTTAAGAATTTTTGCAGCTTCTCTTAAATCCTCAATTCTTCCATTTGTGCAACTTCCAATAAAAACTTTATCAATTTTTATATCCTTTGCAGCCATATTGGGTTTTAAACCCATATAATTTAATGCTCTTTCTAGAGAATTTTTCTTATCCTCATCTTTTTCATTTTGAGGATTAGGAATCTTTTCATCAATTGTTATTACATCTTGTGGAGAAGTTCCCCAAGTTACCATTGGTAATATTTCCTCAGCCTTTAAATTAACTTCTTTATCGAATTTTGCGCCATCGTCAGTTTTCAAATTTTTCCAATTTTCTAAAGCTTTATCCCAGTTAATACCTTTTGGAGACATGGGCTTACCTTCAAGATATTTAAATATTTTTTCATCTGGAGCTATTAATCCTGCTCTTGCACCTCCCTCAATAGACATATTGCAAATTGTCATTCTTTGTTCAACAGTTAAAGATCTTATTAAATTTCCTGAATACTCTATTACACAACCAGTTCCACCAGCAGTTCCAATTTTTCCAATTATCTGAAGAATCACATCTTTAGAAGTAACTCCTAACGGAAGTTTACCGTCTACGTTTATTCTAAAATTTTTTGCTTTTTTCTGAACTAAAGTTTGTGTAGCTAGAACATGCTCTACCTCTGAAGTTCCAATTCCAAATGCTAATGCACCAAATGCTCCATGAGTTGCTGTATGACTATCTCCACATACTATTACAGTGCCAGGTTGAGTAAAACCTTGTTCTGGACCAGTAACATGAACAATTCCTTGCCTTTTGTCATTCATTCCAAAAAGTTTGATACCAAATTCTTCACAATTAGCCTCTAAAGTTTCAACTTGGATTTTAGACTCTTTGTCTGAAATACCCTTTGATCTATCAGTAGTTGGAACATTATGATCCGCAACCGCTAATGTTAGTTTTGGATGTCTTACTTTTCGTTTAGAATTTCTAAGCCCTTCAAAAGCTTGTGGACTAGTAACCTCATGAACCAAATGTCTATCAACAAACAATAATGCAGTACCGTCATCTTGCTGATGAACTAAATGATCTTTCCAAATTTTATCGTAAAGAGTATTGGGCATTGAAAAAAAAATTATTTTTTTTCTTGTAAATTTTCAAGTTTTTTTTCTGTCTTAGTTTCGGCCACAGATGCGTCTTTTTTAACATCAATTTTTGGAGCTTCCTCTAATTTTGACTCATTATCCGGTGAAGTCTCTTTTTTTGATTCTGACTTGATCTCATTAACTTCTGGAGCAAGGTTTTCTTCTGTTACCGTCTCTGGCTTAACATCTATATCAATACCGATTTTTTTTCTAATCTTTTCTGCAATTCTAGCAGACTTACCAGTTCTATCTCTTAAGTAATAAAGTTTTGCTCTTCTTACTTTTCCCGAACGTATTACTTTTATAGAATCTATTACAGTTCCAAATAACGGAAAAGTTCTCTCAACTCCTTCTCCAAAAGAAATTTTTCTGACTGTAAAGGAAGAATTTAAGTCTCTATTCTTTTTTGCAATACATACACCTTCAAAATATTGAATTCTTTCTTTCTTTCCCTCAGTGATCCTAACACCAACCTTAACAACATCTCCAGGATAGAAATTAGGTATTTTCTTTTCTGAAAGTATTTTCTTTACGTTAAACTGGTTTATTTCCTCAATGGTTTTCATTTTAATATTTAACAAATTAATTCTTCTTATATTTTTGCCACAAATCTGGTCTTCGGTCGCGAGTTATAGCCTCAGATTGAGATAAACGCCAGTCTTTAATTTTAGCGTGGTCCCCCGATAATAACACATCAGGAACTGATTTTTGCTCCCAAATCTGTGGTTTTGTGTATTGAGGATACTCTAGAAGACCATTTTCAAAAGTTTCCTCAGAAACTGATTTTTCATTCCCCAAAACTCCGGGCAAAAGTCTTAACACACTATCAAGTATTACGAAAGCTGCCGTTTCTCCACCTGACAACACATAATCTCCTATACTAATTTCCTCTATATTTCTTGTAGTTAAAACTCTCTCATCAACACCTTCAAAATGTCCACAAATTAGAGAAAATGATTTTTCTTTTGATAAATTCAAAGCAAGGTTTTGATCAAACCTTTTGCCTTTAGGTGAAAGATAAAAAATTCTTTCTCCCTCATTTAAATTTTTATCAATAGATTTTGCTAAAACATCAGGTTTAAGCAACATTCCTGATCCACCACCATATGGTGCATCATCAACTGTCTTGTGTTTATCTGTGGCTGAGTCTCTAATATTTATTACATTCAAACTCCATAATTTTTTAGCCATTGCTTTACCATAAAGACCTTTATCTAAAGGCCCAGGAAAAATTTCTGGATAAAGTGTAAATATTTG
>CACBMB010000010.1 GCA_902540275.1 uncultured Pelagibacteraceae bacterium | reverse complement strand
AGATTATTACTAGTAGAAGAAAAGATTAAACTAAAATTATCAAGTAATGTTGAATTAGTAAAAAAAATGACTGATTACCACCTTGATACTGGTGGTAAAAGATTAAGAGCGTTACTCACTTTAGGATCTGCAAAATTATGCAATTACTCAAAAGGCACAAGAGATATAAATTTAGCAGCTTGCGTAGAATTAATCCATTCTGCAACTTTAATGCACGATGATGTAATAGATAATGGCACTGTAAGGAGAGGAAAAAAAACTCTAAATAAAATTTGGGATAATCAATCATCTGTACTAGTTGGAGATTATTTGCTAAGTAGATGTTTTGAAATGATGGTAGAAGATGGAAACTTAGAAGTTTTAAAATTATTATCTTCCACTTCCTCAAAGATTGCTCAAGGGGAAGTATTACAACTTCAACACAAAGGCGAAGTTGACATGTTAGAAGAAACATACCTTAAAATTATATCTGCTAAGACTGCAGAATTATTTGCAGCATCAACAAAAGTTGGGGCAATTTTATCTGATACGAATAATAAGCAGAAAGAAGCTTTAGAGTTTTATGGTAGAAACCTTGGTTTAACTTTTCAAATTGCTGATGATACATTGGACTATAACTCAGAATTAAAATTATTTGGAAAAAAAATTGGTGTTGAAAGAAGAGTCCATACCGCCGGTAAAAATAAAAGTACATTAGACCCTTTTCAAGAAGAAAAGAAGGAAGATATAGAAAGACTAAAAAATATTCAGCTAGATTTGCACAAAGATTTTATTGAAGTTGTTGAAAAAAGCAGAGGGTCAAAATTAAAAAGAAATGAAGTTGAATTATTTTCAGGAGAGTTTTGGTCAGGTAGAAAAGCAAAAGATCTTGGTTTGATTGATGGAGTTGGAGATGCTAATCAAATATTAAGAGAAAAATTTGGAGAAAATGTTGTAATTAAAAAATTTGAAAAATCAAAAAGCTGGTTAAGTAGAAAATTATCATCATCAAATGATCGCGTTGATCAGCTTATAAATCTATTGGATGAAAAATCTGTCTGGCAAAGATATGGCCTCTAAAAAAAATGAAAAAAAACCAAAGTTTCAGACTTTCCAAGATACGATTTTAAATTTACAAAAGTTTTGGAGTAAACATGGTTGTATTATTTTACAACCTTATGATATGGAGGTTGGAGCTGGAACATTTCATCCGGCGACAACTTTAAGATCTCTTGGACCAAAACCTTGGAAAGCTGCTTACGTGCAACCCTCAAGAAGACCAACAGATGGAAGATATGGAGACAACCCAAATAGACTCCAGCATTATTACCAATTTCAAGTAATAATTAAACCATCTCCATCAAACATTAAAAAACTTTATTTAAATAGCTTGTCAGTGATAGGTATTAATCATAAAGATCATGATATTAGATTTGTTGAAGATGATTGGGAGAGTCCTACACTTGGTGCCGCTGGGCTAGGTTGGGAAGTTTGGTGTGATGGGATGGAGATAACTCAGTTTACATATTTTCAACAAATGGCAGGTTTTGAGTGTAAACCGGTATCTGTTGAACTTACTTATGGTTTAGAAAGAATTTGTATGTTTACCCAACAAAAAAAAAATGTTTATGACTTAGTTTGGAATAATGAAGGAATTGAGTACAAAGAAGTTTTTCATCAAGCTGAAAAAGAGTTTTCATCATATAATTTTGAGCACGCTAATACTGAAAATCTTTTTAAAATTTTTGATATGTTCGAGAGTGAAGCAATTTCATTAGTTAAAAAAAAAATATCTTTACCAGCCTACGATCAGTGTTTAAAAGCAAGTCATATATTTAATGTGTTAGATGCCAGAGGTGTGATTAGTGTGGCGCAGAGAGCTGAATACATTAGCAGAATAAGAGAAATAACGAAATCAGCAGCAGCAATTTGGATTGAAACACAAAAATAGTATGTCAGAATTTTTTTTAGAACTTTTTAGTGAGGAAATTCCAGCTGGCCTTCAAAAAGATTTAAGGGAAAAAATTTTAAATGATTTCAAAAATTTATTTAATGAAAAATTAATTAAATCAAAAAAAAGTTTTTCACTATCTTCCCCTAATAGAGTAGTTATAGTTTTTGAAGGTTTAGATAAAATAATAAAAATTAAATCTGAGGAAATTAGAGGACCAAAAATAGAGGCACCGGAACAAGCACTCGAGGGTTTTATTAGATCCAATAAAATAGAAAAAAAAGATCTATATAAAAAAAAAACAGAAAAAGGTGAATTTTATTTTTATAAAACAAAATCAAAATCTTTAAAGACCAACGATCTTTTAATTGATTTTATTCCAAAAATTTTAGACAGCTATCAATGGAAAAAGTCAATGAAATGGGGTGAATTTGAATTAAACTGGGGGAGACCATTAAAATCAATTTTATCAGTATTTGATAAAAAAATAATTAGTTTTAATTTTCACCATTTAGTCTCTTCAAACTCTACTTTTATAGATAAGGATCTCGAGGAAAAGAAAAAAAATTTTGATAATTTTAAAAATTATGAAAAGTTTTTTGAAAAACAAGGAGTATTTATTAATCAAAATAAGAGACTAAAAATAATACATCGAAATTTTTCAAAAATTTTGAAAAGAAAAGGGTTAAAGATTAATGATAATCCTAAACTAATTGATGAAGTCGTAAATTTAGTAGATACCCCCAATATTCTAATATGTAATTTTGATAAAAAGTTTTTATCTATTCCTAAAGAGATTTTAACTTTAACTATGGAAACACATCAGAAATATTTTCCAACTTTTAACGATAAAAATGAAATTACCAATGAATTTTTGATTGTTGCAAACAAAAAAGATCGTAAAGGTCTTATCAAAAGAGGAAATGAGAGAGTAGTTGAAGCAAGGTTGAATGATGCAGATTTTTTTTGGAATAAAGATAAATCTCAAAATTTAGTTAAAAAAATATCAGAATTGAAATCTATAAATTTTTTTAAAGGTCTTGGGAATTATTTTGACAAAGTACAACGAATGAGAAAACTTGGTGGCGTAATTTCAGATGAATTATTAATAAGTAAGGAGAAAGTTGAGTTATCAGCATCAATTTGCAAAACAGATTTAACTTCTGAATTAGTTGGTGAATTTCCTGAACTTCAAGGAGTGATGGGAGGATACTTTTCAGCTTATCAGGGTTTTGATAAAGATATTTCATTAGCATTGAGGGAACAGTATCTGCCAATTGGATTGAATTCGAGGGTTCCTAAAAAACCATTTAGTATTTCTTTATCAATTACTGATAAAATAGACACTCTGGTTGGGTTTTTTGGAATTAATGAAAAACCAACAAGCTCAAAAGATCCTTTTGCACTTAGAAGAAATGCTCTAGGTATAATTAGAACTATAATTGAAAACAAAAAAAACTTAAAAATACATGACCTATTCAGTTTTTCTTCAAGTTTATACGAAGATCAAGGTTTTAATCTAAGAAACAAGAATTTGCAAAAGGAACTAAATGATTTTTTAAAAGACAGATTTAGATATTATTTAAAAGAAAAAGAGATAAGACATGATATAATAGAAGCTATAATTTTATCTTTTTCTTTAAATAAATTATTTTCATCTTATGAAAAAGCAAGATGTCTCAATAAGATAATAAACAATCAAATTGGAATAGATATTACTTCTACATTTAAAAGAGCCTCAAATATTCTAGAAAATGAAATGAAAAATAATAAAATTGAAATAGACAACACAACTGATCCTGCAATTTTTAAAAGTGATTTTGAAAAAAACTTATTTAAAAAAGTTAATGAAATCAAAAAGTATTATTCTTCCATCAATAATGATGAAAATTACGAAAAATCATTGTCTATTTTAGCTGATGCTAGAAAAGAAGTTTTTGAGTTTTTTGATAACGTAAAAGTAAATGAGGAAAATGAGACTTTAAGAAAAAATCGATTGGAACTTATCAATATGTTATGTAAAACGTTTCAAAATTTTACAAATTTTCAAATGTTAAAAGCTAGTAATGAATAAGTTAATTTTAAATTTTAAGTCAAAAGTTGCAAAAAAGATAAAGAATCCAATAAATTTTTTGGGAGGAAAGGGTGCCAATTTATCAGAAATGGGCAGAATGGGATTGCCTGTACCACCTGGATTTACAATATCGACAAAAGTTTGTGAGATATTTTATAAAAATAAAAAAAAATTAAATACAAAATTAATTAATCAAATCAAGAAAGAACTCAAAGTTATAGAAAAAGATGTATCTAAAAAATTTGGTGACCTAAAGAATCCTCTTCTTTTATCAGTTAGATCTGGAGCAAGAGTTTCAATGCCAGGTATGATGGATACAATTTTAAATCTTGGTCTAAACGATAAAACGGTAGTTGCACTTTCAAAAAAAACTTCAAATGGAAGATTTGCCAAAGATAGTTATAGAAGATTTATTCAGATGTATGGAAACGTAGTTATGGGTGTTGAAAGCTATCATTTTGAAGAACTGATTGAAAATTACAAGTTAACTAAAGGAGTTCTTTTAGATACTGATTTAGATGAAGAAGATTGGGATGGTTTAATAAAAGATTTTAAAAATACTGTTAAAGAAAAATCTAAAAAAGATTTTCCACAAGATGTTTATCAACAATTATTTGGTGCTATTAGTGCTGTATTTTTGTCTTGGGAGAGTAATCGTGCAAAAGTTTATAGAAAATTGAATCAGATTCCTTCTGAATGGGGAACAGCAGTAAATGTTCAATCTATGGTTTTTGGAAATATGGGTAATGATTGTGCTACTGGCGTAGTATTTACAAGAAATCCATCAGATGGATCTAATAGTATTTATGGAGAGTATTTAATAAACGCACAAGGAGAAGATGTTGTTGCAGGCACTAGAACACCACAATACATAACTAAAAAAGCAAAAAAAGAGGCAAAAGTAAAAGAAGCATCAATGGAAGAGTCGATGCAAAAAGTTTATGAGGAGCTATATAAAATTTTAAAGAAATTAGAAAAGCATTATAAAGATATGCAAGATGTAGAGTTTACAGTTGAAAATAGTAAACTTTGGATACTACAAACTCGATCTGGTAAAAGAACATCAAAATCGGCTGTCAAAATTGCAGTAGATATGGTCAAAGAAAGGTTGATTTCAAAAAATGAAGCTGTTCTTCGAATTGACCCAAATTCTTTAGATACCCTATTACATCCTACATTGGATGAAAAAAGTTCTATTAATGTAATTGCTAATGGCCTTCCAGCATCTCCAGGAGCTGCAAGTGGAAAAGTAGTTTTTACATCTGAGGAAGCTGAAAGATTAAATGATATGATGCAGGATACAATTTTAGTAAGAGTCGAAACATCTCCAGAAGATATTCAAGGTATGCATGCAGCAAAAGGAATTTTGACTGCTAGAGGTGGAATGACTAGTCATGCTGCAGTTGTTGCAAGAGGCATGGGAAGACCTTGTGTTTCTGGCTCGAGTGAGATTGATATTAATTACGATCTAAAAATTTTTAAAACATCGTCTATTGAAGTTAAAGAGGGAGATACAATTACTATTGATGGTTCTACAGGAAGAATTATTTTAGGCACAGTTCCTACAGTAAAACCTGAAATTTCTGGTGATTTTTCTAAATTGATGAGGTGGGCAGATAGTATAAGAAAATTAAAAGTAAGAACAAATTCAGAAACTCCTTTAGATACAAAAACTGCGAGAGATTTTGGGGCCGAGGGTATCGGTCTTTGTAGAACTGAACATATGTTTTTTGACGAGGAGAGAATTTTATCAGTCAGAGAAATGATTTTATCAAAAACTCCAGAAAATAGAGCTATTGCTTTGAAAAAGCTTCTACCTCATCAAAAAAAAGATTTTATGAAAATATTTAAAATTATGCACGGTCTTCCAGTTACAGTAAGGTTATTGGATCCGCCATTACACGAATTTTTACCTAAATCTGATAAGGAAATTTCTGAAATAGCAAATGTTATTAAGGTGGATAAAAAAGATGTAGCGTCTAGAATAGATGAGCTCTATGAACAAAATCCTATGCTAGGTCATAGGGGTTGTAGATTAGGAATTTCTTTTCCAGAAATTTATGAAATGCAATGTAGAGCTATTTTTGAGGCTTTGACTGAACTTAAACAAAATAAGCAGAAATCTGCTTTTCCTGAAATAATGATACCATTAGTTTCAACCGAAGCTGAGATCAAGATTATGAAAGATTTAGTAATCAGTACTGCAAAAAAAGTTCAAAATGAAAATAAAATTAAAATTGAATTTTTAGTTGGTACAATGATTGAATTACCAAGAGCTGCTATTAAAGCTAAAGATATAGCAAAACATGCTGAATTTTTTAGTTTTGGAACGAATGATTTAACCCAAACCACTCTTGGAATAAGTAGGGATGATAGTGGAAAATTCTTAAATGATTATATAGATAATAAAATTTTTACTATAGATCCTTTCGTGTCCATTGATGATGGTGTTAAAGATTTAGTAAAAATAGCTGTTGAAAGAGGAAAAAAACAAAATAAGAAAATTAAGTTAGGTATATGTGGTGAGCATGGAGGTGATCCAAGTAGTATTCATTTTTGCTCAAAAGCAGGCCTTAATTATGTATCTTGTTCTCCTTATAGAGTGCCTATTGCAAGATTAGCTGCTGCTCAAGCAGAGCTTAAAAAAAAGATTAACTAAATTTCAAACTTAGAACTCTAATTTAAAATCTATAGATGGAACACTATGAGTTAAGCTTCCAATTGAAATTCTATCAACTCCAGTTGCAGCAACAGAGCTTACATTTTTAAGATTAATATTACCAGATGCTTCTGTTTCATAAAATTTTTTTGCAAGTTTTACCCCTTTTTTTAAATTTTTTATACTCATGTTATCCAATAAAACAGTATCAAATTTTAATCCCATGATTTTTTTTAATTGATTAAGATTATCAACCTCTACAGTAATTTTCCTTCCTTGTTTGTTCTTTATTGCCTGTAAAACTAATTCTTTAATATCAGAACTGGCAATATGGTTATCTTTTATTAAAAATTCATCACTTAAATTAAATCTATGATTAAAACCACCTCCCAATTTAACTGCATATTTTTGTATAACTCTCAGGTTTGGAATAGTTTTTCTAGTGCAACAAATTTTACATTTTTTTCCAGCCAATTTAACAAATTTATTTGTTTTAGTTGCTATACCAGAAATATGTGACAAAAAATTTAAAGCTACTCTTTCAGCAATTAATATACTTTGAGCTTTTCCTTGTATAATTGCGATTATTGAATTTTTTTTTACAATTGAACCGTCTTTTTTTTTTATAATAAATTTTATTTTCTTATCAATTAAAGAAAAAGAAAATTTTACAAATAATAGTCCAGCAACTATTGCATTTTGATTTGATATCAATTTAATTTTTATATTTTTTTTATTTTGAATTAAATTTGATGTAATATCTCCAGATGGGTAGAGATCCTCATTGAGAGCAAGTTTGACAGTATTTTTTATAAAATTTTTGCTTAATTTAATCTTTGACACAAATGATTATCTACCGATAGCAACCATTTTTTCAACTGATAGCTTAGCTTTATTGATTATATCTTGATCCATAATTATTTCACCAGTTTCGTTCTCTAGGCAATCTAGAATTTTTGGCAATGTAATTTTTTTCATATGAGGACAAAGATTACAAGGTCTGACAAATTCCACATTAGGATTTTCTACTTGTATATTATCACTCATTGAACATTCAGTAACCATCATAACTTTTTTTGGTTGATTATTTTTAACATAATTAATCATTCCAGATGTTGAACCAGCAAAGTCACTTGCTTTAATTACTTCAGGCGGACATTCTGGATGAGCTATAATTTTTATTCCTGGATTATTTTTCCTTATATTCTTAATTTCATTTTCATTAAATTGATCATGAACAATACAAATTCCTTTCCATGATATAATTTCAATATCGGTTTGAGAAGAAACATATTTTGCAAGGTAGTCATCTGGTAAAAAAATTACTTTTTTTACTCCTAATGATTTTACAATTTTCACTGCGTTTGCTGAAGTACAACAAACATCTGTCTCTGCCTTAACGTCAGCTGAAGTATTAACATATGAGACTACAGGTACACCTGGATATTTTTCTTTCAACAATCTTACATCTCTTCCAGTTATTGATGAAGAGAGAGAACATCCGGCATTCATATCAGGTAGCAAAACTTTTTTATTTGGGCTCATAAGTTTTGCTGTCTCAGCCATGAAATGTACTCCAGCCATTACAATTATTTCTGCTGAAGTTTTTGATGCTTCTACTGCAAGTGCAAGAGAATCTGCAGAGAAATCTGCTATCCCATGATAAATTTCTGGTGTTTGATAGTTGTGTGCAAGAATTACTGCATTTTTTTCTTTTTTAAGTTTATTTATTTTATGAATATATGGAGCATGAACAGACCATTCAATTTCAGGCATTACCTTTGAAATTTTTTTATATATTTTATTAGTTGATCGTTTTACTTCTTGTGTAAATTCCATGACTTAATTTATCAATTTGAAACATGATTGTCATTGAATTAAAATGGGTCATATTAGTGCGGCTATGCTGAAATTGGTAGACAGGCTCGGTTGAGGGCCGGGTGGACTTAGTCCATGAGAGTTCGAGTCTCTCTAGCCGCACCAAAAATTTATTATTTGTCAAAATTTTTTAACTAATATGAAATGATTTATGTCTTTATTTAAAATTTTATAAATTGCAAGAATTAAAAATTGAAAAATTTTGTATTTGAAAAAAATAATATTTAATTTTTTTTTGCAGCCCAGTTTAGAAGGAAGTAAATAATAAATCTTATATTCAAATTTAAAATTTTTAAGATTTATAAAAAAATCATTTCTATTTTTTATTTGTTCAAAAATTAAAAAACCATCATGCTTAAGTTTTTTATTGAGAATTTCTATCAATTTTTTTTGTTTCATAAAACTATCATCTCTTGTAAAAGGATAAACTTCTCTTAAATAAATTATATCAAATTTTTCATCGGTTGTTTTAGGTAGGTTTTCAATATCAGACTGAAAAAAATTCTCATTAGAAAAAAGAGTTTTGTGTATATTGTTAATACTTGGTGATGGATCACAATAAAAAACTTCAAAATTACTTATTTCTTTTAGAGATCTGGCTATAAAGCCTAAACCACAACCGCAGTCTAAGATATTTATATTTTTTTTTTCTAGATAATTGTTTATGAAAAATTTTAGTCTACTAGCAAAGAATTTTGCATTTCTAATTTGAGAATGATTATCGATATCTTTTTCTTTTAAACTTTTCTCAAAATCTTCTAAAGATTTTGTTAATTGATTATTTAGGTGTCTAAAAGTTTTAGGTTCTTTTTCAAAATATTTTGCAAATTTCATATCATTAAAAGGGGCGTTCTGTTGCCAGGTGCCCCGGACCCCGTTTACTTGATTAACAAAGTTAATTAAGCAGCAAGTGCGTAACTTTCGTTAGCAATTATAAATTAGCCCTTTACGGAGGAACAATTCCGAACGAAAGAATAGCTTTTAGTCACCCGTCGAATCTAGTTCACCCCCATAAGTTGTAAATGGTGGAGGTGGTGGGTACTGCCCCCACGTCCGCAATGGTTATTACGAAATTCGTTTATCGTCATAGTTGGAAAACCAACATGTTTAATATAAAAGTAATTATTGAAGATTCAATAAATTAATCATGAAATTAACTAAAGAACAGCAACAGGAAATTAAAGATCAACAATCTCAACAGAATAAGACTAAGAGAGTTACAGTAGAAGAGCTTGAAAATATTCTTTATGAGGCAATTCCGATCTTAGATCATGGATTTATAAGAGTTATTGATTACATGGGTGATGATACTTCAATTGTTCAAGCTGCAAGAGTTTCTTATGGCAAAGGGACAAAAAAAGTTTCAACAGACTCAGGACTAATTAAATACCTAATGAGGCACTGGCATAGTACACCTTTTGAAATGTGTGAAATAAAGTATCATGTTAAACTTCCAATTTTTATTGCACGTCAATGGATTAGACATAGAACAGCTAATGTAAATGAATACTCTGCAAGATATTCTATTTTAGATAAAGAATTCTACTTACCTTCTGTTGAAAATTTAGCTGCACAATCTCAAAGCAACAGACAAGGAAGAGGAGATGTTTTGACGGGTGATCAGGCAAAAAAAGTTTTAGATTTATTAAAAAAAGATGCCGAACAAACCTATGATAATTATGAAACAATGTTAAATGAAAGATATGACGGTTCAGTAATTGATGAAAAGCAAGTTGGATTAGCAAGAGAACTTGCAAGAATGAATTTAACTTTAAACACTTATACTCAATGGTACTGGAAAACAGATCTTTTAAATTTAATGAATTTTTTAAGATTAAGAGCTGATCATCATGCGCAATATGAAATTAGAGCTTACGCCGATGCAATGCTTGATACAGTAAAAAAATGGGTTCCCATTACCTATGAGGCATTTATAGATTATAGAGTAGGAGGAACAGAAGTATCTTCAAATGGTAAAGAAATAATTAAAAAATTAATAAATGGTGAAAAAATTGATCCTGAAAAATCTGGATTATCCAAACGTGAATGGAATGAATTAATGACTGCTTTTAATCTTGAAGATAAACTGATTTAATTTTATTAGCAAAATCTATATATATTTTTGATATTTCATTATTAGGGTTTTCTTCAACTATTGGTTTACCATTATCACCCGATTTTCCTACATCGGGGTTAATTGGTATTTCTCCCAAAAACTCTTTATTAAATTCGTCTGCAGTTTTTTTAACACCACCTTCACCAAATAAATGATATTTTTTTCCATCTTCAGCTATAAAAAAACTCATATTGTCTACTAGCCCTAAAATTTTTACTCCTAGCTTATCAAACATTTTAATTCCTCTTTTTACATCTAAAAGAGCAACTTCTTGAGGGGTAGAAATAATTATTGCACCATCCATTTTAATTTCTTGAGAAAATGTTAGTTGAGTATCACCTGTTCCAGGAGGCATATCTACAATTATAAAATCTAAATCTTTCCAATTGACTTTTTGTGTAAATGTTTTGATTGCACTTGTAACCATTGGCCCTCTCCAAATCATTGGAGTTTGTTGATCAGCAAGGAAACCAATCGACATACATTGAATATCATATTTTAAAACTGGCTCTAATTTTTGGCCATCACTTTTTGGTTTTTCATCAATACCAAACATTTTAGGTATTGAAGGACCATAAATATCAGCATCTAACAATCCAACTTTACAACCTATTTTTTTTAAAGCTAAAGCGATATTGGTTGCAAATGTAGATTTTCCAACACCACCTTTAGCACTTGAAATTGCTATAGTAAATTTTGTTCCATTAATTGGGTTTCTCACATAGGATTTTCCACTCATTTTCTTTCGCATTGCGTCACTTAATTCCGGCTTTTCTTTTGGCATAGTTAGATCTTAACTTGTTTTTCCAAATAAAGACATTATATAGAGTGTCATATGTCAGACGATTTTCAGCAAAGAGGTGGTAGTCCATGGGGAGCTCCTCCCGGTGGAGGTGATAACAATGGTTCAGGTAGAGGTCCAACGCCACCAGATGTTGATAAAATTATAAGAGAATTTCAAGAAAAAATTAAAAAATTTTTACCAGGAGGAAGTTCTTCAGGTGGAAAACAAGCAATTTTAGTTTTAATAGTATTAGGCTTTGTTTGGCTTGCAAGTGGACTTTATCGAGTATTACCAGATGAACAAGGTGTTGTTTTGAGATTTGGAAAATTCGTAAAAACTACTCAACCTGGATTAAATTATCATATTCCTTTTCCTGTAGAATCAGTTCTTACACCAAAAGTAACTAAGGTTAACAGAATAGATATTGGTTTTAGATCTGAGAGAGATAGTGGATTTTCATCATCAGGTGGTGTAGCTGATGTACCCCAAGAAAGCTTGATGTTAACTGGGGATGAAAATATTGTAAACATCGACTTCTCAGTATTTTGGGTAATTAAAGATGCTGGAAATTTTTTATTTAAAATTCAAGATCCAGAAGGAACTGTTAAAGCTGCAGCAGAAACTGCAATGAGAGAAGTAATTGCAAGATCTAATATTCAACCAATTTTAACTGAAGGTAGATCAGTTATAGAAACTGATACCCAAGAAATTATCCAAAAAATTTTAGATGAATACACTAGTGGTATTCAAATTACACAAGTACAAACACAAAAAGCTGACCCACCTGATCAGGTAATTGATGCGTTTAGAGATGTTCAAGCAGCGAGAGCTGATATGGAAAGATCAAAAAATGAAGCTGAAGCTTATGCCAACGATGTTATTCCAAGAGCTCGGGGAGAAGCTGCAAAAATATTACAAGCAGCAGAGGCTTACAAAAAAGAAGTTGTGGCTAAAGCAGAGGGTGAAGCTAGTAGATTTTTAGCAATTTATAATGAATACAAAAATGCAAAATCAGTAACTCAAGAAAGAATGTATCTTGAGACAATGGAAAAAGTTTTAGCTGATATTGATAAAGTAATAATTGAAAAAAATGCAGGTTCAGGAGTAGTTCCTTATTTACCATTACCTGAGTTACAAAAAAAGAAAGTGATAAATTAAAATGAAAGCTGGAAAAATTATAGCTGGTATAATTGTTGCAATAGCTGCATTAGCTTTCTTTTCAATTTTTATTGTTAAAGAGGTCAATCAAGCAATAGTGCTTCAGTTTGGTGATCCAAAAAGGATAATTTTAAAACCTGGATTAAATTTTAAATTACCTTTTATTCAAAACGTGGTATTTTTAGATAAGAGAATTTTAAATTTAGATACACCACCAGAAGAAGTAATTGCATCTGACCAAAAAAGATTAATTGTTGATGCTTTTGCAAGATTTCAAATAGTTGACCCTCTAAAATTCTATATTTCAGTTGGAAATGAAAGAGTTGCAAGATCTAGATTAGCAACAATTATAAACTCTAGAATAAGAAACGTTTTAGGTCAGCAAGAGTTACAAACTCTTCTTTCAGAAGACAGAACAAAACAAATGGCTTTAATTCAAGAAGGGGTGAACACCGAGGCAGAAAATTTTGGAATAAAGATAGTTGATGTAAGAATAAAAAGAGCTGATCTTCCTCAAGCAAATAGTGATGCTATCTTTAGAAGAATGCAGACTGAAAGGGAGAGAGAAGCAAAAGAATTTAGAGCAAGAGGTGCAGAGATGGCAGTAACAATCACTTCAACAGCTGATAAAGAAGTTACAGTTATTCTAGCTGATGCTCAGAAAAAATCTGAGATAATGAAGGGTGAAGGTGATGGTCAAAGAAATAAAATTTTTGCTAATGCATTTGGTCAAGATCCAGAATTTTTTGCATTCTATAGAGCGATGCAGGCTTATGAGAAAGCTTTAATTGGTGGTGAGACTTCATTAATATTATCACCGGATAGTGAATTCTTTAAATTTTTTGGAAATATAAAACCTAAAACAGAATAAACTTTACATGAAAGAATTGATCATAGCTTTTGGTCTCTTCTTGTTTATAGAGGGTATTTTATATGCCATATTTCCATCAAAAATGAAGAATATGTTAAAGAAGCTTGAACTAATCAAAGACAGCCAATTAAGAATTGGTGGATTAGTTTTTGCAATATTAGGATTTATTATTATTTATTACGTAAAAAACTAACATGAATAAAATTAGAACAATAATTTACACTTTAATATTCATTTTAAGTTATTATCCAATTTCAAATTCACAAAATATTCCAGGGTCATTTGCTGATTTAGCTGAAAAATTAATGCCTTCAGTTGTAAATATTTCTTCAACTCAAACGGTAGTAACCAAAAGTAACCCGTTTCCAGGTTTTGAATTTCCTCCAGGATCTCCTTTTGAGGATATGTTTAGAGAATTTGGAACTCCACAAGAGAGACAATCTTCAGCTTTAGGTTCAGGATTTATCATAGATGAAAAAGGGATTGTAGTAACAAATAATCATGTAATTGATGGCGCCGAAGATATCGTAGTCCAAGTGAATGGAGAAAAAAAATTTAAAGCTAAAATTATAGGAGCAGATCCTTTATCAGATATTGCTGTACTTCAAATGGAAACAAATGAAAAATTTACTCCTGTAAAATTTGGTGACTCAGATAAAGCAAGAATTGGAGATTGGGTGATTGCTATTGGAAATCCATTTGGTTTAGGTGGTACTGTGACTTCAGGAATTATCTCCGCTAGAAATAGATCTATTGGCTTAACAAGATATGAAGATTTTATTCAAACTGATGCTTCAATCAACCAAGGAAATTCAGGTGGACCATTATTTAATATGGATGGAGATGTAATTGGAATTAATACTGCAATACTTGGAAGAAGTGGAAACGTTGGAATTGGTTTTTCTATACCATCAAACAGCGCAAAAATTGTAATTGACCAATTAATAGAGTTTGGAGAAACAAAAAGAGGTTGGTTAGGTGTAAGGATTCAGGATGTAACAAAAGAAATTGCAGATGTTGAAGAATTAGGAAAACCTAGAGGTGCACTAGTAGCAAGTGTTGCTCAAAATAGTCCATCAGATAAAGCAGGTGTAAAAGCCGGAGACATTATTCTTGAATTTGATGGTGAAAAGATAAATGAAATGAAAGAACTACCTATTATAGTTGCAAGAACTGAAGTAGGAAAAAAAGTAAAAGTAAAAATTTGGAGAAACAAAAAAGAAATTATTAAAAATATCACACTTGGAAGATTAGAAACGTCTGAGGACTTTAAAGTTGCTGAAAAAGAAACCAAAAAAATTGATACGCAAATTGATGATCTAAAAATAACAGTCAGAAAATTATCAAAAGAAGATATCAAATCAAGAAATTTGCCTAATCAAACTACAGGTCTTGTTATTACAAGTATTGAAAAAAATAGTCCGTTATTTAATTCAATAGAAGTTGATAGTATCATTTTAGAGGCTCAAAAGAAAAAAATTAAATCAGCTGAGGATTTAAACCAAGTTGTAAAAGATGTTTTAAAAAGTAATCAAAAAACAATTCTTTTAGTAATATTAAATACTCAAAATCAAAGAAGATACATTGGTATAAAATTAGATTAGAATATGGATTTAAAATCCAAAATTATTTTAATTTATGGACCAACAGCATCAGGAAAATCTAAATTTGCAGTAAAACTCGCAAAAAAAATTGGTGGAGAAATAATAAATGCTGACAGTATGCAAGTATATAAAGAATTAAAGATTTTATCAGCAAGACCATTCACTAAAGAATACGACAAGATTAAACATCATTATTTTGGTTTTAAAAATGCTAAAAAAAAATTTTCAACAGGAGAGTGGTTAAAATTAGTTAATAAAAAGATTATTGAATTAAAAAGTAAAAAAAAAGTTCCTATTTTAGTTGGAGGAACAGGCTTGTATTTTAAAGCATTAACAGAAGGTTTAGTTAAGATACCAAATATCCCAATTAAATTTAGAACAAAAGTAAGATCTTTACATAAAAAACTTGGGTCTAAAGAATTTTTTTCTAAATTAATTAAATTAGATCCCATGGTCATAAATCAAATAAGATCAACAGATACTCAAAGGTTAATGCGTGCTTATGAGATTAAATTGTTTACTAAAAAATCTATGTATGAATGGTTCAAAAATACAAAATCCGATTATGAGCAAAGAGATTTTTATAAAATTTATATAGATTATCCAAAAGATGAACTGATTAGGAAAATCAATGTACGAGTTAATGAAATGATTGAAAAAGGGGCCATCAAAGAGGTGAAAAAATTCATGGATCTTAAAGTCCCAAAAAATATGACAGCTTCTAAGGCTATTGGAATTAATGAAATTAAAGATTATTTGAATAAAAAAGTTCAGATTTCAGAAGTTATTGAAAAAATATCAATAAAGACAAGGCAATATGCGAAAAGGCAGATCACTTGGGCTAGAGGAAACATGATGGATTGGAATAAAATTAAGTCAGATAGCCTTAATAAATTTTTAAAAAAAATTTAGATATTTCTTAGTTAGCCTTGACCAATCAGCTCAACTTCAGCTAGATTGCCTGAATGTCTAAATTATATTCAGGTGCAGAAATTGTATTTAAATGTCTTGAGGATCAAGGTGTTGAATTTATTTTTGGCTATCCTGGAGGTGCAGTTCTTCCTATTTACGATGAACTAAAAAACCATTCTTCTATTAAACATATTTTAGTAAGACATGAGCAAGGTGCAGGTCATGCTGCAGAGGGTTATGCAAGATCATCTGGTAAGCCAGGTGTAGTTTTAGTTACTTCTGGGCCTGGTGCTACCAATGTTGTGACTGCATTAACAGATGCTTACATGGACTCTGTTCCTTTAGTTTGTATTTCAGGACAGGTACCAACACATTTAATTGGAACAGATGCATTTCAAGAATGTGATACAACAGGTATCACAAGACCTTGCACAAAACATAATTGGTTAGTTAAAGATATAAAAGATTTATCAAAAACTCTGCATGAAGCATTTAGAGTTGCAACCACAGGAAGACCTGGTCCAGTTTTAATCGACATTCCAAAAGATATCCAATTTGCAAAGATCAATTATTCAAAACCAAAAATTGAAAAAAAATTAAATGGAAAAAAATCTAACCAATTTTCTCAACTTGAAATAAATGAATTAATTAATTTAATGAATAAATCAAAGAAACCTATAATTTATTCTGGAGGAGGAGTAATTAATTCAGGTCCAGGAGCGAGCGAAGCGTTAAGAGAACTTGTTGAATTGACAGGATTTCCAATCACATCTACTTTACAGGGTTTAGGAGCTTATCCTGGGGACGATAATCAATTTTTAGGAATGCTTGGTATGCATGGAACTTACGAAGCTAATAACGCAATGCATGATTGTGACTTGTTGATAAATATTGGAGCAAGATTTGATGACAGGATAACAGGTAAGATAGATGAATTTTCACCCAAATCAAAAAAAGTTCACATAGATATTGATCCTTCATCTATTAATAAAATTATAAAAGTCGATCTAGCATTGGTTGGAGATGTTAAAGAAGTAATTAATGGAATTAATAAAACTCTGAAAAAGAAAAATATTGATTTAAAAAAATCAAATAAAGAAAAAATATCTAAATGGTGGGAACAAATTCAAAAATGGAGAACTAAAAATTCTCTTCATTTTAAAAATAGTGATACAACTATAAAACCACAACATGCAGTTCAAAGACTTTACGAACTTACAAAAAACAAAGATACTTTTATTACAACAGAAGTAGGCCAACATCAAATGTGGGCTGCTCAACATTATAAGTTTAACAAACCAAATAGATGGATGACTTCTGGTGGATTAGGCACTATGGGATATGGTTTACCAGCAGCTGTAGGAGTTCAAATAGCTCATCCTAAAAAACTAGTTATTGATATTGCTGGAGAGGCCTCTGTTTTAATGACAATGCAGGAAATGTCTACTGCTGTTCAATATAATTTGCCGATTAAAATTTTTATACTTAATAATCAATACATGGGAATGGTTAGACAGTGGCAAGAATTATTACATGAGAAAAATTATTCTGAAAGTTATTCAGAAGCTTTACCTGATTTTGTTAAATTGGCTGAGGCTTATGGTTGTAAAGGAATTAAAGCAGATAAACCAAGTGAACTTGATGAAAAAATTAATGAGATGGTTCAATATGATGGTCCGGTAATTTTTGATTGTCACGTAGATCCTAATGAAAATTGTTTCCCTATGATACCATCTGGCAAACCACACAATCAAATGATACTTGGACCTAGTGAAAAAGATGAAAATAAAATTACAGGTAAAGGTAAGGCACTAGTTTAATTATGGCTAATCCAAAATCAGCATATAGCGTTTCAACAAAAAAAGAAAAATCAGATACACATATTATTGTTGTTTGGGTTGATAACGAAGCAGGAGTTTTAGCAAGAGTAGTAGGACTGTTTTCTGGCAGAGGCTATAATATTGAGTCATTAGCGGTTGCAGAGGTTGATGCTAAAAAAAATATATCAAGAATAACAATAGTTACCACTGGAACACCACAAGTTATTGATCAAATAAAACTTCAATTAAAAAAACTGGTTCCAGTTCATAAAGTAGCTGATTTTAAAAGAAATGATAAAAGTGTTATATTTAAAGAAATGGCCTTATTTAAAGTAGTTGGTAATACAAATAAAATTAAAAAGGCTATTAATGCTTGTAAAAAATATAATGCTGTAATATTGGATAAGACAAAAAAATCTAATGTTATTCAAATTACAGCTTTAAGAAGAGAAATTGACAAAATGGCGAAAGATTTAAAAAAATTCGGATTAGTGAGTATTTCAAGAACTGGTGCAGTAGCAATGACTAGAGGAAATAAAGTTTTTAATTAATTATAGGAGAAAATTATGAAAATGTTCTATGAAAAAGATACTGATGTAAATCTTATTAAAGACAAAAAAATTGCAATTTTTGGGTATGGAAGCCAAGGTCATGCTCATGCATTAAACTTAAAAGATAGTGGAGTTAAAGAAGTTGTTGTAGCTTTAAGAGAAGGGTCGTCAAGCATCTCTAAAGCAGAGTCCAAAGGTTTAAAAGTAATGAATTTATCTGATGCTGCTGAATGGGCTGATGTTGTTATGATTTTAACGCCAGATGAATTACAGGCAGAAATTTATAAAAATCATATTGATCAAAGAATTAGACCAGGCACAAGTATAGCATTTGCTCACGGTTTAAATGTTCATTATGATTTAATCAAAGCTAGAAAAGATTTGGATGTATTTATGGTAGCTCCTAAAGGACCTGGTCATTTAGTTAGAAGTGAATATGAGAAAGGTGGAGGCGTACCTTGTTTATTTGCTGTTCATCAAAATGGATCAGGAAAAGCAAGAGATCTTGCAATGTCATATGCCTCTGCAGTAGGTGGTGGAAGATCTGGAATAATAGAGACAACATTTAAAGATGAAGTTGAAACAGATCTATTTGGTGAACAAACTGTTTTATGTGGAGGACTTGTTGAATTAATTAAAAATGGATATGAGACATTAGTTGAGGCAGGTTATGAACCTGAAATGGCTTATTTTGAAACTGTCCACGAGGTAAAATTAATTGTTGATTTAATTTATGAAGGTGGAATAGCTAATATGAATTACTCTATTTCAAATACAGCCGAATATGGTGAATATGAGTCTGGGCCAAGAGTTGTAAATAAAGAAGAAACAAAAAAAAGAATGAAAGAGGTATTAGCAGATATCCAATCCGGGAAATTTACTAAGCAATGGATGGATGAATGTAAAAATGGTCAAAAAAACTTTCTTGCAACACGATCTAAATTAGCAGAACATCCTGTTGAAAAAGTAGGAGCTAAACTAAGAGCTATGATGCCTTGGATTGGTAAGAAAAAACTAGTTGATAGCGATAAAGGCTAATTTTTAAATAGACCCAAAAAGATCATTTAAAATTACTTAAATTTGACATTTATTTTGCAATATCACTTATAGATTGTATTATAGATTTTCAAAAAAATTAAGTAATGACCAAAAAAGAAAAAGTTTATATTTTTGATACTACGATGAGAGATGGTGAACAATCACCAGGTGCCTCTATGAGTGTAGAGGAAAAAATTCAAATTTCCAGAGTATTTGATGAAATGGGAATAGATATTATCGAGGCAGGATTTCCAATATCTTCACCAGGAGATTTTGAAGCAGTTAGTGCAATAAGCAAAAGTATTAAAAACTCAATTCCATGTGGATTAGCGAGAGCTACAAAAAAAGATATCGATGCTTGTCATGAATCTTTAAAGTTTGCAAAAAGATTTAGAATTCACACGTTTATTTCGACAAGTCCAGTTCACATGAAGCATAAACTAAACATGACTAACGAACAAGTTTTAGGAGCTATAAAAGAAAGTGTAACCTATGCAAGAAAATTTACAGATGATGTAGAGTGGTCTTGTGAAGATGGCACAAGAACTGATTTAGACTTTATGTATAAAACTATTGAGCTTGCAATAAATTGTGGTGCAAAAACAATAAATATTCCTGACACAGTAGGTTATTCTATTCCAGAGGAATTTGCTAAAACCATTACATCAATAAAAAATAATGTACCAAATATTGATAAGGCAATTATTTCTGCTCATTGTCATAATGATCTTGGTCTTGCAGTTGCAAATGCTTTATCAGGATTGTCTGCAGGTGTAAGACAAATTGAGTGCACTATAAACGGAATTGGTGAGAGAGCTGGAAATGCAGCTCTAGAGGAAATTGTTATGGCAATTAAAACTAGAGATGATTTACTTCCATATGAAACTGGTATTAAAACAGAATTAATAAGCAAAGCCTCTAAAATAGTTTCAAATGCAACAGGTTTTCCAGTCCAATTTAATAAAGCGATTGTCGGAAAAAATGCTTTTGCTCATGAGTCAGGTATTCATCAAGATGGAATGTTAAAAAATAGAGAAACTTATGAAATAATGACTCCAGAAAGTGTTGGAGTTAAAAAAACATCTTTAGTAATGGGAAAACATTCAGGAAGACACGCATTTAAGGATAAATTAAATGATCTAGGTTATACAGATGTCACAGACGATGTAGTTCAAGCTGCTTTTGGAAAATTTAAAATTTTGGCAGACAAAAAAAAACATGTTTATGACGAAGATATTGTTGCATTAGTAGACGATAGTCTAATAATTGATAATAAGATAAATGCGATAAACCTAAAATCTCTGAAAGTATTTGCTGGAACTGGTGAACCACAACGAGCTGATATGACATTAGATGTTTTTGGGGATATAAAAGAAACTTCTCAGACAGGAGATGGGCCAGTGGATGCAATTTTTAAATGTATTAAAGAACTATATCCACATGATGTTAAGTTATCTTTATATCAAGTCCATGCTGTTACAGAGGGCACTGATGCTCAAGCTACAGTAAGTGTAAAGATTGAGGAAAACGACAGGACAACTGTTGGACAATCAGCAGATACAGATACTTTAGTTGCATCAGCAAATGCATATTTAAATGCATTAAACAAAATGTTAATTAAAAGAGAAAAAAAATCTCTTTATAAAAATCTAGAACCTAAAAAAGTAAAAGGAGTATTTTAATGGGTATATTTGATAAAATAAAAAAAGTATGGAGCCAAGATATGGCTATTGATTTGGGAACTGCAAATACACTTGTAGTAGTAAAAGGACAAGGGGTTGTTTTAAATGAACCTTCAGTAGTTGCAATTGTTGATCAAGGTGGAAAGAAACAAGTTTTGGCAGTTGGAGATGAAGCTAAAACAATGTTAGGAAGAACACCTGGAAATATCCAAGCTATAAGACCATTAAGGGATGGTGTGATAGCTGACTTCATTGTTACTGAGGAAATGATCAAACATTTTATCAAAAAAGTGCATAAAGGTAGCTCTTTTGCTAATCCAAGAATTTTAATTTGTGTCCCAACTGGATCTACTCCTGTTGAGAGAAAAGCTATTCAAGACAGTGCTTTAGCTGCTGGTGCAAGAAGAGTGCAATTGATTGAAGAGCCAATAGCAGCAGCAATTGGAGCAAATCTTCCAATATCAGAAGCTACTGGTTCTATGGTAGTTGATATCGGCGGCGGTACAAGTGAAATAGCTGTTATGTCTTTAGGTGGTTTAGTTTATTCAAAATCTTTAAGAGTTGCTGGAGATGCAATGGATGCTGCTATGATTAACTATATGAGAAAAGAATATAATCTTATGATAGGAGACAGTACAGCTGAAAAGATTAAAAAAGAAATTGGAACTGCAATACCAACTAACAATAATACTTATGCAGTTAAAGGAAGAGATCTAAGATCGGGAACACCAAAAGAAGTTAATATCACAGAAGAGGATACCGCTGCTGCTTTGAATGATATTCTAAGACAAATGGTTAATGGTATTAAAGATGCATTAGAGAGTACACCTCCAGAACTTTCAGCTGATTTGGTTGATATGGGATTGGTTTTAACAGGAGGTGGTGCTTTACTAAAAAATATTGATAAAAGATTTTCTAAAGAGACAGGCCTACCAGTTCATATAGCAGACGAACCTTTATCTTGTGTAGCTATTGGAACAGGAAAAGCTTTAGATCAAGAGCAAACATTCTCGACTATGTTGACTGAATATTAAGAGTAATGGCCTCAAGCAGAGATGATTTTATAATTGCTATTAGATCTGCTTTTTTAAAAAAAAGCACTCAACAAAAATTTTCTTTACTTACTTTAGTATCGATATCAATATTTGTAATTGTACTATCTAGTCTAGATTTCAAAGTTATTAGATATTTAAAAATTGGTATTAACGAAGTTGTATATAGATCATCATTTATTGTTTCGATACCAGAAAATTTTGTAAAAAATACATATTTTAATGTTGCTGAATACTCAACATTCTTCAGACAATATAAGAATAACAAAAAAGAGTTAGAACAACTTAAATCAAAAGATATTTCAAATGAAATAATTCAATATGAAAACAAAGAATTGAAAGATTTGATTAATGATTATGTTTCAAGCTCAGATAAAGTTTTAGCTAAAATTATTGTCGATCATGAAAGTCCATTTCTTAAAAGTGTAATCATCAATAAAGGAAGTAATAATAAGATTAAAATTGGAACAAATATTTATGACCAATCATATCTAGTGGGTAGAGTGGTCGAAGTAAATTATAGAACTTCAAGAGTTTTGTTATTATCTGATTTAAATTCGAATGTTCCGGTAACTATTGCTCCTCAGAATATTCAGGCAATTATGATTGGAGCTGGAGAAAACTTTGGTGAAATTAAATATATCAAAGATGGTATTTTTGAAAAATTTGATGAAAATAGTATTGTCTACACTTCTGGCACAGGTGCCATATTTAAAAGCGGTATTCCAATAGGAAAATTAATCCAGAGAGATAAAGATTTGGATGTAGAATTTTTTAGTGACTTTTCTCAGCTAAAATATGTGTTTGCTGAAGTTGAAACCGAGTTAACAGCTCAAAATAATATTGAGAAAGTTGAAGATAATAATGATCAAAATAATAACCCAATAGATACAAAAATTAAAATTCTTGAGGATGAAAAAAAGATTATTGAGGAATCGAATTCGAAATTTAAAGAGGAAAATGATTATCTTAAAATACAAATTAATAAGTTAAATGATGAGATATATTCTTATAAAAATGAAATTACATCGCAAAAAGAGAAAATAGATCAATTTTTTATTGATCAAGAAGAACTAGAGTTTCTAAGATTAAATTTACTTTACAGTCAAAAATGCCAAACCAGAAAATTATTTAGCACTGGTCTTAAAGTTGGAACACCTGAATATAAAAGATGTATTTTAAATAGAGGTAAACTGAATGACTAGATTGACAAGAAAAACCTCATTATTAAAGATTTATACATGGTTTCCAATAATTCTTTTATTTATTTCAGTATTAAATGAATTCGATTTTAATTATTTAAATCTGAAATATTTTTCATTTAATTTCCCATTTATATTAATATTTTTTTTTACTTTAAAAGAATTTAAAAATTTTGATTACTTTCTAGTTTTTATTGCTGGTTTGTTCAATGATACTGTTGTAGGGCTTCCTCTAGGGATCAGTAGCTTATCTTATACATTAATATGTATTGCCACAGCATATATTAGAAATATAACAATAAGACCCAATCCTTTAAAAGATTGGTTTTATTTTTTATTCATAATTAGTTTAATAAATTCTTTAAACTATTCAATTTTGACTTTATTTTTTAATTTTGATTTAGATTTAACCAGTTATTTAATTAATACTTTTTTTACATTTTCATTTTATATAATTTTTGTATCCATTTTTAAATATTACTTAAAAGGCTTAAATGATTAATTCTTCGAGTGACAATGTTAAAAAGCTTAATTCTATAAATAGAAGGATGTTTATAACTGGATCATTTAAATTTTTTATAATGTTGGGCATAGTGAGCAGATTGTTTTTTCTTCAAGTTAAAGAAAATAAAAAATACTTAACGCTTTCAGATAAAAACAGAATTAGAGAATGGAAGTTGGCCCCTATAAGAGGAGAATTTCATGATTATTTTGGGAATGTGATAGCTGGAAATTTTGAGGCTTACCAGCTTCATATAATTCCTGAACAAGTTGAGGATTTTAGATATGTAATTTTTCGAGTTAAAGACTTACTTAATTTATCAGAAAAAGAGTTTAAAAAAATATTAAAGAAGAAAAAAGAAATTAAACCTTGGGAAACTTTAATCGTTTCTGACAATTTAAGCTGGGAAAATTTTTCTAAAATTAATAATCATTTATATGATTTAAATGGTGTTAAACCAGTAATTTCAATTTCAAGAAATTATCCTTACAAAGAAAATTTTACTCACTTAATTGGATATGTAAGCCAAGCTAATGAAAATGATATTGAAAATACTGAGGCTATAAAGAAAAATTTTGTGCCAGGACTAAAAGTTGGAAAAGTTGGATTAGAAAAATCGTTTGAAGAAAAATTAATTGGAACAAATGATATTGAAAGATATGAGGTAAATGCTTATGGAAGACGAATAAGTCAATTAGAATTCCAAAAGGGACAAAAAGGCAAAACTTTAAGACTTACTATTGATACTGAGGTACAAAAATTAGTCAATGAACTTTTAAAAGACAAAGCGGGTTCAATTTGTGTTATGGATATTTATACAGGTGCAATCGTTGCAATGCATTCATCTCCTTCATTTGATCCAAATTTATTTGTTTTTGGCATAAGTCAGGATGATTGGCAGCTTATTCGTAATGACCCTATGAAGCCTTTGGTGAATAAGACTTTGCAAGGTAATTATTCTCCTGGATCAACAATTAAACCCATTGTCGCTTTATCAGCTTTAGAGAATGGAATAGTTAATACAAAATTTACTGTCAATTGTAGAGGACATAAGCATCCAATGGAATTATATGGCCAAACTTATCACTGCTGGAAAAAAGAAGGACACGGATTTATGAATTTGAGAAATGCCATGAAACAATCTTGTGATACATATTTTTATGAAGTAGCTCGTAAACTTGGAGTGGATAAACTGAGCGAAACAGCTAAAAAATTTGGATTAGGAAAAGAAGTTTTTGGTGATTTATTTAATATTGAAAAAAAAGGTTTAATACCAAACACTCAATGGAAGAAAAACGCATTAGGACAAAGTTGGTTGTTAGGAGAAACTATAATTACTGGTATAGGTCAAGGATATATTCAAACAACACCAATTCAATTATGTTTAATGACCGCCCAAATTGGCAATGGAGGCTATAAAATTTATCCAAAATTAGTAGTTGATGGTGAGAATGAAGTATCTCCAATTGATAAATTTACACCATTATATAAAGAATCCAGAAATATTAAAATTGTTCAAGATGCAATGTATGCATCTACAAATGAGGTAAGAGGAACTTCATATAGATCTAGAATTGATGATCCAAAATATCAATTTGCTGGAAAAACTGGTACAGCACAGGTAAAAAAAATTACTAAAAGAGATCGTGAATTAGATTTAAAAACTTTCGAAATTCCTTATGAGGAAAGAGATCATGCTCTCTATGTAGCGTATGGTCCTTATAAAAACCCTCGTTACGCAGTAAGTGTCATAGTTGAGCATGGCGGAAATGGAAGTACTACCGCAGCTCCAATGGCAAAAAAATTATTTAAATTAATAATAGATCGTCACGAAAAGAGACAATCAATGGATGATAAAAAATATTTGGAGATTTAAATGTATCAACACACTCGATTAACCACTACCAGTAGTTTCAACTTCTTTCAAAAGTTTAAAAATTTTGATTATGTACTTTTAATTTGTATCTTAATATTAGGATTTATTAGTCTTGCTACAATGTATTCTACAGATGGTGGTCAGATATTATTTCATACAAAAAGTCATTTTACAAAATTAGCAGTATTTACTTTGATGATGTTAATTATTTCTTTCATTAACATTAAATACTGGTTTTCGATTGGTTATCTTTCATACTTAGGTGTGGTGGGTTTATTAATTTGGACTTATTTATTTGGTATTACTTCATCTGGTTCCCAAAGATGGATAGATCTATATTTTATCAATTTACAACCGTCCGAATTAATGAAAATTTTTATAATTCTATGTCTTGCTAAATTTTTTCATAGAATGAAAATTGAAAATGTAAATTCAATTTATACTATTCTAACTTCTCTTATAATTATTTTATTACCTATGGGTCTTGTAATTGTTCAACCTGACCTAGGGACTGCGCTTCTTATCGCAATAAGTGGGATCGCAGTGCTTTGGTTTGCTGGAATAAATTACAAATATTTTATTTATACCATATTAGGTTTTGTAATTTCTTTACCGTTTGTTATTGCTTTTTTAAAACCATATCAAAAATTAAGAGTCTTAACTTTTTTAAATCCAGATAAAGATCCATTAGGTGCAGGGTATCAAATTATTCAATCTAAAATCGCTGTTGGATCAGGTGGATTATTTGGAAAAGGATTCTTAAAAGGAACCCAAAGTTATTTGGAATTTTTACCTGAAAAACATACAGATTTTATTTTTACCCTTTTTTCTGAGGAGTTTGGATTTGTCGGCTCAGCAATTCTATTGATAGTTTATGCAATCATTATTTATAGAATTGTTGCGATTGGTGCATCTTCAAGAAGTTATTTTGCAAAGATTTTTTGCTATAGTTTTGGTGCTGCAATTTTTGTTTTTATCACAATTAATATGAGTATGGTTTTAGGTTTACTACCTATAGTTGGTTCTCCATTGCCAATTATGTCTTATGGAGGATCTTCAATGTTAGCAACAATGATTGGTTTTGGAATAGTAATGAGTGCAAAAGTGCACAGTCAACAATTAATTGCTTAAGTATAATTTGTCGCTTAACTTATTTTAAAGATAAATTGTATATTTTTTTAATGAGTAAAAAATTCAAAATTGGCATTGTTGGATCAGGTATTCAAGGAATTTCTAATGCATTGTTTTTACAAAAAAAAGGATTTGATGTAACAATTTTTGATAGAAATGAGCCCGGTAGTCCCGTTGCATCATATGGAAATGCAGGTCATTTTTCTCCTTACGCATCTTTATCTTTAAATAGAACAGATATATTGGCCGATGTACCAGCAATGTTATTAAGTTCAACTGGACCATTAGCTTTAAAATGGAATTACGTTCCAAAGATGATCCCTTGGTTTATAAAATTTATTTTTAATACAACTAAAAGTAAAATGATGCATACAGCAAAAAATATGCATCAAATTTTAGATTTAGCATTACCTGCTTATGACGAATTATTCGAAGAAATAAGCTTAGAGGGTTTAGTAGAAAACAAAGGAATTCTCTATATTTGGAATGACAAAGATTTAAAAAGTCGAGAATTAGAAATTAAAGTTAGAGATGAATTGGGAGTTAAACAACAACTTGTGAATAAAAAAGAAATTCATGATTTAGAGCCAAATATAAAACCTTTTTATCATGCAGGAGTTTATTATCCCTATGCTAGACATGCCAGAAACCCAAGAAAAATATTGTTAAAATTTTTTGAACTTTTTAAAAAAAAGGGTGGAAAATTTGAAAAAAAAAACATTGAAGATATTCTGTTCGAGTCTGATAAACCTGTCTTTGTTTCAGATGGAAAAAAATATTTATTTGAGAAAGTAATAATTGCATGTGGAGCCTTTTCAAAAAAACTTACAGATAATTTAGGTGAAAAAATTCCACTTGATACTGAAAGAGGCTATCACGTTCATTTTAAAAATTGTGATCATCTTTTAAATAGACCAGTCATTTTTTCCAATAGAGGATTTGGTATTACGCCAATGGAACAGGGTTTAAGAGTTGTTGGAACTGTAGAATTTGGAGGTCTAGAAAATCCACTGTCAAAATCAAGAATTAAAAATTTAATCAATAATGCTAAGTATATGTTAGGAGATCTTCCTGAGCATGAAGATGAGTGGTTGGGTTTTAGACCAACTCTTCCAGATTTTTTACCTGTAATGGGACCATCCAAAAATCACAAAAATGTATTTTATTGTTTTGGTCATCATCATTTAGGATGGACATTAGGCCCAATATCTGGAAAGATTGTTTCTGGAATGATTGCGGGTGAAAATACAAATTTAGATTTAGATCCGTATAGTTCAAAAAGATTTAATTAATAAATGAAAAACATCAAAGCATATATAATGCTCGTGTGCGCCTCTTTATTTTGGGCTGGAAATTTCATGATAGGAAAGTATGCTTTTTTGACTGACATACCTCCTTTATCTTTAGTATTTTATCGTTGGTCACTTGTTTGGATTATTTTATTACCCTTTACTTATAAAGAAATAATTAAATATAAGGATACGATTTCCAATAATCTACCTTTGTTATTTTTTTTAGGATTAACAAGTGTAGGTCTATTTAATTCCTTTACATATTTGTCTTTAATTCACACACAAGTAATCAATGCATCTCTTTTTAATACTGCTATCCCAGCTATAATAATTTTACTTTGTTTTTTATTTAAAATTGAAAAGACTAATAAATTTCAAATTTTGGGTCTTATAATTTCAGCCTGCGGAATTCTAGCAATTATCACAAAATTAAAACTAGATATTTTAATCTCATTAAATTTTAACAAGGGTGATTTAATTATGATTGGAGGTGTTCTTACTTGGGGGATTTACTCAACCCTTTTAAAGAAAAAACAATTTACTCTTCCTTTATTAACCCTGGTACATGTTATTTGCACCTTCGGTTTGATTAGTGTTTTCCCGCAATTTTTATACGAGTTCTCAAATGGACAAATAATTAATTTTGATATTAATTTAGTTTATACTTTAATATTTTTAGCTCTTTTTCCAAGTATAGGGTCTTACTATTGTTGGGCTGGAGCAGTTTCTATAATTGGTGCAAATCGTGCAGGGATTTCATTATCACTTATACCTTTGTTTAGCTCTATAATGGCTATAGTTTTATATGGCGAACAATTTCAATTTTTTCATTTGATTGGTGCAATTTTAATTATATTAGGTTTATTTTTATCAAATAAGGAAATCAAAAATGCTTAAAGTTGCTATCTTAGATGATTACCAGAATGTTTCTCAGCAATTTGTTAATTTAGAAAAATTATCTGGAAAGTATGAGTTCAAAATTTTCAGTGAACCTTTTATTGATGAGGCTGATACCCTTGAACAATTAGCTGATTTTGAAGCTTTACTTATAATGCGAGAAAGAACACCAATGACAAAAAATATTATCGATAATTTATCTAAATTGAAATTTATAATTACAAGTGGAACTAAAAATAAAGCAATAGATTTAGAAGCTGCAAAAAAAAGAAAAATTATAGTTAGTGGCACTGAAATAAATATACATTCAACACCAGAATTAACTTGGGCCTTAATATTAGGATTAGCTAGAAATTTGAAAGAGGAAATTGACAATATGTATCAAGGTTATTGGCAAACGACTGTTGGTGTTGAGTTGAAAGGAAAAATTTTAGGCTTAATTGGTTTAGGCAGAGTTGGTTCACAAGTTGCTAAAATCGGTAAAGCATTTGGTATGCAAGTCATGGCTTGGAGTGAAAATTTGGATTTAGACAAGTGTAAAGAACTAGATGTTTTACCAAGTAGTAAAGAAGATTTAATTACGAATTCAGATTTCTTATCTATCCATGTTCAAGGAGGTGAGAGATATAAAGATTGTATTACAATAAAAGAATTAGATAAAATGAAGAAAACCGCTTTTTTAATTAATACTTCAAGAGGGCCAATAGTGAATGAAGATGATTTAATAATAGCTTTATCAACTAATGAAATAGCAGGAGCAGGCTTGGATGTATTTGAAAAAGAACCTTTGCCAGAAAACAATAAGTTGAGGTTTTTGCCCAATGCACTCCTTACTCCACACATAGGATATGTAACAGCAGAAAATTATAATATATTTTATAACCAAATGATTGAGTCTTTAGAGGCATGTGTCAATGGAAAACCAATTCGTGTTATTGAGTAAAGATGGATTTATCTGTAGTTAACCATAAAGATTATTTTGCAAAAATTGGTGATGATCATAAATTTCCTATTAAAAAATTTGGTGAACTCGCTGACTATTTGATTAAAAATAAAATAGTAAAAAAATTTCATACACCTTATCCTTGTTCTGTAGAAACTTTGAAAAGAGTTCATTCAGCGAATTATATTAAGAATGTAAAAAATAAAACACTTGATGCAAATATTATTAAAAAGATAGGCTTTCCATTAGTTGATAGTGTTGTTCAAAGATCTTTAGTAGCTACCGGAGGTACTGTATTAGCGGCAAAACTTGCAATTACAAATGGTGTGGCGTGCAATACGGCTGGTGGAAGTCATCACGCTAACTTTGAGAGTGGTGCAGGTTACTGTGTGTTTAATGATGTAGCTGTTGGAGCTCAATATTTACTTGATCGTGGTTTGGCAGGAAGAATCTTAATTGTGGATCTAGATGTCCACCAAGGCAATGGTAGTGCAGATATTTTTAAATATAACAGAAATGTATTTACTTTTAGTATGCATTCAAAATCGAATTATCCTGCAAAAAAATCTATTAGTGATCTTGATGTAGAGCTTGAGGATAATATGGAAGATCATCAATATATTGAATTACTCAAATTTTATTTAAATCAATTGAATGAGGAAAATTTTGATTATGTTTTTTATATTGCAGGTGTTGATATTCATTTTAATGATCGTTTAGGTAAATTAAAAATTTCAGATGAAGGTGTTAGAAAAAGAGATGAAATTGTAACAGAAAACTTTTTTTCAAAAGGAATTCCTCTTTGTGGAGTTTTGGGTGGTGGATACAATAAAGATTTTAATAAACTTGTTGAATTACACTCATATTTACATCAATCATGTTCTAAATTATTATAATTTCATGAGCAAAAAAAACCAAAATCTTACTGCAGAACAAAAATTAGTTATGTTTGAGGAGGGAACAGAACCTCCTGGCACTAGTGAATTAAATTACGAAAAAAGAGAAGGAAGTTATCATTGTGCGAATTGTGGGATAAAATTATTTGACTCAAAAACTAAATATGAAAGTGGATCAGGTTGGCCATCATTTTATCAATCTCTACCAGATGTTTTTGAGACAAAGACAGATCATTTGTTAGGTTATCCAAGAACAGAATATCATTGTAAAAATTGTAACGCCCATCATGGACATATATTTGATGATGGGCCAGAGCCAACAGGCAAAAGATACTGTAATAATGGTGTATGTTTAGTATTTAAAGAGGTTAAATAAAAACTTTATGAGCAAAATAAAGATCGTTTTTTATTTAGTTTTAGTTTTTGTAATTTACAAAGGCTATGAAGCATTCAGAGATTTTGAAATTGGTGTAGGGGATAGATTAGTTGAAATTGAGGAAATGTCTGATTTTGAAAAAAAAGGTGAAGTTATTGGCCTGATGATGTACCTGGGTGATCCTTTGGAATTAAAAGAACATTTACTTACTCCCAGCAAATCCAAATGTTTAGAGATGAAGCAAATAGCTGAGGAAACTTCTTTTGCTTACTACGAATGTGCACAAGTGAATGCAGTGCTTAAAGGTGGAAAGATTGTTAGGATTATTAATGAAATTGAAGTTATCGAATGATTTTAAAATATATTAGTTTTTTAATTGGTATAATTTGGGCATATTCAATTATCAAGACACAATCTATTTTTAGTAAAAAAGCTGGTTTAATATTTAAAGTATTCATCTCTAATGTTTCTTGGATAACATTACTTGCAGCTTGTTATTTTGGATATAAAAATTTCTCAATTCAGTACACAATTATTGGTATTATTACTGGAATAATAATTGTCCATATAGGTTTTCATTTTTCAAAAAAGTTTTTGATATCAAAGTTTACTGAAAAAAATCTTCAAATAACTAAATCTTTTTTTGAATATACTCTTATTGCCTGGGTAGTTTATTATCTATTCTTTTAATCAGAACTTTCTAATTAAATTAAAAGATGCTTCATCATATTCTTTAGGTTTAAATAAATCATTAGTTAATTTAAAATCAATTATGTAATCATTAATATTTTTACTTAATACATAATTAGATTTTAAATTATTAGATCCATCTATTGAAAAGGCAAAGTTTGTTTCCTTATTAGGCAAATATCCAATTGCAATGTGAATTTTATCAGTGTGTCCTGAGCCTAATGCTTGATTACGTTCATAGATTAAAAAAATACTAAAGCTATTCGGTAAAACTATATCAATACCGATTTCACTGTTTATGTTGTGTAAAGATCCTGAATGTAACGCATCATTGAAATTCACACTTCCATCATCCACATAAGTGTATTTAAAACTGGATGCACGGTCGATGTTAGCAACATATTCTAATTTACCATGCCTTTTTATTGCATACTTATCATTTGATAAATCTTGTACTGCTGCAAATCCTGCTCTCATCTTTTTAGATCTAATGTGCTGTTTATCTACATCTATTGCACCTATACCAGACTCTTTATAATCATCTAAAATAGTATGGCCAATATCAAATCTTCCCGATGGAATAAATATTAAATTATCTTTTTTTATTTCATTTTTAATTCTAATTGTGCCGTATAATTGGTTTCCTATTCTATCTGCTGTTAAATTTTGCCCGTCTGTAACAGTTAACAAATCAGAGTCTAATCTCCCAAAACCAATAATAGTATCTAGAAATTTGGTATCATTTTTTATTGGTGAGGTTTTATAATAAGTAATATTATATGTATCAGTATCTAAATTACTTCCAGCAGTTCCTATATCAACATTGTTTCTGCCAATTCTAAAAGCTAAACCTTTTATACCATTATTATTCGTAAATTTATCTGCTCCAAATGTAATTGCATCTGTATCAATTTTTTTGGTAGATGAAATACTCGTATCCCCAATTCTTCCAATAGCAATACTTCCCTCACTCCAATAAAATATATCTTTTTCTTTATCTTCTGTTTTCTTTTTAGCAGCTGATGCTTTAACCACTTCAGTTAAAGAAGCCAATCTTTGATTGGTAAAATTAAAATCAATATTAAAATTAGTTAAATTTTGTTTGTCTTTATTTCTTCTTATCCACTTTAATCGGTTCAATGCAGTGTCTGTTGAATGATCAATAGTTCTTTTAGCAATTTCTATTTGAGCTAATGCCATTCCAGTTCTATCTTTATTTTCTGTAATAGAAGAACAACTACCCTCAACAAATGTAAATGCACAACTTAAGCTAAATTCAAATACATTATTGCTCGCTGAATTCCCTCTATGTACGGCAAATATTTTTAAACCATTAGAACTAAATTTAATACCAACCATATCACTTAGATTTGAATCAAGATCTTTCAAACTAAGCTCACCATCTTTAGTAGATGACGACAGATCAAAAGCATTATCAAGAGAAAATTGCACTACTGTACCAGTGGTTTTAAAAGATTGAAATAACCTTTTTCCATCTTTACTAAATTCCATACCAAAAGGATTATTATTGTCTAAAATTATTGCAGTTGATGCAAGGGTGATTGTGCTTAAATCGTATGGTGTTCCAAAATTATATTGTTTAATATTCTGACCACCTGAATTTTCATTCATTGTTACAAATAATCTTGTACCATCGTTATTTATTTCTATACCTTGTAAATTGTTTCTGTCATTTGTACTTCTATCTCCAGCATTAGTTCCATTTTGTAATGCTGCTGTATCAACATCCACATCTGATACGTATGTACATGTTGAAACGTCAAACGGAGTTGTCAAGTCATAGCGGTTTACAAAAGAATTACCTGGATTTGTATTCATACCTCTTTGAGCTGTAAATATTTTTTTTCCATCGTCACTAAATTTGAACGCAATTATTACAGCTGTTGTTGCATTATCTCCAACAGCAGAACCATCATGATCTGGATCAGTTGTGTTACATCTTTCACTGTCACCGGCATAAGTAGCTGTCGAAATATCAAAAGGTGTGGAAAGATTATACTCAGCTATAAAATCGTCATCTCCATCATTAACAAAATTAGCGCCGTTGTGATAACTCACAAACATTTTGGTACCATCTTTATTAAATTCAGGACCCCCCATGAAATTATGATTTCCGTCAGCAGCATCTTGAAAAACTTGATCGTCTATCTTTGTTACCGTTGCGGCAAATGAATTTGAAAATGGTATCAAAAAGAGAAATATAATAAGTATTTTTTTTAAGAAAGACATTAGGGTTTTTTACATAGATTTCTTCAAAATTTCATCATCCTAATTGTCTAAAAATGATCAAAAACTCTAGATTTTTTTAACCATATTGAGCAATAAAGTTCTTTGGGAAACTATAAAAAAGTATAATCTTGTCTTATAATAAATTTCTAGATAAAAATAATTATGTTTGAAAAATTAGAAGAATTAGCAAAAAATAATAAAAAAATTTCAGATTTTCATATCAGAAGTGGATGGCCATTAGCTTACAGACAGACAGGGGAGATACATAAAATTCCTGAAGTGGTGGTTAAAGCTCAAGATCTTCAAGATTTACTTTCTACTAATTGTAACGAAGTCGAGATGAAAAGATTTAATGAAACTCATGAACTTGATTCATCAGTAACTTTGAGTGGTTTAAGATTTAGAGCTAATTTTTATAAAACAATTCACGGACCTGCCGCAGTATTAAGAAGAGTTGAAAGTGTAATACCAACTATGGATCAATTTGATTTACCGCCTGTGCTTTACGATATTATAGATATGCATAAAGGATTAGTTTTGGTGACTGGACCAACAGGATCAGGAAAGTCAACAACACTTGCAGCAATCGTTAATGAAATAAATAAAACAAGAACATCAAACATTATTACAGTTGAAGATCCAGTAGAATTTATTCACAAAGATCAAAAGAGCATTGTTTCCCATAGAGAAGTTGGTAAGCAAACACAAACTTTTGCAACAGCTTTAAAAGCAGCTCTTCGAGAAGATCCAGATGTAATTTTAGTTGGAGAGATGAGAGATTTGGAAACGGTTTCACTAGCTTTAACTGCTGCTGAAACTGGACACTTAGTATTTGGAACTTTACACACAAGTGGTGCTCCTAGTACAATTAATAGAATTATAGATGTCTTCCCACCTGAACAACAAGCTCAAATCAGAGCTCAAATTTCTACTTCTTTGAAAATGGTAGTAACTCAAAGACTTCTTAAAACTAAAGATGGTCAAGGCCGTTGTGGTGCTTTCGAAGTGATGAAGTGTACAGCTCCAATTCAAAACTTAATCAGAGAATCTAAAATTCATCAAATTCCAAGCATCATGCAAACTGCTGTAAAAGATGGTATGATTACAATGACTAAATCTTTAGAAGAACTAGTTAAAGCAGGAAAAATAGATGCAAGTGCGGGACGAGAAAATTAAAGGATTTACACTATTAGAACTTATTGTTGTTGTAACCTTAATAGGAATAGTTTCTGCAATTGGTTATCCTCAATTCAGCGAATGGAGAAAAGATCGTGAGGTTAGAGGTGCAGTTTATGAAATAAAATCTCTTATTGAAGGAATTAATGCTCAAGTTTCAAGAGGACAATACGCATTTGTTCAAGTTCATGTAAAGGCTGGAGGTGGAGAGGACGCTGCTTCTGATGAAGTTGATGAAGATGAAGTAACACAAAATGGTATTGTCGTGACGTCAAAAGGCATGACAGCAACTACATTAGGTAACAAGCTTAATACTAATGACGATTTTCGTAATGATAATGGTAGGTGTAATATTGAAGATACAAATTATTGGGATGATGACCCAAGTACAGGAACTAAAAAAATTGAAGTAAGACAAAAAAGTTTTGAAAATATTTTGACCAATTGGGATGGGGGGAGTGGAGTATCGTCCATTGGTGCCGTTTGCTTTGGTAAAAATGAAACGTGGTTTTCAGCTAAGGAACAATTAGCCTCGGGTACGAATGATGTACCTGATTATTATTTATTTCTCTGTTCAGCCGAAGCATATGAAGGTCAAACTAATTGCGATGTAACAGGTGGTATACCACAAAAATGTAATAAATATTTATATAGTATTAAATGGTCAAGATTTGGCAACATATCATTATCAAAGTTTAAATTCGATACTGCAAAATGCAAAGAAGACGAAGTGGATGGAGAGTGGAATGAATTGTAAAATTAAAATGAATAATAATAATTCAGGTCTTTCAATTTTAGAAGCCTTAGTATCAACCGCTATTGTTGGTATAGGATTTATTGCAATTTTGCAAATGACTAACTTTTCTGTTCAATCAATTGATAATTCAGGTGAGAGAACTAAGGTAAATTTTATGACCACTATGATAGTCGAAGATGTAATAGGCAATCGAAATACATTTTATGGAAAAAAAGCAGAAGATATGAAGGCGCCTACTACAGCAAATCCTAAATTTTCTGAACATTTGGCTAATAATGATTGGACAGCTGGAGAATGTGTAGACTCTTCAGATGGCACTGTTGATCCAGCTAAAGAGGAAGCAAAAAAAGATATATATAAAGAACAAAAAGATAATGCTCCACAAAATAAAGTAAATAAATGGGAAGCAGTTTTTACTAAAGGAAGATTTTTAAAATGTAAAAATAATACTGAAACAAAAAAATTAAAAGTTTTTAAAATGTGTAGATGGGATGGTTGTGAGGTGCAAAATGATGATATTTTTGATGAGCCTATGTATATTGGTAGATTAGAAGTAAAAATTAATAGTGGAAATATAATAAGAAATGCAGATGGAACTGCTAAGACAGATGCGACTGGAAATGTATTGAGAAAATCTAAAAGAAAATTTGTTTATTTTCAATCTGATTACGAAATTAAAAATTAATGAAAAAAAAAATTAAATATATAGCTGGCTTAACTTTGATTGAAATTTTAATTGGTATTGTAGTTTCGTCTTTAATGATGGCTGCAATTTACTCAACGTATTCAATAGTTAATAATACTTATAATCAAGTTGTAGCAAAAGCAAAAATTAGTAGATCGTCAAGAGACTTAATTGAATTATTAATTAGAGATACCAGGATGGCAGGATTTAAATATTATTTAGGAACAAACGCTTTTGGTTATCCTAAAGAAACTTATCTACAATTCGGTGGAGGAGAGACAACTATTCAACAAAGTCACGACCCTATAGTAATTATTCCAGCTGAGCAAGATGGCTTGGGACATTCACTTTCAGATGTTATTGAAGGTTTTGGAGGTGGTGAGGGTGAAGATGATAGTCTACCTGAAGATGCTGAGGCAGATAAAATAGCAGAATACAAATCAAAGTGTTGTGACAAGATACATATTGTTTATGATGATTTTAATCAAAATGATAAAACACAACCATACAAAAGATATAAAGTAACCTATTATGCTTTAGCAAGGGTAGATGGAGGTGAAAAGAGATATGCAATTTATAAATCTAAAATTGGATGGAAACAAAGAAAAACTAATGAAAGTGATCCAAGCTGGCCTATAGAAGGAGAATGGGTGGCTGATTGTAAACAATGCTATCATAATCAACTCGTAAGAGATTATGTAGATGATATGGAATTTATCCCAATCGGTAAAGAAGGACAAAAAATTCCTTATCCAAACCCAACCACAGATGAGGGTCGAGCGAGTTTATATAATGTTAGAGCAGTAGATATAAGAATAGCGTTTAAATCAAAAAAAGATTTTTTTAGATCAATTAATCCAAATAGATCTCTAAAAGGTTTTTCAAAAGATCCCATTGAATTTAATGATAGAAAATTAAGGGATAACGTTGTTGTCACTGTATATACAAGAAATATAGGAAGAGATTTTAATTAGATGATAAAGAAAAAACAAAATGGTTTTACATTAATTTTATCCCTCGTTTTATTATTGGTCATGTCATTAATGGGTGGAAGTTTAATTGTAATAGCATCCAGTGATCATCAAAGTAATAATACTAGTGATCAATATCAACAAACTTTCTATGTCGCTGAACATGCTCTGATGGAAGCAGAGAAACATCTTATAAATAGAATTCTTGGACCATGGGTAAAATATGAAGATTTGGTAAAATGTGGTGAAGGTGATGAATGTAATATGAGTAATTACGAAACTATAATACCAGATGATATCAGTGATGACGAAAAAGCTAAAGCTGAAGAAGAACATGAAAATTACATAACGCAACTTATGAATCAAGCAAAACCTGGAGATGATGGAAGTAATGCAAATGGAGCAGCAAGAAATGTAGATCGAAGAGATATACCGAGCAATCTTGTAACACCTACAGAAACTCCTTGTTATAAAAGTTTTAAAAATTTGATTAGAATGACAAAAAATAGTGAAGGAGATGATACACCACAACTAGTGACGAATCATTTTATCAATCAACGTTTTGGCGATGTGATTGCACCAATTCTCGATCTTGGTGAGGTAGGGCTCAGTACAATTGAAAAAGTTAAAGAACAAGAATATTTAAATAGATTTAGGTTTGAATTTTTTGCAATTAATGCTGGATCTAAAAATATTAAAGGCACTGGTCAAAGTTTAAAAAAATCCTCAACAAATGTTCAAAGACAAGGAACAGCTTATAAAATATACGGCTGTGGATATTTCATGCCTAAAGGTGAGACAGGATATGATGACCCAGAAATATTAATTCCATTAGAAACAGTAGTGGTTTTGTCTACTTAAGCGCAAAATGAGCACTAAAAATTTGATAAAATTATTTATATAATTTCATATTTTAGTATTATTAAAAAAATGAAAAATCTTACTAAGTTATTTTTAATTATTCTTTTTGTAAGCATACCTTGGTCCTCATATGCGTGTGATTTTGTTAAAGTTCCAATTGGAACACCAATAGTAAATTTGATTAACAAGTATGAAAATTTGTGGGAACCGGATGAAGATGCAGAGGAAGATGATGTTTATCAATATACTTATAGAGCCTCAGATTTTTGTAATGATAAAGAATTAAAAAAGACCTACATGCTTGTTTATGTACAGAACGCAAAATTTATTGGATTGAAACTTAAAATTTTACATGATGATCTTGAAAAAGATGACCTCTATAGATTTACTAACTCAAATATTGATTCCATTGATGATAAGGTCCAAGATATTAAAAAATGGTATGGTTCGGTTCGATTAGATATGCAGAATAGATATGTTTTATTTGGTAAAAGTAAATCATACGATTCAAGATTATTTGAAACCCTTTTAATTACAACAGGTGAATATGCAGATTTAATTTATGGATCTGATGTAATAGAAGTTATGATGTGATGATTAAAAATATTTTTAAAGATATAATTATTATTCTTTTTTTATTAGGTGTTAATCAGTCAGTTTTAGCTAAACCTGTGCCCCCTGGTTCAGGAGAAGGAGATGTACCAGCAAATATTTTAATTCTTTTAGATAATTCTAAAAGTATGAAAAATAATAAAATAGGAGCGGGTATAACGAGCATAAGTGCTGCCACAATAGATGGTTCATCTAATAAAATATTAGCTTCTTACCATACAGATCGAGGCGGGTTATTTAAATTTAATTCATCTGGAGATCCAGTGTCTTTTGAAGGTATTAATGATGCTGGTGAATCATACTCAACTGATACATGGTTTCCTAGTGCAACAACAGATTTAACTTGTGATTATAAATTAACAAAAGATGGTCTGACTGGAGCATTTTCACTTCCAACTCATAGAAGAACACATAATGTTACGTATCAAACAGGAGTCTCGATGGGCGGGACAAATATTAATGAAAATTTAATTTTTTTCTTAATGTGGGCCAATCAAGAGAATAGTTACATCGTAGGACTTAATGAAACAACACTTCAATGTAGAATAGCTATTCAACAAAGCGATCACTCAAATACCAGATCATTTGATTTTGCAACAAAAGACGGTGCTTTGATTTTGACTGCTTTAGGAACTGGAACGGACAATGGTGATCGAGAAACAATATTTACATCTTGCAATATGAATGATTCTATTTGTGAACAACAAGCGATTTATGGAAAAGGTGGAAGCAAATCTGCTATGGGTGAAGATGCATGGGGTTCTTGGAGAGTAGGATTGGATAGTGATGCAAGTTATTTTTATATGGCAAATGGTAGAGGTATCAGAGGTTATCAACTTGATAATAACGAAGTACCTATGCCAATTAATCAGTTTATGCGTGATAAAAATTGTCCTGGAAAGAAGAGTGGTTTAAAAAATAAGGTTCAAGATATTGTTGAATTTGATGTTTCAAGTACAGATGATGATATTTTTTTCGCAGGTAGCAAGAAGAGAAGATACCTTCAAAAAATTCAATTCACGGGAAGCACTTGTAGAGTTGTAGGAGCCACGACGATTGGTACAAAAGGTGGCTCTGCTAATATAGCTGCTGCAGGTGGTTTAGCCCACGCACAAGTAATTTTTACAGGTGAACTTTTAGGAGTAGAGGTCATCGGCAACAAAGTATTAGTTTCGCACGGTTCTTATGTAGATGAGTTCGATGCATCTAAAATAACAAGTACTCTAAGAGATACAGCATGGCAAAATCAAATAGGCGGTGGAGCAATGACTAGATGGGATGGAGCTAAAAAAGCAATAGCTTCGGTGTTATCGGATAGTACTTTAACTAGTGGAGCTAATTTTGGATTTGGATGGTGGAGTGCTGGAGAAAATAATAGAGTTGGGTGGTATTGTGATAAAAATGGAACAAACTGCTCTTATTGGACAGGTTGGGATTACACAAATAATCGACATAAGGAATGTGTTACCAATAGAACGAATTCTTGTTTAGCTGTACCGATTGGTCCTGAGGGTGCTACAGATGCTATAAATTTGCTTAACACAATCCCAATACGAGCTGGTACTGATAGTCATGCTTGGTCTCAATTGGCTCACGGATATTTTTTAGACGATGCTCCTAATGGAGATATAAAGATGTACGATGCAGCATCAACATGCCAATTAAATTATGTGATTGTAATTAGTGATGGAATGATGAGAAATCACGGAGTTCCAGAAATACTTACTAATCCAGCTAAAAGAGGCTCAACTCAGGCAAAAATTGTTGAATTGAGAGAAACAAAAAGTGTCAAAACTCTTTTGGTTGCATATGGTGATGGTATTAATCCTCATGGAATGAATATTTTTGATCATCTTGCTTTCCGAGGATCTTGTGATGCAAACACCTTGGATGAGGCTAATAATAGAACAGATTGCGAGCCAACAATTGAAGCTAAAACTCCAACTCAATTAAAAACTAAACTTGCATCAAAGATAAGACAAATTCTTGCTGAAAGGTTAGCTTTCACAGCACCATCAATTACTGCAACTATTCAAGAAGGGGGTTCCTTATATCAAGCTCAATTTGCTTATGAACAATATGGAGAATGGCAAGGGACAATTTTAAGAAAAGAAATAAGTGGTACGGGGGATGTTAATCTTGAACATCCAGACAACTGGAATGCTAAAGATCAGATATATACACAAGCAAAAAATAATACGAGAAATATTTGGACTGCACTTCCGGTTCCAGAAGCTAATGAAACTGAAGAAGAAAAAGCAACTCGTAAGACATTAAGTTATCTTGGTAGTGGTTGGAATAACTGGAATACCAGTGACGAAAATTTGCTAGCCATAGAGGATTTGTTTGACAGATTAAGTTTTGATTTAACTGATTACCACAATTCTACTTCTGAATGTTCCGTAAATACTGAAGGTAGAACTGTTACTGTTGGACAAGATGGAACAGATGATGAAATAGAAGGTTTGATAAATTTTACAATAGGGCAAGATTATTTTGATTATAATGGAAATTGCAACATAACAGAAACAAGAGATCATGTTCTTGGTGATATTTATCACTCACAATTAATTGAAATTGGACCACCAGATGGCAATACAGATTTTCAAAGCAATAATGAAGAAGCTTATTATCGTTCATTAAATAATTACCAAGCTTTTAGAAGCCTACAAGCTGATAGAAGAAATGTTTTGTACGCTGGATCGAACAGTGGAATATTGCATGCGATAAATGCTGAGACGGGTGATGAAGAATGGGGATTTGTTCCACCTTTTATTGCAGCTAAATTTCCAACAATGATCAATGCTGAATATGATGGATCTTTAGAAGGTCCTTCAGCATCTGAAAGCGCAGGAGGCTCAAATGCAATTTTTGGTGTAGATGGATCTCCAGTTGTGCATGATGTTTTTATTAAAGGGTTAAAACCTGATGGAACCCCTGAGACAGAGCCTTCTTGGCACACATTATTATTTGTTCCTTATGGCAGAGGTGGCTCTGGTTTTTCAGTGCTCGATGTTACAAATCCAATAGTTGAACCTACAATAGGTCCTCTTCATATGTTTTCTGTCTATAATGATATGGTTAATAGTAAAGTTTATGTAATGAATTACAAAGGTGAAATAGTACAAGACGAAGATGGTTCAGAGGGTTTTAGTTATGCGCAGACTCAATTTAATTTGGAAGATTCTAGAGAAGCTCAACGAGCTGATCTTCAGTTTAAAAATGCAGAAGATAATGATGAAGATTTAAATTCTGATTTATCCGATTACACCAATAGACTAGCAATTGATGAATGTAAGAATGATAGTGATTATCCAGGTAAATTTAAAGATGAGGGATTAACTTCATGCTATAAAGGAAAAGTTTTTAATTTTGATATTAATCTAGGTGCAGATGGTACAGTATTTTCACAAGATACATTTAATGCTTATAAAATTGATGGCTCTGGAGTTAAGACCGATATAACCTACAGTTCAGCAAAAATGGTGGATGGATATTTGCAAATAACATTTGGTGAAGATTATGTTTATAATACGGGTAGACGTAATGAGGATGGTTCAGCTGAGGAAGCCTCAAGTAATATATTTTTAACAACTTCATGTGGTCAAACATCAGGGATACCAACTCATTATGATTATAGTAAAATGGGTGAAACATGGTCAACACCAAGAATAGTAAGACTACCTTCACCTACTTCCTCTAGTTCATTAGTTACCGCCACAGGGTCTGTAGATGTATCGCAAGATAAGTACGTTGCTATAATGGGCGCAGGTTATTCTACTAACGTGTGTGCTGGTTCTGCTCTTTATCTTGTTGAAATAGGTTTTGATGATCCAGAAAAGCCAGGAAAAATTTTCGGACATGAAATAAACCAAGGACCCATTTTAATTGCTGACACTGAGCCGACTGATACAGAATCAGGTGATTCAGTTGTTATAAAGGGTAGTGATATAGGTAATGCAGTGCAAACAAATCCGGTGGTCATTACTCCCGATACAGCATTTGACATACCTTGGAGAGGAGCATTAGTTTATGTCAATGATAGAGAAGGAAAGATAACTAAAATTAATTTAACAGACATGGATAAAGAAGGTGTGAGTATGTTTGATCAGACTACATTATTTACATTGAATGCTAATTCAGATAATAGAAGATATACTTTTTTCTCGATGGATGCAGGAGTTGGACTTTCAACTGGACATCTATGGTTATTTGGCGGAACTGGAAATTTTAATGCACTGGGTGAACGTGCTGATTTAATGGATAATATAATGTATGGTGTAAGAGATATTCATTATCCAAGCTTTGAACATTTAAATGGTGTTCATATTCCTTTACCGAATGAAGGTACCGATTTCATGAGTAAGGCTTTAGAAGGTGCACTAGCAGCTAGATCAATTGATGAAAGTGAAGATTGTGTGGATGTTACGGGTGATAGAGTGAAGTGTCCTAGTTCAGAAGATGCTTGGAAAGTTCGTCTCGATACAGGGGTTGGAGAAAATCATTCATATCGAAAGGTATCTGCACCCCCTACATTATTTAAAGGTGAAGTTTACTTTCCAATCTATGAGCCTCCAGCAGGAGCAAATAAATGTAATATTGGTAATGCATATATTTGTGTTGCTGATGATGAGTGTGGGACAAATAATACTTATAAATTAACTAAAGGCGCAGTTGCAGAAGCAAATGATCAAGCATGTTTATTTGTTAGAGAGGGTGTTTTATCTGAACTTGTAATATTTGGTGACAAACTTTTTGCAAACGTTGCAGGACCTAGTGAAGACAAAGATACACTATATTCTATTTTAGCAGCACCAGGAGAGGTAGTAGGTAATTCAAGTGGCTGGAGAGAATCAGGATTTTAAGGGAGGAAATCCAATCATTTTTAATTGATGATTTAATAGATTATTTCATTATAAATTTAATTTTATGCAAAAATTTTTCAAAACTGTTACAAAAATATTCTTGTTTTCAATATTATGTTTTAATTTTGCATATGCAGCAGATATCACCGGATCAGGCAATGAAATAACTGAAGATTCAAGTGTCCTACAGAATATTAATGGTAATGATACTGAACTAACAATTAAAAACTCTGCTACCCTTGAAAGAGGAAATAACCCAATTAAGACAAATACTCATTTAAGAGCAACTATAGTTGTTGAGTCTGGAGCTACAGTTTCAACATCAACAGGCTCTAATGCTATTCAAGCTATTGATGCTGGGAAAGGATTATCAATTACGAACTCTGGAACAGTTAAAGCAGCTAATTCTAAAGCAATAAATTTAACCGATGTTGAGGAAGGTACTTTAACAAATAATAGTGGCGGTATTATTCAAGCTAATACGAATACAATCTCAATGTTAGAAAGTGATGGCGATACGACTGATAATATCACTATCAATAACTCTGGAACAATTTTTGCAACCGATAATTCTAACGTTGAGACAAATACAATTAAAACTGATGATGACTCTACAAATATAACTATAAATAATAATAGTGGTGGACATATTTATCATACTTCAGCAGGTACAGTGATCATGTTAGGGGGAAGTGCTACTTTAAATAATAGTGGAAAAATAGAAAACAAGGATGGACCTAACGAAGAATCGATCACAATGTCAGGATCAGCAGGAGCAGAGGTAAATTTGAATGATGGTGGTCTTGTTATTGGTACAATCAGGATTACTGGGTCTGGTCATAAATTGAATGTAAAACACGGCCCTGGACAAGGTTACTACTACGAAACCGCGGGTAATGGCACATATGAAGTAAAGGATAAAAACAAAAATCCAATAGTAAAAGGCTCAGCAGGTTCAGTTGGCCAAGGAAGTAATGAAACTTTAGATGAAACGTTAAGTTATAAATCTTTAAATATAAGAAAATCACTTACTCGTTTTAATAAAAATGATGAATATTCTGATCAGGATGAAACATGGGCAGAAATATTCTCATCTTTTCAAAAAAGAAAAGAAAAAAGTGGCATATTAAGACTTAGCAATGAAACAATAGGTGTTGGAGCAAATATAATTAATCCAATATCAAGAGATAAAAATTTAATTGTGTCTGTAGAGACAGGGTTACAAAAATTTTCGAAAGATCATGATGTGAATAAACTTAGTATTTCAACCGGACTACACTTTGAGAAAATAAAAATTAACAATAATATTAATTCTGAATTATATTTCTTGGCAGGAATAGGTTACAATAAAAGTGAAAGACAAATTTTAACAAACACAACAACAAGTGGTCGATTAGATATAACAGATAGTTATTTAAATTATGATTTCTTAATTGGAAATAAAATTAATTTCAATCAGTCTTTACCTGATTTAGGTTTTAACTTAGGATATTCCTATACGCCTTCACACAAAGAAAGTAAGTATTATATATGGGAAGACAAACATATCTTTAATGGTTCAGTTTCTTTAAGTGATGAGTATGAAATTGTTAAAGACAAACAAAAAAAATTTTATTTATCTTGGATAGCTGATGCCAGAACAGTGATCGATGAGAATGTTCAAGTTTTTTATGTCGCTGGTGCTAAAGGAGATTATTCACAAGATCATGACTTAAAAGAAGAGTATAGTTTATCAGCAGGTATTAATTATGAATATGCTTTTTCAAAAGATAATATTTTCTTACTAACATTAGATGCTCTTCAAACAAGTCAGTTCACAAGTGGTCTGCAAGCAAATTTAAATTACAATATTAAATTTTAAATATTTTAAAATAGAAATAAATAATCCAGGTAAACATTGTAACCATTGTTGAAAATATTATTGCAAGTCCAACAATTGTGTCTTGATTAACTTTTTTACGCCATTTATTTGGAAAAAATTTGAGTGAGTATGAATAAATAATTATAAAAATGCTTAAAGCACTAATTACAATACTTAAAAATAAAAATTTTTCCATTAGTTTAATAATATTATTATTTTTTCAAAAAATAATAAATACATAACACATCCTAAAATTATATATGGACCAAAAGGAATTTTAGTTTGTAAATTTTTAGTTTTTTTAATTAAGCTTGGTACACTTACAATTAAAGCTGTTAAAGAAGAAAAAAATAAAACAAATGGAAGAGCAATCCAACCAAACCAAAAACCTATTGCAGCTAAAAGTTTTGCATCACCCAATCCCATGCCTTCAATATTTTTTAATTTTTTATATAAGAAAATTATTACCCAAATAATTGTATACCCTGCAACTCCTCCTATGATTGAGTTTAGATAATCAGGAAAAATATAATAATTTTGATTTGTAAAGAAAGTTTTTCCAAAACCTAAAACAATTAAAGGATAAGTTAGTTCATTTGGAATTATAAAATGTTTAAGATCTATAAAATATATTATTAAAAAAAAGATACTTAAAATAATTAATAGTAAACTTTCAATAGAAATTCCAAAAAAATAGAAAATAATTAAAAAGTTTAAACCTGAAATGAGTTCAACTAGAAAATATTTAAAATCAATTTTAGTAGAACAGTGCCGACACTTTGCCATTAATACGATAAAAGAGACTAATGGAATATTATCAAACCAATTAATTTGTTTCTGGCATGATAAACAATAGGATCTGCCTTTTGTAACACTAATATTTAGTGGTAATCTGTAAATACAGACGTTACTAAAACTCCCCCATATACATCCTAAAATAAATGCTGTAATATAGAACACAACTTATAATTTAATATGAGAGGATAGTTCTATGAGACCGTTAATGCAATACTGTACAAACATCATTGCATCATATAGGTGCAAGTAGAAATTAGGCGCATGAATAATGACTTCCATCAGTCTCAAAACTATCAAATATATAATGAATATCAATTTATAAATAACATGTTCTTTGGTGCTAAAAAAACGGAAATTAATAAAGTAGAGGATACAAGTAGCAAAGATTTAGAATTAATCACAAAAATGAATCAAGAGTTTGCAAAGTCTCTTGATTTAAAAGAAACATTAAATAATTCATTAGAAGTTATTATCAAAAGAATTAATGCTCAGGCTGCTAATATTTTTTTAATTGATGATAAAAATCAATCTTTCCAATGTATAGCTTCAAAACACCAAGCATACTTGGAAGACTTTGAAATACCGATTACACAAGGTGTAATGGGTAAAGCGGCAGTAATGAAAAAATGTATTAGAGTTGGCGATGTAAGAAAAGATGTAAGAGAAATTGCAGAATTTTATTTTGATTTAGATAATAAAACAAATTTTACTACGTATTCAGTTTTATGTTCTCCATTAATTGTTTCAGATGAATGCATTGGAGTTATTCATTGTTTAAATAAGAAAACAAATAATAAACTTTTTGAGGAGAATGATAGAAAACTTTTAGAAACTTTATCTGGTCCAGCAGCATTAGCAATTAGAAATGCAAAGATGGCAAAAGATTTAGTTGATAAGAATAGAATGCAAAAAGAAATTGAAATAGTTGGTGAGATACAAAAAACATTATTATCTCAAAACATAAAAGAAAAATTTCCAATTGCAGGAATAAATATTCCTGCAAAGGTTGTTTCAGGTGACTTCTATAATTTTTCAGAATTATCTGAAGGAGTATTTGGTTTTGGTGTTGCTGATGTTTCAGGGAAAGGAATTAAATCTTCTTTACTTATGTCGAAGGCTTCAAGTCTTTATAGATGTTTAAGTAAAACAAATTATTCTGCCGCTGAACTTTTAAATATACTGAACACAGAAATTTGTGAGACAACATCAAGAGGAATGTTTGTAACAATGTTAATTGGAGTTTATGATAGTAATAAAAAAGAATTAACTTTGTCCAATGCAGGACATGAACCTCCACTTATATATTCTAAGGATGGAAATTTTTCTAACTTTGAAGAAGCGGGACCGCCATTAGGTATTGCACCTAAGTTTAAATTTAAAGAAACAAAAATAAATTTTACAAATAGTTCGATGTATATTTTTACAGACGGTATTACTGAAATTAAAGATGATAAAGGTAATATGTTAGAAGCTGATGGTTTCAAAAATTATATTAAGAAGTATCAACAAATTCCTAATCATGAGAGATTAAATAAAATTATTGAAGATATAATTAAGTCAGGTCGTATACAAAGAGATGATTTAACTATTGTAGTTGTTGACGGAGATTAATTTGTTTTCTTATGTTTGCTTTAAGTAAAGTAATGATTTTTATTGCAATAATAATATCTTCACTTTTATATTGGGCAACTTCTAATGTTTGTAGATACAACTTTACTATTGAGAGAAAAACAAATAATCTTAACGTTATTGCTTCAGATATTACACCAGCGCTTCCATTGACTGAAGTATATTACTTTAAAGAATTAAATTGTAACGATGTTGATCTATCTTGGGATTATGAAAGAGTTGTACAGAACTTAAATACTATTTCTGTAATGATTTATCAGGAATTAACTACAGACATTAGAGGAAATCCTAATTAAAATAAAAAAATAAAGTTTTTATTCAAATAAAATAAAAATAATAAAATTTTTTCTTAATTAGATTAAATAAAATTAAAATTATAATAAATTACACTTCAAAATTGAAAAAATTAGATTTTTTGTAAAAAACTTATTCAATTCTTGATAGAAAAGATAATTTTTGTCAAAATTTTATCTTTTTTTTACGTTATGAGGATTTTTTTCATGAAATTTTATTAAAAAAATATTTCTCTAACACAAAAAAAATAAACTCTAACACAAAAATAGTTTATTTTTATTAGATTAAGATTATTGTTGATTTTATTGACTTTTTTGTTTTTTTAAGTTAAAATAAAACTCTAACACAATTAGATTTAACTCTAACACAATTTAATTTTTAAAATTGTGTTAGAGAAAATAGAAAATATTAAATTTTACTCGAAACTTTGTAAAAAGAATCATCTTTAAAAAAGTGTTGTTTTTATTGACTTTTTGTATAAAAACTCAATATGGACATGCAACTTATAATTTTGTGTTAGATATTTTTCTATTTTTGTGTTAGAGATTCGTTAAATTGTGTTAGAGAAAAAATTATTTATGACGTTATGAGTGACAACGAAGACGATAAAAAAAATATAAATGAAGGTGTGCCACCTTCTGAGGACAATAATCAACCTAAAGTTGATGAAAATAATCAACCTGGAGGTGTAGAAGATCAAAATAATGATCAATCGCAGACATTGGCATCTTCAGATGAAAAAAATGATGACAATCAGAGTGGTGCAACTGAAAATACCGACACAAGCTCCCAGGAAATTCAAAACGATAATCAAATTAATGAAAATAAACAAGTTTCAGAGGATACAACTGAGAAAAAAGAGGAAAATGGGGGATCTGGTCATCAAGTTATTCATAAAAAAGATGGAAGACTACATATATATGTAAGACAGGACAAATATAAAGGGGAGTTGAAATCAAAGAATTGGGTTGGAAGACTTTATATAGACGGAAAACAGAAAATTTCATCTTCAGGTACTACAAATCTAGAAGAAGCTATACCTATTTTAGAAAAATGGTTTGATGATGTTCACTTAGAAAGTGAAAAATTAAAAAAACAAAGTGAAGAAGTAAAAAATGTTGAAAATCAAACTCAACCCGAAGAAAAAGAAACAAAAACTGAAGAACAAGTTAATTTACAATCTACTTCAACAGAAGCTCAGACAACAAATCAAATAGATAATAATCAAAATCAAGAGCCAGTGACAGCTGTTGTCTCAAATGAAAATACTGAAACACAAAAACAAGACGAACCAAAAAATAAACTTGCAAGTATTTTTGGAAAATTAAAAGAAATTAAATTAAAAAAACCATCCTTTCCAAAAAATTTATCTAAACCTTCTTTATCTTCATTCAACAAAGGTAAGATTGGAGGATTTAAAACAAAATTTGAAAGTTTTTTTAAATCCAAGTTAGGAAAATCATCAATACAAGGAGAAGAAATCTTAGGAGTTCAACTTTATAATAATGAAATTAGATTAGTACAAATTTCAAGTAATAAAGCAAATCAATGGGTATTAGATAAATTTTATACTCATCCTGTTGATATTACTGATGATAGTACACCAATTGAAAATTCAGATAAATTTTCACAGGAATTAACTCTTGCTATTCAAAAATCAAAGATAAGCACTCCAAATGCTGCAATTGCTATTCCTGTTACTAGTGCAATTATAAGAGTAGTTACTGCTCCATTAATGAAAGATGAAGAATTACAAAAAGCAATTGAAACAAACTCATTATGGGAAAATTTGGTTCAATTGACAGATAACTTAGAAGATTATTCTATTTTTCACCAAGTAATTAACAGAAATCAAAAAGATAACACTATGGATATTTTGTTTGTGGCTTCCAAATTAACAGATATTAATAGTTATACTAATATTATCAAAAATGCAGGGCTCAATCCTGTTATTATTGATGTAAAATGTTTTGCTCTAAAATCTGCAGTAGATCAAGTAAATCAACTAACGAATAAAACTGAGGACGCTAATTTAACTGCAGTGTTAGAATTTGGATTAGACGAAAATTATTTGATGATACTTTATGATAATAACCCAATTATTACTGACATATTTATAAGAGGACAAGACAGAAAGATTTTACAAGAGTCTCAAGATGCAGAAGAAAAAGAGGCTTTAGTTAGAAGATATGTCACTCAAGTTAAACAAGCAATACAAGATTTTGAAACTAAATATGAAAAGAGAATTAGAAATATCAAAGTAGTATCTGATTTAGAAAATATAGATGAATATTTAGGTAGTTTTAGAAAGTTTTTATTAAATATTGGTTTTAATACTTTTGATCCAACTGAAGGATTAAAAATTCCAAGTCAATATCAACAAATTTTAGATCAAAAACAAAATAAATCATATCTAACAACTGCTATTGGTTTAGCCTTTAGAAAACTAGACGTTTTTGGTTATTACAAATTTGTAACAGCTGTGAAAAATATAAACTTGCTTCCAGACAGATCAAGTATGATGAAACAAAAAAAAATGAAAGCAATTTCGAGTTTTGCTTTTAAAGGGGCAGTTGGGTTAGTTGCTGGGATTTACTTAATTTTATTTACTTTATCATTTTGGAATATCTTATCTTATAATAAAAAATTAACTAATTATGCACAAATTAAAGTTGAACATAAAAAATCTGTAAAACAAAAAAAAGATGTTAAAAAAGAATTGAGTATAATTGAAACATCTTTAAAATTAAGCAACTCATTAAAATCTAACAAAGAATTAACTTACAGAGTACTTGCACAAATAGCCTCAAGTGTACCGACGAGAGTAAAATTTGATAAAGTAGATTTTAATGGTTCTGATAGAATAACTATACAAGGTATCGCAGCGAGCGATCAGGATATCTTAAAATTTATTGAAAATTTAGGAAAACAAAAATTAATTGAACAAGCATCTTTATCATCTATGCGACTTCCAAAAAGTACAAAAGGAGGAGCAACAATGAAAGGTTTTAGAGTTTTTGTAAAAATAAAGAAAGGTTAAAATGGCTAATATTGATTTAAAAAATTTGAACTTAGAGGACATAAAAAATCAAATATTAAAATTTGCAGATAAAAAAACTTTAATCAAAATAGGTATTGGTGTCGGTGGTTTATTACTATTTTTGATCATCTATTACGCGATAATTAATCCGATCGTTAATAAGAAAAAAGCACAATTAGATGACATGAATAAAAAAAAGGACCAGATACAAAAAAATTTAAAAGATATTAAATCAATGAAAGCTAAAATTAAAAAACTAACACCTCAATACGAAAATTACTCTAGTTTATTCCACACCAAAGCAGAAGTTGAAGGTCTTTATCAAACATTAAGTGAGTTTGCTGGTGCAAATGATCTTGTGATTACAAAAATAGAAAAAAAGGAAATCAAGCCAATTTTGAGTTCAGCTGTATTTTCAGAAAAAGGTGGAAAGAAGAAAAAGAAAAAGAAGAAAAAGAAAAAAGGGAAGAAAAAAACCCAAACTAAAGCTGGAAATAAAACAGCTTATTTTTTAATTCCTGTTCAGTTCGAAATAGATGGCAGTTTTATTGGTTATATTAAGTTTAAAAGAGCCCTTTCTTTATCAAATAAAATGTTAAATTTTGACAAAGAGTCCATAAGTGTTGTAAAAGGGGATTCAACTGGTGCGATAAAAGTAAAAGGGACATTAACTATAGTAGGTTTACCTGATGAATTTTTATAGGATCGTAACATTAACACTAATAAGCTTATTTTTCTGGAGCTATTCTTTTGCCGATAGTCACGATACCGAGCAAAACATTATTGAAAAAGCAAAAGAGATAAATAAACAAATTAAAATCAAGCAAGCTACTACTCAAGCAAATATATCTTCTGAAATAGGTAAAGAAGAGCCTTTACCTTTAAATGATCCATTTGCTGGAGACGGTTCTTTATCTGGAGGAAATCAAGTTGTAATGAATAATTCAGAAGACCCAAAAAGCATGATGAGCTTATCTAAATTCAAATTAGTTGGTGTTATGGCATCTGCTGATGATAAAGGTTTTGTTTCATTAGTAAATGAGAATGGTGATGTCATCACTTTAGGTTTATTTGAAGAATTAAGTCCCGGAGTACAATTAGTGGGTTTGAATAATAAAGAAGCAGTTTTTGAAAATAATGAAAGTTTAATGGTAATTAATTTTAAAAATCAAATTATTGAGAGGGCGAGATAACCATGATTTCAAAAATTAAAATATTCTCAATAATTTTTTCAATGGCATTATTAGTTTTAACAGGATGTGCTCAAAAATATGCAAAAAAAGGATTTAAGCATGACACACCTTTAATTAAACAAGATGTAAAAAAACTTGGACAACAAGAATTAGATAAAAGCGCTGAAATGGGACCAGTGCCTGTTGAAGGAGATATAATTAAACTTGAAAAAAGAAAACAGATTTCTTCAGTTAAAGAAAAGAATTATTTATTAATTTCAGATGAATACGAGTCTTTAAAGCAAAAGGTTACATTTAGATTTCAAAATTTAGATTTTAAAGAAGCAATGGGACTAATGGCAGATGTTGGTGAGATCAATATATTAGTTGGAGACGAAGTTGCAGGTTCAATCAGCGCTGAATTAAGTAATGTTCCTTGGGATAAAGCTTTCAATGCTCTTTTAGATATGAAAAGTTATGCAGCTGACATTGATGTAGCTAATAACATTATAAGAGTTTCAACTCCTGCAAATTTAACTTCTCAAGAAAGTTATAAATCAGCTAGAGCATCTGCTGTAAAAAAAAAAGTGGAATTAGAAGATTCTGTTGAGCCAATACTATCTGAGATATTCAAACTTTATTATATAACTCCTGCTGAGGCCAAAGCTACAATCACTGAGCTATTTACATCTTCAGGAACTACGGGAAGTTTTATACCTATTCAAGTCACAGAGGAAAAAACAACTAGATCAATAATTGTTAGAGGAAAAGAAAAAGATTTAGATATTGTTGATAAAGTTATAAGAGAAATAGATAAAAGAACTAGACAAGTTTTAATTGAAGCATTCATAGTTGAAGCAAGCTCAAATTTTGAACAAGCCTTAGGAAATGCTTTAGGAGCTGCTTATACTAGAAAAAGTATAAGAGTTGGAGGAACCGCAGGAGGTAGTTCTGTTGGTGCAGCAAGTGGAGATGGTGCTTCTATAACCGATGGTACAGCAGCTTTCACTACCAATGCGGGAACAGATAATTTATATAATTTTTCAGTAGGTGGAACGAGTGGAATTGGAATATTAAAAAGAACAGGATCATGGGTTCTTAAACTTCAGTTGGATGCTTTAGAAACTCAGGGTTTAGGAAAAACTATATCAAATCCAAAACTATTTACTCTTGATAACCAAGTAGCAAGTATCACTCAGGGTGAACAAATTCCTTTATCGGGAGGTGAAGGAGCAGATACATTAATTGATGCTAATTTGAAATTAATTGTTACACCAAATATTATTGGAGACGGAAATGTAATGCTTGAAATTCAGGTAACTAACGATACACCAAATAGAACAGGGGCTGCGGTAGGAGTAAACAAAATGGAGATAAATACTAGGCTTTTAGTAGCTGACGGTGATATTGTAGTAATTGGTGGTATTAAAAAGAACCAAATTACTAATAGTAACTCAGGTGTACCTGGAGCTAAAAAATTGCCTGTTGTAGGTAAACTATTTCAGGGTAACTCAAAAGCTGATACTATGAGTGAATTATTAGTGTTTATAGCACCAAGGATTTTATAATGCTTAAAATAAGTAGAGAGAGTGAAATTAATTTAGTCAACGTTCTTATTGATAATGACATTATTTCTGGAAAAGATTTAATTAATATCAAAAAGGTTAGCACTGAAAGTAATAAGTCACAAATCGATGCAATTTTTGAATTAAAATTAACTGATGAAAAAAGCATAATTGATCTTCTTGTTAAAGAACAGAATTTAGAAATTGTTGATTTAAAAAAAGTTGAAATTACAGAAGAAATAAAATCAGTTCTTCCATCCAACTATATAAAAGTAAATTTTGTAGCACCATTTAAAATTGATGGAAAAACTTTGCATATAGCAATTCCAGATAGCTCTAAGCTTGGGTTAATGAGAAATTTAAAAGCTATCACAAAAAAAAATATTGAACTTCATGCTGCAAAAATAACTGATATTTCTGAATACATTGAAAGAATATCGAGTGATGCTGATGAGGTAACTATTGCATCAATTAGAGACGAGAATAGAAAAAAAACAAAAACTTTTGATAGTGATTTAGGTGATGCAGGTGAGGTTTTAGAAAAAGCACCTGAAGAAGATATTGAAGCAATTGAAAACGAGTCAGAGGTAATTAAATTTAGTACTGCAGTTGTAGCTGAAGCAATTAAAATGGGTGTCAGTGATATTCATATTGAACCATATAGGTTTAGTTCGAGAGTTAGATATAGATTAGATGGAATGCTTCAAGAACAGGAACAATACAAACAATTTCTTCACGATAATTATGGCGCGGTTGTCACAAGATTTAAAATTATGGGAAAATTAGATATTGCAGAGAGAAGACTTCCTCAAGACGGAGCAATAAATTTTAAAATTGAAAACAAAGTTGTTGACCTTCGTCTATCTATATTGCCTACAGCAAACAATGAAAGAATTGTAATGCGTATCCTTAACAAAGATGCAGGTGATATTACCCTTGAGCAATTAAATTTTGAAGATCAAGATCTTAAGAGTTTGAGAAAAGCTATTCATTCTACACAAGGACTAATTTTAGTTACGGGACCAACTGGTTCTGGAAAATCAACAACGCTATACAGTATATTAAAAGAAGTTAGCAAACCTCATTTAAATATATTAACTGCTGAAGACCCAGTTGAATATGAACTAGATGGAGTGGGACAGGTTCAAATTAAAGATCACATTGGTTTAACATTTGCCTCAGCATTGAGATCTTTTTTAAGACAAGACCCTGAAATAATATTAGTTGGAGAGATGCGAGATAAAGAAACTGTTGATATTGGTTTGAAAGCTGCATTAACAGGTCACTTAGTATTTAGTACACTTCACACGAACGATGCCCCAAGTACAATTACTAGATTACAGAATATGGGAACACCAGATTATTTGATAAGTGCTGCAACTCAATTAGTTGTTGCGCAACGATTAGCTAGAAAAAATTGTAAAGAGTGTAAAATTCCAGATGAAGATGTTACTCCAAAAGTTCTACAAGATTTAGGTTTCTCAGCAGAGCTTGCATCCAGAGTAAAAGCTTTAAAAGGAAAAGGTTGTGCGAAATGTAGTAATACAGGTTATAAAGGTAGACAAGGTATTTACGAAATTTTAGTGGTTTCAAAACCAATCAAAGAAGCAATACTTAGACAAGCAACAACTCCAGAACTGAGAGAGATTGCTGTAAAAGAAGGTTTCCAACAAATGCAAGATATGGGTCGAAGACTAATTGCATCAGGAGATCTAAATTTTAGAGAATACGAAAGAGTTCTTTCGGTCGAATAATAAATGGAAGCTTTCACATACAAAGGTATTACGGACGGGAAGTACGTTGAAGGTGATATCGAAGCGTTGAATATTGATGAGGCTTCACATCTTTTAAAAGAGAAGAAAATAATCATTACAAATATTATTAAATCTAAGAAAAAAAAAGCTGATACAAACAAAAAGAAAAGTAGCTTTTCTTTATTTAATAGGAAAAAAAAGCCTAAAGTTGAGGATGTTTTAATATTTTCTAAGCAATTTGCGACAATGGTTAAGGCTGGATTACCAATATTACAAGTTCTTGCCATGTTAAGGGATCAACTTGAAAATGATGGAATTAAAGAGATTGTCGAAGACATTCGAAAAAGCCTTGAAGGTGGTGTGAGTTTATCAAAGTGTTTTGAGAAGTTTCCTGATCAGTTTGACAATGTCTATATAAATTTAATTAAAGCTGGAGAAGCCAGCGGTAAATTAGATGTATTTTTACTGAAAATTGTCGACTCTTTAGAAAAAAAAGAAAAAATTAAAAAAAAGATAAAATCTGCACTTATGTATCCAATGATTATGTTTACAGTTGCTATTACTGTAAGTGCGTTCATGTTAGTTAAAGTGGTTCCTGTTTTTGCTAAAATGTATGAGGGTATGGGTTTGGACCTTCCTGCTGCAACAGCAACAATTATGGCAATGAGTGATTTTTTAAGAGGGACTGGTGGAAAAATAATTTTATTTGGTGGAATAGGTCTTGTGTTAGGTTTTAGATACGTCATAAAGAAAAACGCTGCTCTGCGATTTAGATGGCATAAACAAGTCTTAAAACTTCCAGTGTTTGGTGAAATGATTTTAAAATCAATGTTAGCTAGAATATCACTTATATTAGGTAACTTAAGTGCAGCAGGTGTTAATCTTCTTGAAAGTTTAGAGATTGCAAAATCTGTCAGTAATAATGATGTTATAACTGATGCAATTGAAAATGTTAAAAAAGGAGTTTTTTCAGGAGACACACTTACAAAACTTTTTTTAAAAGAACCATTATTCCCACCAACTTTTAGCCAATTAATTTCTGTTGGAGAACAAACTGGTCAATTAGATGAGATGTTCAATTCTGTTGCTATGTATTATGAAGAAGAGTTTGATACAACAGTAGATAACATGTCTAGTTTAATAGAACCTATCATGATTGTATTTATGGGTGTAATGATTGGTGGATTAATGATAGCGATGTATTCACCAATATTTAACGTTGGTGCATTAATTGGTTAATTTACAATTGTTTAGTTAAAACTAGATGGTTGATCCAAGGCTTTTTTCCATCTTTAAATTCAACAGCATCCATTATTTCTTGAATAAAAAAAGTTCCTAAACCACCTGGTTTAACATTATCTAATTCTCGATGTTTAACTTTTTGAGGATCTACTGGAGTTCCTCTATCATAAAAAGCAATTTTCAATTCATTATTCATACAACTGACTTCAACAACCATAATATCATTTGAGTCAGGTTTATCTTTGTATGCATGTTTAACAATATTTTGTGCAGCTTCTGCGATCGCTAAAACTAATTCATCTTTAAGGCTTGGGTCGATTTCAAGTTTTTCAAATACTTCTCTACAAAAAGTTCTTACATCTTTTAAGCTAGAAGTTTTTACCAAAAATGCTTTTTTTTCATTATGATTTATTTGAGCTGTAGATGATCCACTCATAAAAAAATTTATTCCAAATTTAATATTTGCTCTAATTTAGCCATCATGATTACTTTTAGAACAGATTTACTTACATCTTTAACAATAAGTTTTGTTCCTTTCTCTAATGCTTTTTGATGACTTTCAATTAAAACCGAGATCCCTGAAGAGTCCATGTATTGAACGTTGCTTAAATTCAAATTAACATTTTTTCCTGCATCAATTAATGGGAAGATAACTTCTTTTGCACCTTCAGTTTTATCCATATCTATTTCACCATCTAAAAAAACGGTGCTAGTATCACCTTCTTCTGTAACTTTATATGTCATAAAAATTTCCTTGCCATTGCTAAAACTTTTTCTACGGGTTGACTAACTTCTTTAAGCTCAACTTTAGTATTTTTAGTTTTTGCCCTTTGATTACTCTCTATAATCACAGATATACCCGAAGAATCCATGTACTGAACATCTTTTAAATTTAAATGAACTTCTTTACCTGCATCAATTAGTGGAAAAACTACCTCTCTTACACTGTCTGCTATTTCCATATCAATTTCACCATTTAAAAAAACTGTGCTTACATTATTATCTTCGGTGACTTTATATTTCATAAATATACTCTTTATATTTTAGCTAATAACAAAAAATACCATAAAATTAAACCCATTATGAGCAACTTCTACTATTTTAATATAAAATAAGTGTTTTTTTCAGTTTACATCATTAAGAATTATTATACATTTTTGCATATAAATTAATTTATAAGAGGAACATATGAAAAATAACAAGGGTTTTACACTAATTGAGCTATTAGTTGTTGTAGCTATAATTGGTATCTTAGCAGCCGTAGGAGTTGTTGCCTATAATGGTTATACAACAAGTGCACAAATAGGTGCTGCTAAATCAAATCATGCATCAGTAGTTAAATACATAGCTGCTGAAATTCAAAAATGTAACACTGGTGCCGAAGACGCAATGGATAGTAATTTAGATTGCGATGATGTTGCCGCAACAGTTTCAGACAGAGCGACACCTGCAATTACTGCAGCTGCGTTAGCTTTAGCTGATTTTAAAAATCCAGCTTCACCTTCAAATGATGCAGTTATTGATGGTGATTCAGAAGGTGCATCATCTGGAGTAGGCTATACAGTTATGACTAAAGCAGGTAACACTGAAATAACTGTTACAACACAGTATGAGGCTACTGACAGTGAGGATGAGGATAAAGATACAGCAGCAGAAGTTTCTTTAGAAAATGCTGTTAAGCTAGACTAAAATATCTAGGTTGAAAGTAATTCAAAAAAAAATTAGAAGCTCGCCAGGTTTTTCCCTGGTCGAGCTTCTTGTTGTTGTTGCTATTTTAGGTATTTTATCAGCTGTTGGAACATTGTCTTACAACGGATATGTTTCTGGAACACAAAAAAAATCTGCAATCAATATAATGAAACAAATTATGCTTGCACAAACTGAAGAGTACTCAAATTCTTCAAGTTATTATATTAATGGTTGCAGCACAGAAAGTTTAGAGGATGGATCATCTAGCGATGAAATCAATGGGGCCTTGTTTGGTGGTGATGATATTATAGCTGATGATATAAGATATGAAATGTGTATTGAGTCAACTACGGAAGAGGACGGTAGTAGCAGTTTTAATGTAGTTGCAGTAAAAGGAGATTGTACTCTTACTATGCCTCGCCAAGGAGAACTTGAAGAAAGCGACGAGTGTTAAAGTTACTAATAATTTTTTAATCCAAAATAAGATTTTTAGATAATGTCCCAAGAAGTAATAGATATCCTTACAAGTAATATCGACACTTTATGGGTTATTGATTGTGCAATTTTAGTTTTTATTATGCAAGCAGGTTTTATGTGTATGGAAACAGGATTATCTAGACACAAAAACAGCATCAATGTTGCATTAAAAAACGCTGCAGACTTTGGTGTATCAGTAGTCATCTTTTGGATTTTTGGTTTCGGTTTGATGTTTGGTACTTCTTATAATGGTTTTTTTGGAACCGACTTATTTTTTTTCAAAACAGATAAAGCTGAGTACATGACGTATTTTGTTTTCCAAGCGATGTTTGTTGCAACTGCTGCAACTATAATTTCAGGTGCTGTTGCTGAAAGAATGAAATTTAATGGTTATTTAATAATGACAGTTTTAGCAACAGGAATTATTTATCCTATAGTGGGTCATTGGGCATGGTCCTCAAGTTATCTATCAAAATATGATACAGCTCAGCAATTGTTAAATGCTACTAACTCTACTGGATGGCTTTCAAATTTAGGTTTTGTAGATTTTGCAGGAAGTACAATTGTCCATTCAGTTGGCGGATGGATTGCATTAGCAGCTGTAATAATTTTAGGCCCAAGAATAGGAAAATATTCGGATGCAAATAAAGGAAAATTTACTGGCTCTAGTTTCCCTCTTGCTGTTTTGGGTACACTAATTTTGTGGTTTGGTTGGTTTGGTTTTAATGGTGGTAGTAATGGTGCAATGGACGAGGTTGTCCCATTAATTTTAATAAATACTTTCTTAGCTGCTGCATTTGGTTTACTAACTGGTTTGGGTATTTCATACATTAGATATAAAAAACCTGATCCATTTCACATTATATTAGGACCTTTAGCCGGATTAGTTGCAATAACAGCTGGGTGTAATTCAATGACATCAGTAATTTCTATTTTTGTTGGTATCATTGGAGCGATTATTGCAATTGCTGTTAATGAAGTTCTAAATAGATATGAAATAGATGATGTTGTTGGAGCTGTGCCTGTACATTTGGCTGCGGGAATATGGGGAACTTTAGCAGTAGGTTTTTTTAGTGACTTAAGTATTTTAGATACAGGTCTAGATAGATTTTCACAAATTAAAGTTCAGTTTATTGGTGTGTTAAGTATTGGTGCATTTACATTTATTTCTTCATTTGTAATTTTAAATCTGTTTAATAAATTTTATCCATTAAGGGTAAGTCCTGTACAAGAAGAACTTGGATTAAATATAGCTGAACATAATGCTGTTTCTATAGAGCATGATTTAATTTCAATTTTAGACAAACAATCTGAGTCAGGTGATTTAAAAATTAGAGGACCACAAGATCCATTTACAGCAGGTGGGATAATTGGACTTTATTATAATAAATTAATGAGCAAACTCGAAACTAGTGAGGAAGAAAAAAATAAGTGGCGTGAGAGAATATCCAAAGAGGTAAAGCTTGCTGTAAAAGTTCAGGAAAATTTTTTACCAAAAAGAAATTTAAAAAATTATCCAGTTCATGGAGTTAATATAGCTGCTAGAGAAGTATCTGGAGATTTTTTTAGTTTTTATCCACACAATGATAGTATCTACTTTATTATTGCCGATGTAGCAGGCAAAGGAATACACGCAGGTATGGTTATGGCAAAAGCTTCAACATTATTTGAGGTTTTATCTCAATCAAAAGTCGATCCAGATGAAATGGTTTTTCATATGAATAATGATTTGAATAATACAAAAACTAGTGGAATGTTTGTTACATCAATAGTTGGAGAATATAATTTAATTTCAGACGAAATTAGATGGGTAAACGCCGGACATCAACCAGCTATTATCAGAGATGATAATGGAAAGTATAATAAGATTGATAGTTCAGCACCACCTTTAGGAGTCATTAAGCAAAAAAATAAAGAGGTTTATAAAGTAAATAAGATTAAATTAAATGGTTCTAGATTTTATGCATTCACTGATGGATTATCTGAAAGTTTAAACAATGAAGGTGAAGAAATAGGAATTGAGGGTTCTATAGACATTTTAGAAGAAAATTTCAGCACAAATGTTATTAAACAATTAGATGATATTACCAACTCTGTTGTAAAAAATAGTAAAAATCGAAAACTAACGGATGACCTAACGTTGATAAGCATTGGAAAATAATACATTTTTAAAAAAATTAATTAATTGAAAAATAATAGATTCACAATATCTTCCACTTTTATGATTTTTAATTTAAGTAAATTAAAACTATTAGTGGCATGGTTTTTTTTGCTGATGATGACATCAGTGTATTCATCAGAAAAAAATATTACTTACATGCAGATTTTACAAAATCCTAATGATCTAGATTTAAATATTAAATATGCCCAACAACAAGGAAAGATGGGTAACTTCAAACAAACTATTTCAACACTTGAGAGAATGAATATGTTGTATCCAGATAATACTGAAATAAAACTTTATTTATTATCTGTTCTTGTTCAAGTCGACTCACCAGAAAAAGCTAATACGATAATTGAAGAGATGAAATTAAGAAGAGATTTAACTCCGGAAGATTTAGAAACATTACAAGAAATTGAAGCTGAGTTAAAAGACAGAGAACCAGGACTGTGGACTTTTGCAGCTGATATTTCTGCGGGTTCAGTTTTTAGTGACAATGTTAATAGTGTTTCAAAAACAAGAATGAAAAGTGAGTCTGATAGTGTTGTTGGTTTTAATTCTGCAAAACATGACAGAACATTAAGTGGTGGAATTGGTTTAACTGCAACAAGACCGATTGGCGAAGAGTCATCTTTTTTAATAAATGTATCTCATAGTTTGTCAGAACAATATCAAGAAACTGACGATGATTATCAAAGTTATGGATTAACTTTAGGTTTAGATAGTGTTTTTTTAGGACAAAGTGTTAGTCCATATTTAATGTTAAGCAAATCTGATTATCAAACGGATGCAGACAGTTTTTCATTTATGTATGGTATTGGAAGCTTCTTTTCAGTTGGTGAGAGAAATTCAATAAGTTACGGTTATGCTTTTTCAGACTCTAAAGGAAATCATAATTCTACTGACACTACTGCTGATGAAACAAATTCCATAGGACACAGTTTTACGCTGGCACATGACTTTATTTTTAATGAATTAATCACAACAAATATAAGCTTAGGTTATAGTGACAGCGATGCAAAAGTAGATGCAGGAAATGATTACGAAACTTATGACGTAGGATTTGGCTTAAATTTTGCTTTTCCTTGGGCATATATAGCTGTCTCAAATTCATATAGTTTTAATGATTATAAAAAACCTGACACGACTGTAACTTCAGATAGAATAAGATCAGATGTTACTAATACTTTTGATGTAATGCTTACAAAAGCGATTGGTGATATTTTTCCAGCGCTTGATCCTAATAGAAGTTTGTTCATTAACTTGTCATATGAAAAAGTTATCTCAGAAGCGAATATATTAAATTATGATTATATTGCCGATTCTTTCTCTTTAAGCTTCTCTAGATCTTTTAGCTTAAATTAAGTTCTAATCAAAACTAAATTTTTCCAATTTTTTCCCTAAAAACCTTATAAATTCAGTGATCAATATGAGTTTTTTAATTTTATTTTTCCTTAGAATTTGTTAGTTTGCTCTAAATGAAAAAAGTTATATCAACAGTTGTAGGATTTCTACTTTTAGTAAGCTTTAGTGCAAAAGCACAAGAAGAGCTATCTATTGAAAAACAACTTGTTGGAATCGTTGGAGCAATCTCTGGAACAGTAAAAACTGAAACAAGAGAATTAAAAGCAGGAGATAAAATTTATCTTAATGAAACAATTTATGCTGCCGCAGGTTCAGGAACACAAATTTTATTATTAGATCAATCAACATTTACAATTGGTGAAGACTCAGAAGTTGTTATGGATACTTTTGTATTTGATCCAGCTACTAACGATGGAAAAATTGTTGCAAGTGTTAAACAGGGAAGTTTAAAAGTTATTTCAGGTTTAATTAGTAAAAAAAATCCTGATAGCTTAACAGTAGAAGTTCCAGAAGGAACATTAGGTTCTAGAGGAACTGAATTTCAAACTATAGTTTCAAAAGGAAAAACAGATACTTTATTAATCGGTCCGGGTAAAAATAATACTTTAGGTATGAGACCAGGTGCTGTTCTTGTAGGAAATAGTTTTGGAAGAACTTTATTAGACAATCCTTATAGCATGACTTCAATGACTAAAGGGAAAGCTCCGGGTCAAGCTAAGAAAATTTCAAAAAATCAGTTAAAGAAGTTTAATAAAAAGATGAAAGCTTTAAGAGTTGCAAAACTTTCGCCTGATGAAACTAAGTCTGAAAGAAAACAAATAAGAAAACAACTTAAAAAAGAATTAAAAGCTTTAGGATTTGAAAAGGAAGAAATTAAAACAATAATAAAAGAAAATATTAAAAAAGATAAAGAGAAAAAAGTAGTTATAAAAAAAGAAAGAGCTGAGAAAAAGAAAAAAGCTAAAGCAGAAAAAGCTAAGAAGAAAAAAGCTAAAAAAACTGAAAATAAAAAAGGCAAAAAGAAAAAAGCTAAAGCA
>CACBMB010000009.1 GCA_902540275.1 uncultured Pelagibacteraceae bacterium | reverse complement strand
ATAAATTCACCTCGATTTTTTGCTATAAAGCCAGTAACACCATGTTCTACTCTTTCATATAAACAGCCGTATCCCATTGTCACAATTGGAATACAAAGTTCTCTTGCTTCTTCAGCAGCCAAACAAAAAACTTCAGTTTTATGACCAGGTGTTAAAAATAATCTTGAATTAATTAGATCTAAAATAAGTTTTTTTTTATCACCTTTATTTCTAAGATGAATACCCATAGTTTTATCTATTTCTGACAGTTTATATGGCGGATTAATATATAGATTAGTTTTTGAGTTTTTTTTATTTATCTCATGCCAAGAGTTTATTAAAAAGTTTAAATTACGATCAGATTTTGTAGTAAATATTGCTGTAGGTGGTGGTATATGATTAGGTTCAATCTGAGTATCGATAAAATCATAGTCAGGTGCAATTTTTAAAATTTTTTTTCCATAAAAAGATGTTAAAAAACTTCTCTGATTAAAGTGATATTCTCCCTCGAGTATCATTTTAGGTTTATATCTTAAAAAAGGTAAAATTTGTTTTTTTCTAATAAATTTTTCAAAAGATTGAATACTGTGAGACCATAAGAAATTCTTTTTACAATTTAAGTTATTTAGAAGATTTGCATCTGACATAGCTACAACAAAATCTGGCTTATCGTCATTATCAATTTTATTTATATTGTCCCAATAAACATTATTGATTTTAGAAAATGGAACAGAAGTATTATTGAAAACTTTAATTATCAAATTCTTGTCTTTGGCAAGTTCATTAGTGATATTTATAAGTGTTTTTTCAGAACCAGCAATTTTACTAGAATTTAGATCAGAGGCATTATAATCATAAGAATTTTCAATAAAATAGATCTTTATTTTTGAATTCATTATTCTAATTATTTAAATCATAGTCGACCATTTCATTGACTAAAGATTTAAAACTAATTTTTGGTTTCCAATTTAAAATTCTTTTTGCCTTATTAAAGTTTGCTTTTAATATAATATCATCATTTGGTCTAAATAATCTTTTATCAATTTTAATATATTTTTTATAATCTAAATTAGCCCTTTTAAATGCTAAATGTAAAAAATCTCTTACAGAATGAACTTTTCCTGTTCCTATAACAAAATCCTGCGGTTTTTTTAATTGTAATATTTTCCACATTGCATAAACATAATCTTTTGCATGGCCCCAGTCTCTTTTTGAATTTATATTTCCTAAAATAATTTTTTTTATTTTTCCTTTAACAATTAAGGATAAATTTTTAGTTATCTTACGAGATACAAAATTGATATTTCTTCTTGGTGACTCATGATTGAATAAAATACCAGAACAAGCAAATAATTTATAAGCCTCTCTATAATTTTTTGTCAAATAATAACCAGCTACTTTTGATACACCATAAGCTGATCTTGGATTGAAATGGGTATTCTCATGTTGTGGTAATGATTTGGCATTACCAAATAATTCTGAGGACGCTGCATAATAAAATTTTGTTTTTGGTGAAAATTTTTTAATGGCTGATAATATATAATGAGTACCGTTTATATTAGGATTTAATCTAAAAAATTCATCTTCAAATTTATAATTAATAAAACTTTGTGCAGCTAAATGATAAAATTCATTTGGACGAACTTTTTTGATTAATTTTTTAATATGAGAAAAATTATTAATATCAATTTTTTTTATAAAAATTTTTTTTTTTATTTTTTTAATATTCCTAAAATTAATTTTTTTTGATTTTTTGCAAATACCATAAATTTTGTAATTTTTTTTTAGTAATAATTCAGCTAAATATGACCCATCTTGACCAGCAATACCTGTGATAATAGCTATTTTTCCCATATAAATTTTTTTTTAGATTTATTATCAAAAGTACGATTTATAATAAAATCAGCTATTATTGTTGAATTAAAATATTTAAAATAATGTTTTTTTCCATTCTTAGCAATTCTTCTTCTTTCTTTTGTATATTTATTTAATTTATAACTTAAATCATCAATATCTTTGTAAAATACTATTTCATTTTTTGAAAAAAAATCATTAAATTTCGTTTTTTGATCAATAAAAGTTAATAAACCATTTCCCATTAATTGAGCAATACGATCACTACTGTAATACTTTATTGGTTTACCTCTACTTAAGTTCAAACCCATAGAACAATTAGAAATTTTATCTAAAAACTCGTTGCCCCAAATTGGTTGAATATGGTTCATTCCATAGGTGTCAAAATCAATATTTCTATTTTTTTTAATAAGATCATTAATAAATTTTTCTCTTTTATCATATTTACCTTTTTTGAGTTCACCTCTATGAACACCATGGCTCATTGCAAAGAAAAGATCATGTTCACAATTCTTATTATAATTTTCTAAAATTTCAAAAGCTTCATCGCATGGATTAGGCATATAAAATGAGTTTTTGATTTTAAAAGTTAAAGATTTTGGATCTGTTGTTAAAAAACTAGCATCAATTAATTTATCTTTATGTAGAATTCTTTGTTTATTTGAACTGTAATCAGGTCCAAATTTAGATACTGGATCAAGGAACCATTGAGATATCTTAACATTTTTTGATTTAAAAAAATCTATAGTCTCCAAAGAAACTGAATCTGCATGGCCTAAAATTAATAAATCGGGTTTAAAATTATAGTAACTATTAATAATCTTTTCTTGTAATTTTTTTGATCCTGTTATGTCAGTTAAGGTTTTGTTCTGACTTACTACATCTCTATCGCTGATAGTTAGAACATTATGACCCAATCTTACTAAACCATTATTTATTCTTCTACCAGTATTATATTGTAAACGGCCATTAAATCTATAATTAAAATTAGTAATATGAATAATTTTTAAATTTTTTTTAATATTTGTATTTAGATTTGTGAAATTAAATTCATTTCTTAATTTATCAATAATTGAAGTAACATAATTGTGATCTAAAAAAAAATTTTTATAATTCTTTTTTTGTGATTTAGTTAAAAAATCTTTATTCTTTATTAATTTCTTAATTTGTAGATATAAATTTTTTTCATTTAAAGATTTTAAAATTATTGATGCAGACGATGTTTCAGGTAAACCACCTTTATTACTAATAATTACCGCTGATCCTCTGCTAGCTGCTTCCAAACTCGCCCTCCCAAAAGGTTCGTCCCATCTAGAAGAAACAACAGAGATACTAACTTTTTTTAGAAAATTTAATATGAAATCATTATTTTTGAATCCTAAATTTTTTAAATTCTTATGCTTAAAAAAAAGTTTTTCTCTAGGTTCATCACCAATAATATATCCCTTCCAATCGTTAAATTCATTTAATATTTTTATAATAGCTTTACCAAAGATATCAAAACCTTTTGCTCTATTAAGTTTACCAATAAATGAAATAATCTTCTTTTTTTTTGAAAAATTTATTTTTACTTTATTTGTAGATTGATAACAAATTGCAGTTTTTTTAAGAAACTTATTATCATCTAAATTTATTAAAAATCTTTTTCTCGACCAATTACTATTAAAAATTAATTTATCAACATTACTAATTAGATATTCTCTATCAGAAATACTTTTAGAACCATTCATTGAAAGAGGATCGTTATGAAAATATAAAAATATTTTTTCTTTATATATATCTCTGATCTGTTTAATATAATTAGGTCTATTGTGAATTTCTAAAATATTTGTTTTTTTTAAAAATTTGTGAGAAAGAAAAGTTTTTACATATTCTGTGTTTGAACTTTTGAAAAATTTTTTTTCTGTATCTAAATTTATATAACTTTTCAATAGAAAATCTTTTTTTTTTGTGGAACCAAAAATAGTTATCTTATCTTTAAAAGTACTGGCTTTAGACGTATCTTTTACAAATAAAGATACTGCTCCTGCCATAGATTTAGTAAAATTTTCCTTAAAAGGTAATAATATTGAAATATTCATTTATGAATTATTATAAATTTCTAATCTTTTTATTTTATTTTTTTTTAGAGAATATTCATAAGACATTGCTTTTGATTTTGATAGAAATTTCTTTTTATATATTAATTTCCATTTATTACCTTTAGTAAATTTTGCTCCTTTGCCAAGGTTATGCAAATGAATTCTAGATTTAATGTTATTAGTGTAACCAACGTAAGTACGTTTTTTCTCACAAGAGACACATTTTAACATATAAACAAAATATGCCATAGTTTTTGGCGGTCCCTAGGGGAATCGAACCCCTCTTTCGAGGATGAAAACCACGTGTCCTAACCGATAGACGAAGGGACCAAAGAAGTGTTTTTTATTGTAAAAAATATTAATTATCAAGCTTTATTAAATAGTTTGTTTTGTTTTGATTATTTTTTTAAGTCCTGAAGATTTATGAGTAATTAGGGTTTCAGATATAAATTCATTTCCAATAATTTCAATTCCAGATACCAAATCGCCGCTTGTAATACCTGTCGCACAAAATATAGAATCTCCAGAAATAATTTCATTCAATTCATATTTTTTATCCAAGTCATTTATACCCATTTTTTTTGCTCTTTTTTTTTCATCATTTGACTCAAAAATAAATTTTCCTTGAAAAAAACAATTAAATGTATCCAATGCTGACGCAGCTAAAACACCCTCAGGTCCCCCACCTATTCCTAAAAATAAATCTACATTATATTTTTTATCTGTAACCATAAGAGCTCCACTTACATCTCCATCACTTATTAGTTTTAATTTTACTCCAAGATTTTTTAATTCATCAATTATTTTTTTGTGTCTAGGTCTATCTAGAATACAAGCAGTTAAATTTTTGGGTTCTTTATTTTTATATTCTGACAAATTATTTATATTATTCTTAATCGAAAAATCTAGATCGACAACACCTTTCTCAGTAACATTTGCAGAAATTTTATTCATATAAGTTTCTGGTGCATTAAAAAGATTCGATTTACCTGCTATTGCGATAACTGATAAAGCTCCTGGTAAATTATTTGCTGCAAAGTTTGTTCCTTCTAATGGGTCTACAGCAATGTCAATATTAGGACCATTCATTGAACCTAATTTTTCACCTATGTATAACATTGGTGCTTCATCAAGTTCACCCTCACCTATTACAACTTCTCCCATCATATCAATCTTATTTAACTCAGATCTCATTGTATCAACTGCAGCTTTATCAGCTGCAATTTTATCTTTTTTTCCTACAAAATATGATGATGACAGAGCTGATCTAGTTGAAACTTTTAATATCATATCTTCAAATTTTTTTTCAAGTATCATTATCTTATTACTTCAGTTGAGTTATTAATTTCTAATTTCGACTCGAATTCTCGCAACCTTTTCCAAACAGAGATGAGCTCAACTATAATTGGCCAACTTCTAACAAGATATTGTAGAGATGTCTCAACCCTACCAAATGCTCTAATGATTTGTTGAACAAAACCTAAAGTAATCGCACCTGTCACAATAGTTGGTGCTAAGGCTAGATACGGCACAATAACCATACCTTGTAAATAACTCCATTTAACAGCATTGAAATATAAGTAATGAAAATACATTTTATAATGTATCTTTCTTACTCCACCATAAAGATCTGTTATTTTTTGAGGTTGTGCACTTTCTTTAAAATCTTCTCCTAAAACTAACTCTTTTCTATATGCGGCCTCCTCTTTTTGAATATCATATTCTATACCAGGTAATTTGATTCCAACACTTGCTAATATTAAAGTTCCACCTAAAGCAGATATAATCGCAACCCAAACTAATGCATGATCAACTTCACCAATCCAGGGAAGTATGGTTATACTTTTTGATAAACCCCATAATATTGGAGTAAATGCAATTAAAGTCATCAAACTTCTCAATAATTCTGCTCCAAGTCCTTCCATAATTCTTGCAAACTTCAGGGTGTCTTCTTGGACTCTTTGAGAAGCACCTTCAATTGATGAAGCATCATTCCATTTATCATGGTAAAAATCAGCCATAGCTGTTCTCCATCTAAAAGTCCAATGACTTGTAAAATAATCGCTAAAAATAACAACGATTATATAAACTGCAGCTATTTTTGCGAAAGTAAATAGATAGGCAATAAATTCTTTTTCTGATACTGAATTGGGTTCAGTTAAGGCTTTTTGTAAAGTATCATAAAACTCTCCAAACCATTCATTTATTTTTACATCAAGTTGAACTTGATACCACGTAGCTAATAAAATTACTATTGTTCCACCAATACTCCATAAAAACCATTTTCTTTGAGTAAAAAATTTAAACATTTATATTATTTAAGATAAAAAATTATCTGCGTAAGATTTTTTAACAATTTTTCTTTTTTTTGGTTCAATAATTTCATATTCAATTTTCATTTTTTTTGCATAGTTTATTGCAAGATCTTTTGTTGTAAATTCCAATTTAAGTTCACTTAAAGTATCTGAGGAGCTTTCCCATCCCATTAAAGGGTTTTTGGTTGGATCTTTTGTCTCAAATTCTAATATCCATTTATCAATTTTACCAAGTCCGGATTGCATTGGACTTTTATTAGGAATATAAATTTTTGCTTTTTTCATAAATAATGGTCGGAGTGGCAGGATTCGAACCTGCGACCCTCTGGTCCCAAACCAGATGCGCTACCAGGCTGCGCTACACTCCGAGTGATGTACTAATACAGTACTTATTAATTTTTTCAAAGGGTAAAGGTGTGCTTATTTAAAAGAATTTTAACAAAAATCTGATATATAAGAGCCTATGATAATCAATTGTCCGTGTGGTAAAAAAAAATTTGAAGTTGATTCCAATTTAATACCTGAAAAAGGAAGACTTCTAAAATGTGGGAATTGTGATCATACATGGTTTTTTGATAAAACCAAAATAATAGAAACAAAAGAAATAAATATTCCAAAAAATTATAAAAAGACTCCCAAAAAAGACACAACTAAACAAAAGAATATAATTGAAAATTCTCAATCTATTATAAAAAGAGATATAAAAAAAAGTTCGGCAATAGTAAAATATGAAAAAAAATCTGAATTTAGTTTTGGTATTTTCTTATCATATATTGTTGTTTCAATTATATCATTTATTGCACTGATTATTATAATAGATACATTTAAAAATCCCCTATATGATAAAATTCCTCAATTAGAATTTATTCTTACAAGTCTTTTTGAAACATTGAAAGATATAAAATTATTTATTAAAGACTTAGCCTAAAAATGATAAATTATATTTCAAAGCCTTTTAAATGGTTTTTTAAATTAGAAGCTGCAAGTGGTCTTGTGTTATTATTTGCGGCTATAATTGCTTTAGTAATTAGTAATTCTAATTTATCTGATCTTTATTTTTCAACTTTAAACAAATATCTATTTATAGGAATAAATAATTTTGGATTAAAACTTTCAGTCATTCATTGGATAAATGATGCTTTAATGGCTATCTTTTTTTTCTTTGTAACATTGGAAATTAAAAGAGAATTTTTACAAGGTGAGCTTTCAAATATCAAACAAGCGTTATTACCAATAATTGCTGCAGTTGGTGGAATGGTTGTTCCTGCTTTAGTTTATGTTTATGTAAATTTAGGTGATCCTGAAACATTAAATGGATGGGCAATACCTTCAGCAACAGATATAGCTTTTTCTTTGGGAGTTTTATCACTTCTTGGTAAAAGAGTACCATTATCTCTAAAAGTATTTTTAACAGCATTAGCAATAATTGATGATTTAGGTGCTATACTTATAATTGCTATATTTTATTCTGGTGATCTAAGTATTAAATATTTATCTTTAATGTTAATTGCTTTTATTATCTTATTAATTTTAAATAAGTTTAATATTAAAAAATTTTTTCCTTATTTAATAGTAGGTATTATTCTTTGGGACTTTACACATAATTCTGGCATTCACGCTACTATAGCTGGAGTTTTAATGGCAATGACAATTCCTCACAGAAAAAAAGAAAAGGATTTTTCTTTGTTGATTAACGTTGAACATTCTATAAGTCCTTATGTTGCATTTGGAATAATGCCTTTATTTGCTTTTGCAAATGCAGGAGTTTCTTTAGAAGGTTTATCATTAAACATATTATTGGACAAAGTTCCATTAGGTATAGTTTTAGGTTTATTTTTTGGTAAACAGTTTGGAGTTTTTATATTTTCATATATTTCAATAAAATTAAAGATAGCTCAAATGCCGAATAACTCAAATTGGTATAATTTTTATGGCGTTGGCGTTTTAACTGGTATTGGTTTTACAATGAGTTTATTCGTTGGAAATTTAGCATTTGTAGAAAATATTCAATATATGGATGGTGTGAAGATAGGTGTGCTTACTGGGTCATTATTATCCACTTTATTTGGTTACTTCTTGATATTATTGACACCTAATAAATAAGTTTAATGATAAAAAAAATAAGTTTAATTTCTTTTACAATTTTTATGTTTTTTTTTAATAATAATTCAAATGCTAACTATGAGAAAATTTTTTTTGACTTTAAGATTGAAAGTATAACTGGAGAAATTATTGATTTAAACGAGTACAGAAATAAAGTTGTACTATTAGTAAATACTGCAAGTTTTTGTGGTTTCACAAATCAATATGAAGGATTACAAAATTTGTGGAATGAATTTAAAAAAAAAGATTTTATTGTCTTAGGAGTACCCTCAAATTCGTTTAATCAAGAAAGTAACAGCAATAATGATGTTAAAAAATTTTGTGAATCCAATTTTAATATTGACTTTCCTTTAACATCGATAACACAAGTCAAAGGAAGTAATGCACATGAAATATTTAAATGGGCTGAAGAAAATTATGGAAAATCTGCAGTACCAAAATGGAATTTTCATAAAATTCTTATAAATAAAGAAGGTAAAATTGCAAATACATTTAATTCTTTTACAAAACCAATGTCTAAAAAGCTAATTTCACAAATAGAGGAAATTTTATAATTTCAAAGTAAGTCCATCAAAAGCTGGAATTACATTTTTTGGAAGATTTTTTTTTAATAAATTGTAATCAAGTTTTGAATGTAAATTGGTTAAAATAGCTTTTTTAGGTTTCAATATTTTTATCAAATCTAAAGATTGTTCTAAATTTAAATGAGAAGGATGATATTCGTACCACAAACAATCTATTATTAAATATTGAAGATTTTTTAAGTATTTAAAATCATTTCTTTTTATTTCACTAACATCACTAATATAAGCAATTTTTTTGTCAATTATATAGCAAATAGAATTTACTTTTCCATGTTTAACTTTTATTGAATTAATAAAAATTTTTTTCTTATTGTCTTTTAATGTAAATTTATTTTTCAATTTGTTTAGATTCAAAATAGGTGGATATTCATTATGTGTTTTCTTAAAACAATATGTAAAATTTCTTTGAAGATATTTAGATGTAGGTATATCAGCATAAACAGGAATAGTTTTTTTATTTTTAAGATAAAAAACTCTCAAATCATTAATCCCATGTGTTTGATCTGCATGCATATGAGAATATAAAACATAATTAATGTTCTTAATATTATTTGTTAAAAGTTGATGTCTTAAATCTGGAGATGTATCAATTAAAATATTTATTTTTTCTCCTATTATTAATGCTGAACATCTTGTTCTATAATTTTTTATTTCTTTTGGGTCGCAATTTCCAAAGTCACCGTCTGATCTTGGAACACCCATTGAGCTACCACAGCCTAATATTTTAAACTTCATAATTAATTTGAAAAAAGTCTATTAAAATTTTGAGAAGTTTGATTTATTAATTCTTGATTAGAGATATTTTTTAACTTTGCAAGTTTATCTGCAGTAAATTTAATAAAAGAAGGCTCATTTTTTTTTCCTCTTTTAGGTTCGGGTGCTAAATAAGGGCTATCTGTTTCAATTAATAAGTATTCTAATGGTATTGATTTAAATGTTTCTTGTAAATCAATTGAATTTTTAAAAGTTATAATTCCACTTGCAGAAAAATACGCATTTAAGTCCATTAATTTTTCTGCAAATTTTTTGCTACCAGTGAAACAATGCATTAAAATCTTTAAATTTTTATCATAAAAATTATTTAAGATATCAAATGTTTCTAATTCAGCTGCCCTAGAATGAATTATTAATGGTAATTTCATTTCAATTGATGCTTTTATATGTTCTTCAAAACTTTTAATTTGACTTCTCTTATCACTATTATTGTAATAAAAATCTAATCCGGTTTCACCTATTCCAATTATTTTTTTATTTATTGAAATTTTTTCTCTGATAATTTCTTTTGTAATTAAGTTATCTTTAGTTTCATGTGGATGAATACCAAAAGTTCCATAGATTATTTCATCTTTGTTTACAATATTTGTGATATTTTCAAAACTTTTAAAATTTGTGCTTATAGTTAATATTTTTTCAATACCAACATCTTTAGATCTTTGAATAACATTTTCCAAATCTTGAAATAAAGGTTCCTGATCTAAATGACAATGGGAATCAATCATTTTTTTTTTCTATTTTTTTAAATAATAAACCTATAGATTTTATACTATTTCCTTTTTTTAAGAAATTATTATCAGCAATACTGGAGAATTCAATTTGATCTTCTTTAATATTAAATATAGCTAGTGCTTTTAATGATGTCTCAGGAATAACTGGATATAACATAAAACTTATTTTTCTTACTATTTCTAAAGTAGTAAAAACGATTGTATTTAATCTTTTTTTATCATTTTTTTTTTTCCACGGTTCCTGGTCGTTAAAATATTTATTAGCTTCAAAGAGGGAATTCACAATATATTCTATATAATAATTTAGATCTTGTTTATCAATCTTATTCCTTATTTCATCAATACTATTTTTATATTTATCTAAAATATTTAAATCATCTTTTCTAAATTCAATTTCAGTGGGAATTTTACTATCACAGTTTTTAATTGTAAAAGCAGTTACTCTTTGGCACAAATTTCCAAAATTATTTGCTAAGTCACTATTTATACAATTTTCCAAACGATCTTGAGATATATTTCCATCATTTCCAAAAGAAACTTCTTTTATTAAATAATATCTTAAAGGATCTAAACCATATTGATCAATTATTTCTAAAGGATCTAAAATGTTTCCTTTTGATTTAGACATTTTTTCATCATCCGAAAGAATCCAACCATGACCATAAACTTTTTTAGGTAATTCAATTTTTGCCGCTAAAAGAAATGCTGGCCAATAAATCGCATGAAATCTTAAAATATCTTTCCCTATCAAATGAAGTGATGCAGGCCAGAATTGTTTAAATAATTTTTCTTTTTTATTAGGATAATTAAGTGCACTTATGTAATTTGTTAATGCATCTAACCAGACATATATTACATGATTGTTATCCTCTGGTACTTTTATACCCCAGGAAAAACTTTTCCTACTTACAGATAAATCTTTTAAACCATTTTTTACAAAACTAATTACCTCATTTTTTCTACTTTCTGGTGATATAAAATCAGGGTTATTTTTATAAAAATCTAGAAGTGGTTTTTCCCATTTTGATAGTTTAAAAAAATAAGACTCTTCATCCATCCACTCAACTATTGATTTAGATGAAGTGGCAACTTTTTTACCATCGTGTTCTTCAATTTCATCATCGTTATAGAAGGCTTCATCAGAAACTGAATACCAACCAGAATATTTCGACAAATATATATCACCGTTATTAACAAGTTCTGTCCATAAATGTTGAACTGTTTTCTTATGTCTATCTTCTGTAGTTCTTATGAAGTCAGTGTTTGTTAAATTTAAAGTTTTTGATAAATTTCTAAATGTTTGACTTATTTCATTGCAAAAATCTAATGTATCAATTCCTTTTTTTTCAGCCGCTCGTTGTATCTTAAGCCCATGTTCATCTGTTCCAGTTAAAAAATGAACTTTAAAACCATCTATTTTTTTAAATCTAGCAAAGAAATCCGCAATGATACTTGAATAAGCGTGTCCCATGTGCGGTTTAGCTGAAGGATAATATATGGGTGTTGTAATATAATAAAATTTATCCATTTAATACTTTAGTTTTGAATTCTATAAATAAAGTTTCATCATCAAGATTAAATTTTCTTGTATCTTTTATTTTCTTTAAAAAATTGCTTACAAACAAATAATTTTTTGGATTAATTTTTTTTATCAAATAAATTTCAATAAATTCATAAATCAATAATTTTAATGAATTAATCTTTTTATAATTAGTTTCATCTATTAATAAAGATAAGAATTTATCCAAATTTGCTTTACTTAAATCAATGTTATTTTCATTAGCTAAATTAAATAAATTATATATTTTACCAGGTGTATTATAATAATTTAATAAGTCTATATTAATTAAATCATTTATATCTGAACCTAATATTTGGTTTATAATATTTATTGATTCTTGATTTGATAAAAAAACCCTAAAATTTAAACATCTGGATCTTAAAGTGGGTAATATTTTTTTTTCACTATTAATTAATAGAAAATAAGTATTTATTGGAGGCTCTTCCAAAATCTTTAAAAGTGAGTTAATTGAATTAACATTTAGTAATTCTATATTATCAATTAAAACAAACTTAGGTTTATTGTTGAATGATGTTTTTTCCAAATCTTTTTTTAAATTTCTTATTTGGGAAATATCAATATTTTGTTTATCTTTAACAACGTCAATTAGAATAAAATTTGGATTAGATTTATTCTGAATAAGTTTAAAAGTCTTATTTTCTGGATTAATTGAAAAATTATCTAAATCATATGAAAAATCTTCATTTTGGGATAAAATGAAATTGATTAAATGAAAAGCTAGAGTTGATTTGCCAACACCCTTTTGACCAGATAACAAAATTTTACTAGGTAATTTATCATTTTTATAGAGGTTAATTAATTCAATTAATTCGTTGTTTAAACCATAAAGTTTTTTTTGATTAGAGGGTTGTAAGTACATTAAATTAATTTATCTATTTTATCTAATATTATTTTTTTGTTTATTTTTATATCCAAGTTAGAGTCAACAATTAGATATTTACTTTTATTTTTTTTTGCTTGTTTTAAAAAACCATTTTGTACTTTATTATAAAATTTATATTCAAATTTATCGTATTTATTTAAATTTTTTCTCATTCTTAGTCGTCTTTTCATATTTGTTTTATTTACAATATTTAAAAATGTAAAATCTATTTTAAAATTTTTAAGTAAATATCTATTTAAAAGTTCAATTATTGATAAATTTAGTCCAAATCCATAATGTTGATAAGCTATAGTTGAGTCTACAAATCTATCAATCAGGATTATCTTTTTTTTATAATATTTCTTTAGTTGATAAATATTTTCACTTCTAGCTGCTAAATATAATAATAAATCTGTATCTTTATTAAATGTAGATTTGTTATTGAGAATTATTTTTCTAATTTTTTCTGAATTTTTTGTTCCGCCTGGTTCTCTTATTTTGATATGTTTTATCCCTTTGCTCTTCAAATATTTCGATATATAATTAATGTGTGAAGTTTTTCCACTACCTTCAATGCCTTCAAAAATTATTACTGGTTTTCTAGACATCACCCCAGATTAAATAATTAAAAGATTTCAATAATCTAGAAAAAATATTTACTCTTTTTATTTCATCGGATGAAAATAAATCATATTCTCCTTCTAATTCTTCATCATATACAATTTGTAATTTTGCTAAAATTTGATCTTTTTTTATTGGTGCTTCAACAGGACCATCATATAAAACTTTAACTTTTAATAATTTTTTTTGTCCCTTTTTAATTGTTTTGTAGATATCTTCTTTTGTATAAACATCTACTTTATCTTTTTTTCCAAGCCATACATCAACACTAAAAAAAGGATCATTAATTTGAGATATTTGCACTAAATCAAAATTTGTGAGACCATAAGTAAGTAATTTTGAACTTTCTCTAGATCTTGATTTTTTTGTTTCAAATCCACTCCCTACAGCAATCAATCGTCTACCTTTTCTTTCAAGTGATGATGCTAAGGAATATCTTTCAACAGCTAAATACCCTGTTTTAATTCCATCAGCGCCTAAATTTTTATATAAAAGTGGGTTTCTATTGCCTTGTGTGATTGGGTCTCCTCCTGTTCTATCCCACGTAAATTCTTTTTCACTAAACCATTTATAATAATCTGGATATTCTTTGATAAGATAATTTGACATTATCATTATATCTTTAACAGTAGAGTAATTTTCTGGATCATTTATTCCTGATGAGTTAGCAAAATTTGTATCAAACATACCAAGTTCCTTAGCTTTTGAAGTCATCATAATGGCAAATTCTTCTTCAGTTCCCGCAATTCCTTCAGCAAGTGCTATGCAAGCATCATTACCTGAGGCAACAATTATTCCTCTTAATAAATTTTCTACCGAAACTTCATCCCCCACCATTACAAACATAGAAGAGTAACCTGATGTAGATAATCTCCAAGCTTTTTCAGAAATAATAAATTTTTCATCCAAAGTTAAATCACCAGATTTTAATAGATCAAAAGCAATAATACTTGTCATGATTTTAGTCATAGAAGCGGGATAAATTGATCGATTAGGTTCTTTTTCGTATAATATTTCACCAGAAAGATAGTCTTGTAAAATAGCTGTTCGAGCTTTTATATCTATATTTGCATATATAGGATTAATATTAATCAAAAATAATATTATTATAAGTATAAATCTTTTAAACATTTTTTAGTATTTCTAAATTTTCAAAATTAAAAGAGTTCATTTTTTCAAAAGCCTCTTTTAAACTTTTTATATCATTAAAAGGTCCTATTAATACCCTATAATTTGTTAATGATAGTTTAATAATGTTGATATTCTTTAATGAAGTTTCATTTTTAATCCTATTAGACATTAATTTTGCAGTCTCTTCATAATAAAAATCAGCTACTTTTATTGAATAAGAGAAAACTTTATTTTTTTTACTTTCTTTTTTTTTAATTTTTTCATTAAGATCATTAATTTGAATTCCATCAACGGGGGCTTTTTCAGCAACAGATCTTTCCTCATCAAATGTTTTACTTTTTTTTGCAACAAAACTTGTATTATTTGAAATTAATATAATTTCAATATATGGTTCACTCTTATCAAGCTCTAAAGTTTCTACAATCCTAGATGTTACAACTGAATTATAAAAATCTGAAAAATTTACTTTATTAGATTTAACTTCAGCAATTATAGCCTTTCCATTTACTGGGTTAGTAATTTTTACCAATGATTTTTTTTTGAGAAATTTATGGTAAATGTTTAACGATCGTTGATCTAATTTTTTTGAATTCTTTAAATTTTCATTATAGATTAATGCAAAACCATGATTTTTATATTTGTTTGATGGAGTTATTTCAATCTTTTTATTAGAAACTCTATCACAACTATAAATAACAAAACTTATTACTAAAACTAAGTAAAATTTAAAGTTCATTTTTAATACTATCTTTCAATGTACATACGGCAAGAGCAAATCTTAATGACCTGTTCCATTTAAGTATAATTTCATAATTATCAAAAACTATATATGCTGGATTTAAAGTTTCTGCACCAGGGATGATATCTTTATCAGGTGTTATAATTGCACTTTTTGTCTCTCCATCTAAGGTATCAAGATTTGTACTACTTTTAATATATTTTTTGAAAAAATTAAGATTTCTTTTATTTTTTAGTTTTTTTGCTGAAACATTTAAATATTTTTTTGATATATCTTCTTTAAGTTCAATTTTGTAAAAACAGGGTGCATTTTTTTTCCATCCCATTTTATTCAAATAATTAGCTGCAGATGCATAGGAGTCTTTTGGGTTTTTTAAATCAATATAATTATCATTGTTAAAATCAAGAGCATGATTTTTAATAGTAGATGGCATAAATTGAAAAAAACCGAATGCCCCAGCCCATGAACCGTATAAAGTTTTATAATCAATTTGATTGGTATCTATTAATCTTAACAAAATTAAAAGTTCCTGAGAAAAAAACTCTGATCTCCTTTTATCGTAACTTAATGTGGCTAATGAAGACAAAATATCCATCTTACCTAAATAAGTACCATAATTAGTTTCGATACCCATTAATGATAAAAGTAGCTCTTTTTCAATATCGAATTTAGTTTCTACTGTTTTAATTAAACTTTTATTTTGAGTATAAAAATTTAATCCTTTTTCAATTTTTTTTTTGGAAGTTCTTTTTGATATATAGGTTTTTGTATCCTCGTAAAATTCTGGCTGATACCTATCATATTTAATTACATTAGGTAAAAATTTGGTGTTTGTCATAACCAAATCAAACGTTTTTTCAGAAATATTATTACTTAAAGCCCTTTGTTTGAAATTTTTTTTCCATATTTCAAAATTAACATTTTCATCTGCAAATGAATTAGAAATAAAAAAAAATGTTATAAAAAAAAAAATTTTAATTTTTTTCATAAAGGTCTTTAATATATATAATTACAGCAATCCAAATAATAATAAAACTTATAAATTTTACTAATGAAAAATCCTCACCATAATAAAAATAACCTAAAATAAACTGTAAACTTGGTGTGATATAAAAAATCATACCCGTTGGACCTAGTCCAATAAGTTCAACTCCCCTAACATATAAAAATAAAGGAATCACTGTCATGGGTCCTGCCAATAATAGATAAATACTTAATCCTACATTGCCTAAATTAAAATCATTTAACCCATTTTTAGATATTAAATAAAAAACAACTAATGCAAATGGAAATATATACAGACTTTCTATCAAAAGACCAATATCCGTATCTATTAATATTTTTTTTCTGACTAGATTATAAAAAGCCCAGCTAAACGCTACAATGAGACCAACCCAAGGTAATGATTTCAAATTAAAGAATATTAAAACTAAAATAGATGAAAATACTAAAAATATAGAAAAAATTCTTTTTTTATTTAGTTCTTCTTTAAAAAAAATGTAACCTAATAATACACTTATTATAGGCATTATAAAATATCCAAAACTTGCATCAATAATTCTTTCAGAAGCCACTGCATAAATCCAGATAGACCAATTAATAAATATTAAAAGACCAGATATAAATAATCCTATTAATTTTTTTTTTATTTTTATTTCTTTAAAAAAGATATTCCATTTAGATAAATAAGTTGTTGTAAAAAATAACATTACAGCTGTCCACAAACATCTATGAACTACAAGTTCCGTATGACCTATAAAAGAAACTGATTCAAAATATATAACACCAATGAATCCCCACCAAAAAGAACCGAGACCAGTGAGTAATAAACCTTTATTATATTCTTTATTCATAGGAAACTCTGTAGTGCAATAACTGGTTTTAATAAACTATTTTTTAGTTGAATTAAATGCTTATAATACTAAAGATTAATTCAAATAAAGGTTGTTTATTTATAAATATTATTGGGACTAAAAAAATCAATAAATGAATAGAAAATATGAAATTTATCAGTATTTATCATTAGTTAGATACAAAGCTGTTTATAAATTTTTGCATAATATCAATAAAAAAATTTCAATTATATTAGATTTAGAGGACAGTGCAAAAGATATATTTGATATTGAAAATACATATAAACTTAAAAAACAATGTAGAGATGGTATTATCTACTTTTCAAAACAAAACAAAAATTTTCTTAGAAATATAAATTTATATATTCGTATTAATTCATCTAATTCAAAGTATTTTAAAGATGATATAGTTTGTTTAAAAAAAATTGTAAAAAAAAAAATTATTAAAGGAATTTTTCTCCCCAAAGTTGCAGATTATAATGTTATTCAAAAATTGAATAACTTATTAAAGTTAAAAAAATATAATATTAGTATTGTGGCTATGATTGAGAATAAAAAAGGATTATTAAATTTAGAAAAAATATTGAAAAAAGATATTCAAAATAATCTTATTTCTAAAATCCACTATGGACATTACGATTATTGTCTAAGTGAAAGATTGTGGCCCTTTCCAGAGCCTTATCACAAAGAACTTTGGGAAATTTGCGGAAATATAATAAAATTGTGTCAAATATATAAAAAACAATATATTCAATTTCCATTTCCTCTAATAAATAATCCAAATTTATTTAACCAATACATTGAATATATGAGGTCGAAGTATAAAAACTTAGATTTTGGTATGTCATTAATAAATTATAACGAGAAATATTTTAAAGTTAAAAAACAAATCAAAAGTTTGAAAATTAAGTCACAAGGTAAAAATAAAAAATTCAAATTGTTATACGCAAGAAAAATATACAATAATTATTTGTCAAGTAAAAATAAAAAAAAAAGTTTTTCTCTAACAAAGAAATTGTTTATACCACCACATCAATATATGATGGCAAAATTATATTTGCATAAAAATGAAAAAAAAAGATAAATTAAAAAAATTAAGTTCGATTTTAAAAAATAATTTAAAAAAACTTAAGATTAGGGAAAATAAAAACGCTTTTATTGCTTCAGATATTACTTGTTTAGGAAAATTAAGACTTAAAAAGAATGAAATATCTGAAACTATTTTCAATGCTATCAAATCTAGCCTATCTAAAAATTCTACAATATTTGTACCTACTGGAAATATGAATTTATGTAACGCGAATGAAACTTTTGATTTAAAAAAAACAAAATCTTTTCAAATGGGTGCTTTTTCAGAATATGTAAGAAAAAAAAAGGGATCTGTGAGAAGTCTACATCCTTATTGGTCAGTTTCAGCTAATGGAATTAACTCAAAGCTCTTAACAAATGTATCAAAACATTCTTACGCTGAAGGTTCACCATGGTCTATAATGTTGGATCTAGACACTATCCAGATTAATATTGGCAAGCATCCTAGTCAAGCAGTCACCTTAATTCATCATTTAGAAACTGTATCAGGTGTACCTTATAGATATAACAAACAATTCTTTCATAAGGTAAAATTAAAAAATAAAATAAAGATCATGGATTTTTACATGTCTGTTTTTTTCAATAAAGTTAATGCAAAAAAAAAATATAAACTTAATCAGCATTATTTTACAAAATTAAAAAGACAGAAAAAATTACAATCAATTAAAAATGATTTAGGACTAGAAATATGGTCTTTTAAAATGAGAGATTTTTATTCATTAGTAATTGATGAAATGAAAAATAATATTTTCAATTATTTAGAATATGATCCAAAATTTGATTCAATAAAAGATTATTAGAGTTTTAATTTATAAAAAAATTAAGTTTTTAGTTGAATTTTAATATTATACTTATAAAACCTTGCTCACGGAGAGATGGCTGAGCGGTTGAAAGCACCGGTCTTGAAAACCGGCAAAGGGGCAACTCTTTCCTGGGTTCGAATCCCAGTCTCTCCGCCATTATCATTGATTAAATTTAAAATTTTTAAATAATTTCAAAATTTCTTTATCATCAAATGATAAATTTGAATTCAGATTATTATAAAATTTGTATAAATCTTCATCATCGATATCTAAAAATTTTTCCAAATTTAAAAGTCGAGATTCATCTATTTTATTAATATATTTTAAAACGAAAGAATGTAACAATTTATCCATCTCACGTGTACCTCTATATTGAGATCTGTATAGAATTCTTTTTTTTAAATTTTCTATATCGGTTTCCATTATTAGATTATAATAAAGATTTATGAATATTAAAAACGATTATAATTATTTATTGTCGGATTTAACCAAATTAAAAGGTGTTGGAAGAAAAACTGCAAGTTTACTTAAAAGAAAAAAAATTAACACAATATTTGATTTGCTTTGGAAACTTCCAAAATCCTACACAGATAGAAGTATTTCATCAAATATTAAAGATTTAAAAATTGGAGATGTGCAAACTGTAAATATAGTTCCATATAAATATAATTTCCCTAGAATAAGAAACTTGCCCAATAGAGTTTTATGCAAAGATGAAACAGGTACTTTAGAATGTGTTTTTTTTAATAGTTATGAGGGTTATATTAGAAAGATATTACCATTAGGAAAATCTGTAACAATAAGTGGAAAAATTGGTTTTTTTAGAAATAAATATCAAATTACAAATCCTAATTATGTATCTGAAAATTCATCGCTAATTAAAACCAAACATAATCAATATTCATTAACTGAAGGTATTACAGAAAAAGTCTATAATAATATAATTAAACAAATTATTAAAGATCTGCCTAAATTTGATGAATGGCATAACAAAAATATTCTTAAAAATTTTAATTATATATCATGGTATAAATCAATAAATGAACTTCATAAACCTGATAATATAGGTAAATATGATAAAGATTTTTACCAAAGACTTGCTTTTGATGAAATCTTTTCATCTTACTTGGTTCATTCCGAAATTAGAAAAAAAATAAAAAAGATTAAGAAAAAAGGAAAATCATTTAATATTAACAATCAATCAAAATTTATCTCTGAATTGGAATTTGATTTAACAAAAGATCAATTAAGATCGTTAAATACTATCAACAAAGATCTAATTTCAAATCAAAAAATGTTTAGATTATTACAAGGAGATGTGGGTAGTGGTAAAACTATTGTAGCGTTAATTGCAGCTTTAAATGTTGTACACTCAGGTTTTCAAGTGGCTGTAATGGCTCCTACAGAAATTCTAGCAAGACAACATTTTTTATTAGCCAAAAAATTGTTTAAAACTTCAATTAAGATTGATTTGTTATCTAGTAAATCAGAATATAAAGATAGAAAAAAAATATTAAAAAATCTGGGCAATCACAAAATAAATATTATTTTTGGAACTCACTCAATTTTTCAAAAAAAGGTTGAATTCAAAAAACTTGGTTTAATTATTATTGATGAACAACATAAATTTGGGGTTAACCAAAGAAAAAAATTATCTGACAAAGGTGGACCAAATTGTGATGTTTTGCTTATGTCAGCAACACCTATTCCACGGACACTTACAATGACTATTTATGGTGATATGGATCTTTCAATAATAAAAGAAAAACCAAAATTTCGTAAAGAGGTTAAAACTTATACTAAATTAGAGTCTAAAATAGATGATATTATTAAATTTGTAAAAAAAGAAATCAAAAATGGAAATCAGGTTTTTTGGGTATGTCCATTAATAGATGAGTCAAAAAAAATTGATCATTCATCAGCTATTATTAAATTCAAGTTTTTAGAGAAAATTTTTCCAAAAAAAGTTGCTTTACTTCATGGTAAAACAGACCCAATTGAAAAAGATCTTATATTAAATAACTTTTTAAACAAAAAATTTGATATTTTGGTATCTACAACAATTATTGAAGTAGGAATAGATTTTCCAAATGCAAACGTAATAATAATTGAAAATGCAAATAAATTTGGATTATCCCAATTGCATCAACTAAGAGGAAGAGTTGGAAGAGGTAGTAAAGAATCTAGCTGTATCTTAATGTTTAAATCCTCATTAACAGAAAATGCAAAAAAACGATTAAGTATTCTAAAAAAATCAAATGATGGTTTCGAAATATCTGAAGAAGATATGAAGTTAAGAGGTTATGGAGATATTTTAGGTTTTAAACAGAGTGGATTAAAAATATTTAAACTTGCTGATCCAATTTTAAATGAAAATCTATTTCGTTTAGCAGAAAATGAAATTAAACGTATCGAGAAAAATAATGAAGATATTGGTAAATTTAAAACATTAATGAAATTATATGATCAAGCTGATATAATTAATGATATTGTTTAATTTTTCCCCGATGAGGTTCCTGCAGAAACGATGAATTTAGAGGCTTCCTCAAAACTCATATCTAAATAAATAACATCATCAATTGGAAACATTAATAGAAAACCACTTGTTGGATTGGGTGTTGTTGGTACAAATACATTAATTAATTTTTGATTTGTCTTTTTTGCCATCTCACCTGTATTTTCTTTAGTGGCAAAACCAACAGCCCATACACCTTTTCTTGGATATTCAATTAAAACTACACTTTTTTTATCATTATCCTTATTAGAAAAAGTTTCTGTCATTTGTACTATTGCTGAATAAATAGTTCTTAGAAATGGAATTCTTTTAAATAGATCATCAATAAGTTTTAAAATTCTTTTACCTAAAAAAGACAAGGATAAACCACCAACAATGGTAATGAATATAATTGAAATCAAGATTTCTATGCCAGGAATTTCATAAGGTAAATAGCTATTTGGATTAATGTTTTCTGGTAAGATTTTCGAAGAAAGACCAATTAAAATTTTACTTAGATATAAAGTAAAACCTATGGGTATTAAAACAACAACCCCTGTAATGAAATAATTTCTTAAAACAAGAGTTAATGATCTTTTTTTTTTCAACTTAGCCATATTTCAATTAAAACTCGAGTATATTACAAATAAAATTGCTATAATAAAAAGAAATAATAATATTTTATTATTTAGATTCATTTCTAAATATATTATCAATGTTGTAGTTAAATGAATAGAAGAAAATTTTTATCATATGTGGGTAGTGGCTGTTGTGGATTAATCCTAAATTCATGTGCTACTGCACCAATAACAGACAGAAGACAATTTAAGATTATACCTGAAGCTAAATTAAATGCTCAAGCAGCTCAAATATATGAAAAGGTTAAAAAGAATGAAAAATTAATAACTGATTCTAAATTAGATCAAATTAAAGAAATTGGTAAAAAGATGGAAGATTCGATAAGCGAATATTTCTATAAAGCAAAATTAAATGATCCAACGGCTAACTTTGATTGGGAATATATTTTAATTGATAATAAAAAAGTTAGAAATGCATGGTGTATGCCTGGTGGTAAAATTGCTGTTTATTCGGGAATTTTAGAAGTTACAAAAAATGAAAATGGATTAGCTGCCGTAATGGGACATGAAATTGCTCATGCTGTTGCAAAACATTCAGTTGAAAGAGCAAGCAGAGGTGCTGTTCTTAATGTCAGTACACAAGTTATTGACATATTGTCTGGTGGTAAATTATCTACGGTTAACAGAACTACAGGTATGAATACTGTAGGTTTAATCTCTCAGCTTGGAATTATGAATCCATTTAACCGAAAACAAGAAAGTGAAGCAGATTATCTTGGAATGATTTTTTCCTCTTTATCAGGTTTTAACATAAAAGAAACAGTCAAAATTTGGGAAAGAATGAAAGAATTTAATAAAGGAAAAAAAACTCCTGAATTTATGAGTACACATCCCTCACCTGATAATAGGATAAAAAAGATTAATGAATGGACTAATGAAATTATTTTAAAGTATCCACCAATTAATATATCATAAGATATTAATGGTGAGCCGTGATGGACTCGAACCATCGACCCATTCCTTAAAAGGGAATTGCTCTACCAACTGAGCTAACGGCCCAAAATACAACGTATATATAGATTTATTTTGATAATTCAAATAGGAATTTCTGACACAAATAGATTTTTATTTACAACTTATTTATGTATTTATTGTGAAATTCGTCAAAAGTACCATTCTCAATATTCTTTCTAATTTGATCCATCAATTCTTGATAAAAATTAATATTATTGAGAGTTAAAATCATAGATCCTAAAATCTCGTTTGTATTAAAAAGATGATTTAAATAATTCTTAGAATATTTATTCAAATCCAAATTTTTACAATTTTCATCAAGCGGAGTGTTATCATTTTGATATTTTTTATTACGAATATTAATTCTTCCGTTCCATGTAAAAGCAAGACCTGTTCTTCCTGATCTTGTTGGCATTACACAGTCAAACATATCAATACCTCTTTTTACAGCTCCGAGAATATCTGATGGTGTTCCAACACCCATTAAATAGTGAGGTTTATCATCAGGAAGCTCATCCTTAATATCATCCAAAACTGTAAACATTTCTTCTTGTGTCTCACCTACTGCTAAACCACCAATAGCATAACCATCAAAATTTATTGATAGCAACCCCTTCAAAGACTCAACTCTTAAATCTTTAAAAAGACCACCTTGAATAATACCAAATAGAGCTTTATGCGGTTTTTTTCCAAAAGCTTTTTTGGATCTTTCAGCCCAATGTAAAGATAAATTCATAGACTTTTTAATTAAATCGTAATCATTAGTTTTTTTTGGACATTCATCCATTATCATAACAATATCTGAATTTAACCCTAACTGTATTCTTATACTTTCTTCAGGACTTAGATAATATTTTTTCCCATCTACATGGGAGTTAAATATTGCACCTTTTTCTTTATCAATCTTATTTAATTTTGAGAGTGACATTACTTGAAAACCACCAGAGTCAGTCAATATAGGTAAGTCACAATTCATAAAACTATGTAATCCACCTGCTTTTTGAATTCTTTCTACTCCTGGTCTTATCATTAAATGATAAGTATTACCTAAAATAATTTCAGAGCCAGTTTTTTTTATATCATTAATGGTACAGGCTTTAACTGTAGCTTGTGTACCTACTGGCATGAATGCAGGTGTATTAATATTTCCTCGATGAGTTTCTATTAAACCCCGTCTAGCAAATTTATCAGTATTTAAAACTTTAAAGGCAAAATCTTTTAATGCCATTTAAACGACTATTGAGATTTAAAACTTATAATTTTATCTGGATCTGATACAGCGCCGTTATTATTCTCATCTCCTCTTTTAATCTTATCTACAAATTCCATACCAGAAATTACTTTACCAAATACAGTATATTGTCTGTCTAAAAAAGGAGCTGGTTTAAAACATATGAAGAATTGACTATTAGCACTATTTGGATCTGATGATCTTGCCATTGATAAAGTTCCTCGATCATGTGGTAAACTATTAAATTCTTGTTCTAAATCTGGTAAGTCTGAACCACCCATTCCAGCCATTCTCAAATTAAAATCTTTTGAACTTGAATTTCCAAATTTTACATCACCTGTTTGAGCCATAAATCCATCTATCACACGATGAAAAACTACATTGTCATATTTGCCTGCATCAGCTAATTCTTTTATTCTCTTTACATGTTTTGGCGCAACATCATCAAATAATTCAATTTTCACATCGCCATCTTTTAATTCTAAAATCATAATATTCTCCTCCGACATTGTTTGGTTTGTTATTAAAATGAATATAAAAAGAATTTTTAATAAAAATTTATTCATATTTTTCTTTTAATAATTTTATAGTACTTTTAGTAGCAAATTTTTTAATATCACCTTTCAATTTTATTATTTCTTTAACAAATTTTGATGAAATAATTTGATTTTCCACATCAGACATTAAAAATAAAGTTTCAATATTACTATTTAATTTTCTATTCATTCCTGCTAATTGAAATTCATATTCAAAATCCGAAACCGCTCTTAATCCTCTTAAAATAATATTAGATTTATATTTTTTACATAAATCCGTTGTCAGAGTTGTAAAGCTTATAATTGTAATCTTTTTTTTATTTAATTTAAGATCAGAAAATAAAGCTTTTTTAGTAATTTCTATTCTTTCATCTGAATTAAAAAGGTAATCTTTATTATCAACGTCAGAAACTGCTACAACAATTTTGTCAAATAATTTTAAACCTTTTTTAATTACATCTATATGACCAAATGTTATTGGATCAAACGTTCCTGGATAAATAGCTACTTTTTTCATTAAACTAAATTATCATTAATTTTGTCTGCAGAAACAACTTTTTCTTCACCTGATAATTTAATAATTCTAACACCTTGAGTATTTCTTCCAGCAGTCCTAATTTCTTTAACTGCAACTCTTATTACTCTACCTTTATTTGTTGAAATTAAAATTTCATCACCATCAAAAACAGGAAAGGATGATGAAATATTACCATTTCTTGGTGAGTTAATAATTCCAATAATTCCCTTACCACCACGATTTGTAACTCTATAATCAGTATGGGGTGTTTTTTTTCCAAATCCATTTTCTGTAATTGAAAGTATGAACTTTTCTTTGGCTTTTAGTTCTGATTTTTGATCTTTATCTTTTTTTCCTTTTTTAATTTCTTTGTCATTATCTATAATAGAAAGAGATACAATTTGATCATTAGGAGCCAAAACAATACCTTTTATACCTTTTGAGGATCTACCTTTAAAAACTCTTAATTTTTTTGACTCGAATCTTATACATTTACCAAACTTAGTGCTCAAAATTATATCTTGATCTTCTTTGCAGATCTTAACACCTACAATTTTATCATTAGAGTCTAATTTCATTGCGATTTTTCCAGCAGCATTAATTGATGAAAAATCTTCAAGACTATTTTTTCTCACCTTTCCTTGAGAGGTAGCAAAAACAATCTGATAATCTTTTAATTCTGACTGACTATCTGGGAAAGGCATAATTGAGCTTATTGATTGGTGATTTTTTAAAGGCAGAATATTAAATAAAGATTTTCCTTTAGAGGCTGCAGAACCTACAGGAATTTTCCAAGCTTTAATTCTATAAACAAGACCCTCAGTAGAAAAGAAAAGAACTGATGTGTGTGTGTTTACTGATAGTGTTTGTACAACAGAGTCTTCATTTCTTGTTGTGATACCTGTTTTACCTTTTCCACCTCTTTTTTGTTGTTTAACATTATTCAATGAACCTCTTTTTATATAACCTTGTAAAGTAACAGTAATAATAACAGACTCTTTTTGAATAGTTTCTTCGATATCATAATTTAATACCGCATCAATTATATCTGTTCTTCTTTTGACTGAAAATTTCTCTTTGATGCTTGATAGTTCTTGACTAATTACTTTTAATAATTCTTTTTTAGATGAAATAATTTTTTTATATTTTGTTATTAAATCAGCAAGCTTTTTTATTTCAACTTCAATTTCGTTAATACCAATTGCAGTTAATTTTTGTAATCTTAATTCTAAAATCGCATCAACTTGGTTGTCTGAAAGATTATAAAGACCTTTAGATTTTTTATTTTCAACTAACGAAATCAACTTTTGGGATTTATTAATTTTCCATTTAGTTTTTAATATAGATTTTTTTGCATCTTCAGGTGTTTTTGATGAACGAATGATTTTAATTATCTTATCTAAATTTTCAACGGAAACAGATAAACCAATTAATATATGAGCTCTATCTTCAGCTTTTTTCAGATCAAATTTAGTTTTCTTTATTACAACATCTTCTCTAAATGATAAAAAGTTTGTTAAAAAATCTTTAAGGTTACATGTTTCTGGTTTTCCATCTACTATAGCTAATGTATTAAAACCAAATGAACTCTCTATTTGTGTATTTTTATACAGTTGTCTTTTGACTGTTTCAGGCTCAACGCCACTTCGTAAATCTATTGATACTCTAATACCTTCTCTATTAGACTCATCTCTAATATCTCTAATACCTTCAATTTTTTTTTCTCTCACTAATTGCGCTATTCTTTCATTTAAAACTGATTTATTAACTTGATAAGGTATTGATGTTATCACTAATCTTTCTCTTCCATTTTTAGCTTGTTCTATTGATATTTGACCTCGTACTTTGAATGAACCTCTTCCCTTAGAATAACCTTGTTTGATCATATCTTTTCCTATTATTACTCCTCCAGTAGGAAAGTCTGGTCCAGGTATATGTTTCATCAATTGTTTGATTGTAATATCTTTATTTTCAATTAATGCTAAAGTTCCATCAATTATTTCACCTAAATTATGAGGTGGAATACTAGTTGCCATTCCAACTGCAATTCCTCCTGCACCATTAACTAAAAGATTTGGATATTGAGATGGTAATACTGTTGGTTCTTTTTCTGTTTCATCATAATTACTTTTAAATTCAACAGTTTTCTTTTCAATATCATCTATAAGATATTGTGAAACTTTAGATAATCTTGTTTCAGTATATCTCATAGCAGCTGCAGGATCTCCATCAATTGAACCAAAGTTTCCTTGTCCCTCAACTAAAGGTAAGCTCATAGAAAAATCCTGAACCATTCGAACTAATGCATCATAAACCGATTGATCTCCATGAGGATGATATTTACCAATAACATCCCCCACTATTCTTGCTGATTTTCTAAATTGCTTAGACCAATCATAACCACCTTTGTACATTGCGTATAATATTCTCCGATGCACAGGTTTTAAACCATCCCTAATATCTGGTAGAGCTCTACTAACAATAACACTCATTGCATAAGAAAGATAAGATGAACTCATCTCATCATGCATAGATATAAGTTTTATGTTCTTTTCTTTAATCTCTTCAGTTTTTTGCATAAGGATTAAAATGGAATTTCATCATCCATGTCATTCGAAATTTGTGACATGTCATCATTATTGGAAGATTTAGTATTATCACTTGAAATACCACCACCTGAATTACCACCACCTAACATCGTTAAGGAAGAATTGTAACCTTGAATAACTACTTCGGTTGAATATTTGTCTTGTCCCGATTGTTCATCTTTCCATTTTCGGGTTGTAAGTTGTCCTTCAACATAAATTTGAGCACCCTTTTTTAAATATTGTTGTACAACATTTACTAACCCTTCGTTAAATACAACTATACGGTGCCATTCAGTTTTTTCTTTTTTTTCTCCTGTATTTTTGTCTTTCCAGGATTGGCTTGTTGCAAGACTTAATCTAGCAACACTTTTACCATTTACCATTTGTTTAATTTCAGGGTCTGCGCCTAAACGACCAATTAAAAGTACTTTATTTAAACTTCCAGCCATAATATTTTAATATTTGTTAAATTTGTTAATTAGAATTATATCACACTTTACTCTGAATATTAATTTTATTAAGTCAAAGCAACAAAAATTATGATTAAAAAGATAGTTATTAAGGGAGCAAAAGAACACAACTTGAAGAATATTTCTTTAGAAATTCCCAAGGACAAATTTGTGGTCATAACAGGGCTTTCTGGATCTGGAAAATCATCATTAGCTTTTGATACTGTATATGCAGAAGGACAACGAAGATATGTTGAAAGTTTATCAGCTTATGCAAGACAGTTTTTAGACAAGATGAAAAAACCCAATGTTGATTTAATTGAGGGTTTAAGTCCAGCTATATCCATTGAACAAAAAAATACTTCCAAAAATCCAAGATCAACTGTTGCTACCGTTACAGAAATTTATGATTACATGAGAGTTTTATATGCAAGAGCTGGAATACCATATTCACCATTTACAGGCAAACCTATTACGTCTCAAACAGTTACTCAAATAGTTGATAAAATTAAACAACTCCCTAAAAAAGCAACTATATATATTTATGCTCCAGTAGTAAGAGGTCGTAAGGGAGAATATAAAAAAGATATTTTAGGTTATAAAAAAAGAGGTTTTAGAAAAATTAAAATTGATGATGTGTTGTATGATATTGATAAGATTCCTGAATTAAATAAAAAAATCAAACACGATATTTCAATTCTAGTTGATAGAATTATTATTAATTCTTCTTTAGGAAATAGATTAGCAGAGAGTATTGAAACTTCAGTTAATTTAGCAAATGGCTTAATTTTTGTTGAATATGAGGATGAAACTTTACCTAAAAAATTCAGGAAATTAGAAAAATTAATTTTTTCAACAAAATTTGCATGTCCTAAAAGTGGTTTTACAATTGAAGAAATTGAACCAAGATTATTCTCTTTTAATAGCCCATTTGGAGCATGTGAAGAATGTGAGGGTATTGGTATAAAATTAAACGTAGATCCAAACTTAGTTATTCCAAATGAAAAAAAGAGTATAGCAGATGGCGCTATTGAACCATGGGCCAAAACAACAACTCTTTATTATGCTCAAACTTTAGCTTCTCTATCTAAGCATTATGGTTTTTCATTAGATGAAAAATGGTCAAAACTCTCAAAAAAAATAAAAGATATCATTTTGTATGGGTCTGATGATGAAGAGATAAAATTTACATATGATGATGGTTATGAAAAATACTCACATAAAAAAACGTTTGAAGGAGTAATCAATAATCTTGAAAGAAGATATCTTGAAACCGATAGTGATTGGAAAAGAGAAGAAATATCTCAATATCAATCAGATACAAAATGTGAAAGATGTAATGGACATAGATTAAAAGATGAAGCTCTCTGTGTTAAGATTGACGGATTACATATAAGTGAAGTCACTGAAAAATCAATTTTAGATGCTGCAAATTGGTTTGAAAATTTAAAAAATAATTTAGATAAAAGACAGCTCAAAATTGCTGAACATATCTTAAAAGAAATAAATGAAAGACTAAATTTTTTATTAAACGTTGGATTAGATTATCTAACCTTATCTAGAGAATCTGGAACTCTTTCTGGAGGAGAATCACAAAGAATTAGATTAGCGTCGCAAATAGGTTCTGGTTTAACAGGTGTTTTGTATGTTTTGGATGAGCCTTCTATTGGATTGCATCAAAAAGATAATGTTAAGTTAATTAATGCATTAAAAAGATTAAGAGATTTAGGGAATACAGTGATTGTAGTTGAGCACGACACTGAAACAATGGAAAATGCTGATCATATTATAGACCTTGGGCCAGAAGCGGGTAATAAGGGAGGAGAAGTTATTGCTCAAGGCACTTCCAAAGAAATTAGTTTAAATAAAGATAGTATAACTGGTAAATATCTTTCAAATAAATTAAAAATTGAAATTCCAAAAAAGAGAAGATTAGCCAAAAATGGTAGATTTTTAGAAATATCCGGTGCTACAGGCAATAATTTAAATAATGTAAATCTAAAAATACCATTAGGAAGTTTAACTTGTGTTACAGGTGTATCAGGAAGTGGTAAATCAACTCTAATTTTACAAACTTTGTATAATGCTTTAAATCTTACTTTAAATAACAACAAGTCTAGAAAAATTCCAAAGCCATTCAAAAATTTTAAAGGTATAGAATTAATTGATAAGGTTATTGATATAGATCAATCTCCCATTGGAAGAACACCGAGATCAAATCCAGCAACTTATACAGGTGCTTTTGGTCCAATACGTGATTGGTTTACAGCTTTACCAGAGTCAAAATCAAGAGGATATAAACCTGGAAGATTTTCTTTTAATGTAAGGGGTGGTAGATGTGAAGCTTGTGAAGGCGATGGTGTAATAACTTATGAAATGCATTTTCTTCCTGATGTTTATATTCAGTGTGATGAATGTAAAGGTACAAGATATAATCGTGAAACTTTAGAAATAAAATTCAAAGATAAAAGCATTGCTGATGTGCTTAATATGACAGTTGATGAAGGTTGTGAATATTTTGAAAATATCTCAAATATTAAATCTAAGTTATTAACTCTAAAAAAAGTAGGACTGGGATACATAAAGATCGGTCAACAGGCTACCACACTTTCTGGTGGTGAGGCCCAAAGAATCAAATTAGCTAAAGAATTGTCAAAAAGATCTACTGGTAGAACGATGTATATATTAGATGAACCTACTACTGGACTACACCAACATGATATTAAAAAATTGTTAGAAATTCTGCATACTTTTGTTGCTTTAGGGAATACTGTCGTTGTAATCGAGCACAATTTAGATGTCATAAAAACAGCAGATTATATAGTTGATATGGGTCCTGAGGGTGGAATAAAGGGTGGAAAAATCATAGCTGAGGGGAAACCTGAGGAAATATGCAAGATGGACAAAAGTTACACAGGTAGATTTTTAAAACCACTTTTGAATTAAAAAATGGTTAAAATTATAGTAAAGTAATATATATTTTTAAAAATGAGCAATTTTTTATCATCTTTATCCAAAACAATTCATGCATCTTTGGCATTAGCTATAATTTTATTTTTAGGACTATTCTATCAAAATGATGGATTTGGCTTTGATAGAATTTTTTGGAGTGCCACAACAAGATATGTGCATGTTCTTGTTGGAATAATGTGGATTGGTTTACTTTGGTATTTTAATTTTGTTCAAATCCCAAATATGTCAAAAATTCCAGATGAACAAAAGCCTGCTATAGGAAAAGTTATAGCACCAGCAGCATTGTTTTATTTTAGATGGGCTGCTGCTCTAACGATTTTTTCAGGATTAATTTTAGCTTCGTTAAATGGATATTTGCATGATGCTATGACTCTAAGTATAGGAAGTGGTGTACCAAAACATACAGCCATTGGTATAGGGATGTGGCTAGGAGTTATTATGGCTTTTAATGTTTGGTTTGTAATATGGCCGAACCAAAAAAGAGCTTTAGGCATGGTAGAATGCGATCCTGAAACTAAAGCAAAGTCAGCTAAAACTGCTATGCTTTTTTCAAGAACAAACACATTGTTATCGTTACCAATGCTATTGACAATGGTTATTTCTCAAAATTTATATTAATTTTTATCGTCCTCTTTCAGAATTGTTTTTTGAGATACATTTAATCTAACGAGAACTGTATTAGCAATATATATTGAAGAATAAGTTCCAAAAATTACACCAAAAATCATAGCAAGTGAAAAGCCTTTTAAAATTTCACCTCCAAAGAAAAAGATTGATAATAAAGCTAATAAAGTTGTTATAGAAGTTATCAAAGTTCTTGATAATGTCTCATTGATTGAAATGTTTGTTAATTCAAAAATTTTAATATCAGAATATTTTCTTAAATTCTCTCTAACTCTATCAAATATAACAACTGTATCATTCATCGAATAACCAACGATTGTTAATACTGCTGCAATAATGGATAAATTTATTTCTAAACTTAATAAAGAAAATAATCCTAGTGTCACAATTACATCATGAAATAACGCAAGAATAGCACCTAAACTAAATTGCCATTCAAATCTGATCCAAATGTAGATAAGCATTAATAATAATGCTACTGAAATAGCTATTACACCTGATTTTAATAATTCTGCACTAACTTTTGGACCAACATTTTCCACCCTTCTAAAGTTAAAATTATTCCCAAATGATTTATCAAGGTTTACTTTTATTTCTTCAATTATATTTTTATTACTATTATTCTCAAATTTTACTAAAAAATCATTTTCGTTTCCAAAATTTTTTACTGATACATCGCCTAAATCCATTTGATTAAGATTATCTCTAAGCGATGCAACATTTATCTTGTTATCACTTGATCTTAGTTCTATTAACGTCCCTCCCTTAAAATCAATTCCAAAATTTAGTCCTTTAAAAACTAAAAAAAATAAAGAAGTCACAACAAGTAATACAGATAAAATATTGAATTGATTGTAATATTTATTAAATGCTATCATCTAGATAAGTCTTTCTTTTTCTTTATTTTTCAATACATATAATACGGTTAGTAACCTGGCTATAAAATATACTGAAAAAAGAGTTGTAAAAATTCCAGTTGCTAAAGTTAAAGAAAACCCTTTAATCGGCCCTGATCCCATAAAAAATAAAATTATCGCAGCCAATAAAGTTGTTATATTTGCATCTAGTATAGCTGTTTTTGATTTAGTGTAACCACTATCAAATGCAATTAAATTATTTTTTTCATTTTTTAATTCTTCTTTAATTCTTTCAAAAATTAAAACATTTGCATCAACTGCCATTCCTACAGTTAAAATTATTCCAGCTATTCCAGGTAAAGTTAAAGTTGCTTCAAAAAGTGTCAAAATTCCAACTAATAGAAATAAATTTATAATTAAGGCTACATTTGTTATTAAGCCAAATATTTTATACTTTACGAAAATAAACAAAATCACCAAAATAAAACCTATAATCAAAGCAATAACTCCAGCTTCTATTGAGTCTTGACCTAAATCAGGTCCAACTGTTCTTTCTTCAATTATATTCAATGGAGCTGGGAGTGCTCCTGATCTTAACAATAAAGCAAGATCAGTTGCAGATTGAAAAGTAAATCCTCCACTAATTTGCCCGGATCCACTTGCTATAGTATCTCTAATTACTGGAGCACTTATAATTTTACCATCCAAAACTATTGCTAATTGTTTTCCTATACCAGTCGATGTTGCCTTACCAAATCTTTTAGCTCCAACCCTATCTAAAGTAAAAGAGACAACGGTTTCATTGGTTTCATTATCCATTCTTGGTTGAGCATCAAGAAGATTTTCACCACTCAATATTATTCTTTTACTGACCATAGACTCTTCTTCACTATCTTCATGCTCTAATTTTTCAGTACCAAAAGAATCGTTTTCATTGTTTGTTACAAATCTGAAAGTAAGATTAGCTGTTTTTCCAAGTAATGATTTAATTCTCATAGGATCATCTAATCCTGGAAGTTCAACTAAAATTCTATCATTTCCTCTCTTAAGAATGTTGGGTTCATTTGTACCTATTTCATCAATTCTTCTTCGGACAATTTCTAATGCTTGATCCTGTGAGGAAGTTTTAATTTCAACAATACCTTGACGAGAATAGTTTACTGTAAAATAATTTCCTTCATCTAATATATCTAGTTGATGAGATTTAAATCTTTGATAGTACGGATTAAAATCACTTTCTTTTGAATTAAAATCATCTAAAACTATTTGTTTGAACTTTTGATCAACAGAAAATGATAGTTTCTGATCAGAAAGTTTTAGATCTTTTATTCTAATATCTTTTTTTTTGAAATGATTTCTTATTGTAACAGTTAAATTTTGAAGTTTTTGTTCAATTACAGGGTCATTATCGATTTCTAATAAAAGATATGACCCACCTTGTAAATCTAATCCGAGATTTATCTTTTTATTTAAGAAATTATTCTCAAAATTAAAAATATTAGAAAATGAAATGAAAATAAAAAATATAGAAACTATCGTGACAGAAATTAATCTTAATTTTGAAAAATAAAGCACTTTATTTTCTATGAAAATTATTTCTTAACTTCTTGAGAATTCATTAGGCTTTGAACACCTGTGCCTCTAATAACTTCAACTGTAACGTTATCAGCTATTTCAACTTCAATTTTATCATTATCAACAACTCTTGTAATTGTTCCCGTTATACCACCTGAAGTTACAATTTTGTCTCCCTTTTTCAAACTTTCGACCATAGCTTTATGTTCTTTTACTTTTTTTTGTTGTGGCCTTATCAAGAAAAAATAGAAAATAACAAATATTAATATTAATGGTATAAATTGACCTATTCCTGAACTTTCCATAAAACTCCTTAATTAATGATGAATATTTATACTATCTATGAGATTAAAACAACTTTAATTGAGAGTGATTTTTTCTAAATTATTCATATAAGGTCTTAAAACTTTTGGAATATTAATTGAACCATCTTTTTCTTGATAATTTTCTAAAATAGCAATCAGTGTCCTTCCGACAGCCAAACCACTTCCATTTAAAGTTCCAACGAATAATGTTTCTTTGTTTTCATCTTTATATCTTGATTTCATTCTGACACCCTGAAATGTTGAACATGAGGAGCAAGAAGAAATTTCTCTGTACCTATTTTCTGATGGTAGCCATACCTCTATATCATAAGTTTTTTCTGCACTAAAACCCATATCGCCACTACATAATATCATTTTTCTATAAGGTAATTCTAAAAGATCTAAAATATCTGTTGCACAATTTGTCATTCTCTCTAATTCTTCTAAACATTTTGTATTTTCCACAATACTAACTAACTCTACTTTGTAAAATTGATGCTGTCTGATCATTCCTTTAGTATCTTTACCATAACTACCTGCTTCTTTTCTAAAACATGGAGTAGATGCAACAAACCTTAATGGAAGGGTCTTTTTATCAACAATCTTATCTTTTACCATATTTGTTAATATAACTTCGGCTGTAGGAATTAAAAACTTTCTATCACTTCCCTTTTCAAGTTTAATTTCAAATTGATCATTTTCAAATTTAGGTAATTGACCCGTACCAAACATTGTATTATCAGAAGCAAATAATGGAGGAGATATTTCTTCATATCCGTTTTTAGTAATATGAGTATCTAACATAAAATTAGATAATGCTCTTTCCAATAAAGCTAATTTATTTTTTACAAATACAAACCTACTACCAGTAGTTTTAGTAGCAAGATCAAAATCTAACATTTTTAATTTTTCTCCTAATTCATAATGGGATAAGGGTTTAAAATCAAATTCAGGTATTTTGCCTGATTTTGAAACTTCAACATTATCATTTTCATCTTTTCCAACAGGTACATCAGAATGAGGAATATTTGGTATATTAGATAAAATTTTTTCTAATTTATCTTTTATTGTATTTTGTTCTTCGGTTATTTTATCAATAGATAAAGAAATTTGTTTAGATTTTTCAAATAACGATTTATCTTTTGATTTTGATATATCTTTTTTTTCTTTTTCTAAATTTTCTTTTTTTTGAATGAGTTCTCTATTATTTTTATCTAAATTTGCGAGTTCATCAAAATCAATATCAATAAATCTTTTTTGAAGCGCCTTTTTAAAATTTTCATAATTTTTTCGAATTTCTTTTAAATTATGCATCTGAATCTTTTAATTTTTTATTTTCAATAAATTTTACTGAAAATATAGATAATTCATATAGAATAAGTAAAGGAATTGCTAAACCTATTTGAGTAATGGGATCTGGTGGTGTTAACAACGCAGCAGCTGCAAAGATTATTACTATAACATATTTTCTTCTATTTTTTAAAAATTCAGAATCAACTACACCAACTCTTGCCAATAAACTTAAGACAACAGGAAGTTGAAAACTTATTCCAAAAGCGAATATCAGTTTCATTACTAATGAGAGATATTCGTTAACTTTTGCTTCTAATTGGATTGGTAAATTTGTAGAAATTCCAGTGCTTTCAAAAGATAAGAAAAACTTTATTGCCAATGGCATAACCAAATAATAGACCAACATGCCTCCTAAAAAAAATAATATTGGTGTTAGTATTAGATAAGGTAAAATTGCAACTTTTTCATGTTTATAAAGACCTGGTGCTATAAACTTCCAAATTTGCATTAATATAAATGGACAAGTTACAAAAAAAGCAGTGAAAAAAGATACTTTTAAATATGTCAAAAATGTTTCTTGTAGTGCTGTAAAAATTAATCTTCTATTATTTTCATCATCCTTTACAGCTTTAGCATATGGTTCAACTAAAAAACCATAAATATGTTCTGCAAAAAAATAACATCCAACAAAAAAAAGTATGAGAAATATAAAACTATGAATTAATCTTTTTCTTAATTCAGCTAAATGGCTTACAAAGCCAGTATCTTTATCATCACTTGTCATTGTCTTTATTTTTAGGATCTTTTTTTTCTTTTATTTCTGTTTCCTCTATATCTAGATTAGAAACCTCATTTTGAATATTGCTAACGTATCTTTTCGCAGTTCCAATCCAAGAACCAATCTTTTTTAACATAATTGGAAAATCTTTAGGTCCCAAAACAACTATTGCAATTGCAACTACAATTAAAATCTCAAACCAACCAATAGTAGGCATGTGATTTATTCTTTATCGTTAGGATTATTTGTATCTTTATTATTTTCGGAAATATTTTTAGGTTCATTGTCATCAGTAACATCTGATGCCATACCTTTTTTAAAACTTTTAATTCCTTTGGCAACATCACCCATTAGACTAGATATTTTGCCCCTGCCAAATAATAATACCACAAGTATAACAACTATTGCTATTTGCCAAATTCCAATGCTCATATGTTTCTTATAACCTTTTTATGTAATAATGAAAAGTGACTTTTTAGTAGTTTAGACAGTCTGACGTCTTATTTATTTTTATTCTTTATCTAGAGTGCTACTTAACATTTCATCAATATTTGAATAAATATCCTCTTTTTTATCGTCTTGTTTTTCTTTATAAAATTTACCAGTTCCAAAAATAGCATTATCTACATTTGTACTATCTATTAGTCCAGCTGCACCCAGTTCATCAACTGTAGGTAAATCTGATAATTTTTGCAAATTAAAGTGACTTAAAAAATCATCAGTAGTTACATATTGAATTGGTTTTCCAGGAACATCTTTTCGACCACCAGGTTTTACCCAATTGAGTTCCATTAATATTTCAAGTGTATTTGTTCCAAACGCAACACCTCTTATTTCTTCTATTTCAGCTCTAGTAACAGGTTGGTGGTAAACTATAATAGCTAATGTTTCTATTGCTGCTTTTGACAATTTTTTTTCAACAGTTTTTTCTTGTGACATCAAACTCGATAAATTAGGTGATGTCCTAAAAGACCATTTATTTTTGATACAAACTAGATTTATTCCTCTTTGTGAATATTCATTTTGTAATTTTTCTAAAGATTTTTCTATGTTTGTTTTTTTTGAAACTTTGTTAGAAATAGTTTCAATATCTAGAGGTTCAGCTGCAGCAAAAATAATTCCTTCAATTTCTTTTTCAATCTGGGTCAATTTAGACGGAAAAGTAATAATATTATTCTTGTTCTTTATTTTTTTTTTAATCATTTATTTTCTTTAATATAAATATCCTCAAAAAGATCTTTTTGTTTAATACTTAGATTACCTTCTTTAACAAGTTCTAGTGAGCCTGCAAATATTCCTGCTTTACCAGTTCTTTTAAATTTTTTTCCTTCTTTAAAATTGGCTGGTATTAATTCATCTAATTTTTTCCAATCAAAAAGTTTTCCAAAAAAATCTTTAATTGTTTTTATTCCTTCTTCTGTAGTAAAGACTGGTAATCTTGGAATATTAATTCTTTGAAAATCTTTTGTCATAAGTATTGTTGAGTATGCTTTAAGTAATTCAAATAAATTTACTTTTAATTCACTATTATAAATTTGACGAGTTCCTAACTTTGTCCCTCTGGTTCTAATTTCTCTTCCAAGTCTTTTTCTTTTTAACATTTGTTCAGATAATAAACGAATTAATTCTAATTTTTTAAGTTGAAGCTTCAATCTTTCAGCTACTTCTTGTACTTTAAATTCTTCTTCAGGAGTTCCAGGTAATAATAATTTTGATTTTAAATATGCTAACCAAGTAGCCATTAAAAGATACTCAGATGCTATTTCTAAATTAAGCTTTTTTTCTTTTGTGATAAACTCATGAAATTGATCTGCTAGTTTAGTAATAGATATCTTTTCTAAATCAACTTTTTGAGCTTTAGCCAAATCCAACAGAACATCCAAAGGACCTTTGTAATTATCTACATCTACTTTGAATAAAGATGAATCATTTTCAATCATAAACTGATATTAACTTAAAATTTCATAAAATTGTGATGTTTTTTTAAAAATAAATTTATCAATAAGTGGCGAATTTTTTCCAACTATTTCCATTTCATTAAAGTTTCCGTTGCAATGTAAAACGATATTACAACCTGCTTTAAACGTTTTAATTGTATTTTTTTCTAAACTGCCCTTAAGACTTTTCATGGATAAATCATCAGAAATTAAGATATTTTTAAAACCTATTTTTTCTCTTATCAATTTAATTAATTTTTTAGATTGGGTAACTGTATTTTGATTATCAATTTTATTAAAAATAATATGTGCTGTCATTGCAAAAAAAGTTTTTTTATTTTTAAATGGTATAAAATCTTTTTTAATTAAATAGCTTAAATTTTTGTTAACTATGGGCGTAAAATTATGACTATCTACTTTTGCAAGACCATGACCTGGAATATGCTTAATAACTGTACCAATGCCATTTTTTTTGAAATTATTAATACAAAGGTCACCAATTTTAGAAACTATTTTAGGATCTTTTGAAAAGGATCTGTCACCGATTATATTTGAGGCTCCTTTAACTCTTAAATCCAAAACTGGAGATGTGTTGATGTTTACTCCCATTGATTTTAAAAGATAAGATGTTTTGTCGATGAATAAACTGTATATGAAATTAAATTCTCTAAAATTTTTTATGAATTTTTCACCAAAAAATTCTGAAGTCAAATTATCAAATGATATAATATTCTTTAATCTATTTACTCTACCACCTTCTTGATCAATTAATATTGGATATTTTTTATCTTTAAATATCTTCCTAATAGATGAAGTAAGTTTGTATGTTTGATCAATATCTTTAATATTTCGTGTAAATAAAATTATACCCCAAGGTTTGTACTTTTTTAAAAAAGATATTTCTTTATTAGAAAGTTTAGTTGATTTAATACCAACGATAAATGCCCTACGATTAATCATTAACCTCGATCAATTTCCAGAAATTAAATTTTTTCTTCTTTTTTTGATTTGTATCTTCAACATATTCTAAAATATCTTTTGTATTATCCTCTAAGACAGGTAATTTTTCAGAATACTTATTAATTTTCTCGTCAATATTATTATTAGATCTAAAAAAATTCTTTTTATTAATATCAGAAACGTAATATTTTACAGTAAAAAATACAAAGAAACTGATGATAAAGATATATATAAAATATTTTACTTCTTTTAACATTACATTTTTTCTGGTGTAGAAACACCAACAATATCCATACCAGATTTAACAACATTTGAAATTGCTTTAAGAAAAATTAATTTTTGATTATCAATTTTTTTTTCATTGTTGATAAATCTTTTTTCTGGATTATCTTTACCTAAATTCCAGTATGAATGAAATAAAGAAGCTAATTCATACAAATAAACAGGTATTCTATGAGGTTCAAGTTTGTTAATAGATGTATCTATACATTTAGGCCATTCAGATATTTTTTTTAAAATATTAATTTCATCGTTTGAATATTCAAAATTATAATCTTTAATTTCAATATTAGATGTAAAATCAATATTTAGGTTTCTAAAAATTGAAGAAATTCTAGCATAGCAATATTGAACGTAATATAATGGATTATCTTTAGATTTTTCAATCACACTATCAAAATCGAAATCTAACTCTGCATCACTACTTCTGTTCAACATTATAAATCTTGTTGCATCTTTACCAACTTCATTAATTAAGTCATCAACAGTTATGTAATCACCTTTTCTTTTAGACATTTTAAAAGGCTTCTTATCTTTAATTAATTTAACTAATTGACTTACTTTGCAAATAAGTTTTACTTTCGAGCTTGATAAAGCCTCAACAGATGATGAAATTCTTTTTATATATCCTGCATGATCTGCTCCTAAAATATTAATCAAATAATCAAATTTTCTATCTAATTTATTTTTATGATATGCAACATCACTTGCAAAGTATGTCCAGGCTCCATCTGATTTTTGTAATGCTCTATCCTTATCATCACCAAAATCAGTTGATTTAAAAAGTAATTGTTCTCTTTCAACCCAATTATCATTGTCTTCACCAGCTGGTGCTTTAATTTTGCCCTTATATATAAAATTTTTTTTTTGAAGATAATCTATTACCTTTTGAACTTCTTGATTTGAGACAAGTTTTTTTTCACTTACAAAATTATCATGAATAATACCAAGACTATTAAGATTAATTTTTATTAATTTTAGTGCTTCCTCAGTAGATAAAACTGTTAATTCATTTGAAATTTTTTCAAAATTTTCAAAATCCATATTTTTGTTGGAATTAATAATATTATTTGCAAAATTGATTAGATAATCACCTGGATATAAATCTTCATTATCTTTTGGAAATGGTTCATTAAACTTTATTTCTCTCACTCTAAGATAAACTGATTTAGTAAAATTTATAATTTGATTACCATAATCATTAACATAATATTCTTTAGTAACTTTATGTTTATTAAAAGATAAAAGTTTTGCTATAACATCTCCTAAAATTGCACCTCTACAATGGCCGACATGTAATGGACCTGTAGGATTGGCAGATACGAATTCAATAAGATAATTATTCTTTTTTTCATTGGTATTAATTCCATATGTTTTTGAATTTTTAATTATTTCTTTAATAAAATTTGTCCAAAAAATTGGTTTAAATTTGATGTTTATAAATCCAGGTTTTATTACATCTATTTGTTTTATCAAATCATCATCTTTTTTTAATAAAGGGACAAATGTTTCAGCTAATTCAATTGGGGATTTCTTATTTATTTTTGATAAAACCATTGCAACATTGGTGGAAATATCACAATTAAATTTTGGAGGAGGAATTTCAGCAGTAATTCCCTCTAGTTCATTTGGCAATTCAATCATCCCTTTTTGAGATAAATCTAAAAGGATCTTTTTTATCCTGATTAAATATTGATCAAATATATTCATTTAATATTGTTATAAAGGTTAATCGCATATCTATCGGTCATACCTGAAATAAAATCAGATATTGCTCTATACTTATCTTTATTTAAATCTTCTTTTGAAATAAATTTTTTTGGATTTAGTTCTATCTTTTTAAATAGTTTTTTTATAATTAGCTTCCCTCTATTATTTTTCGTTAATACATTTTTATTATTATACATTCTTGATTTTAAAAAATATTTTATTTCTTTTTCTGAGTCTTTAATTTTATCAGAAAAATTTACTATAAGATAATTAGTTTTAATTATATCTTTTAGAGTCTTAATTTTATATTTCTTTAGATTTTTCATTGTATTTATTATCAAATCTTTAATCATTAAATCAATTGAATCTCTTATAATCTGATAAATAACTATTTTATAATTTGTCTTATTAATTTTTTTTTTATATTTTTTGTAAATATCTCTAAAGAAAGATATTTCAATTAACTCTTCTAATCTAAATAAATTTGCATTTATTCCGTCTTGAATATCGTGATTGTTATAGGCTATATCATCAGAAATTGCTGAAATTTGAGCTTCTAAAAAAGGATAAGTTTCAAATTTAATTTTTTTATTAAATTTTTTAATACCAATTAGATTGTCTAACAAATATAAATCACTCATTGGACCGTTATGTTTTAATAAACCTTCTAATGTTTCTATAGAAAGATTTAATCCTTTAAACTTTAGATATTTATTCTCTAAAAACATTACAATTCTTAAGGTTTGCAAATTATGATCAAATCCACCATATTTATTCATACACTCATTTAAGGCGTCTTCACCAGCATGACCAAATGGAGTATGACCCAAATCATGAGCAAGGCTTAAGGTTTCTGCTAAATCCTCATTTAAATTTAAATATCTAGAAATAGATCTTGCTATTTGAGCTACTTCCATTGAATGAGTAATTCTTGTTCTATAGTGATCTCCTTCGGTGTTAACAAAAACTTGTGTCTTATGCTTCAATCTTCTAAACGAGGCACTATGGACTATACGATCTCTATCTCTCTGAAAAGGAGATCTATATTTTGATTGAGATTCTTTGAAAATTCTTCCTTTGCTTTTAAATAAACCTAAGTTTGACTGTTTTTTCATTCTTTAAATTAAAATATTAAGTATTATATTACTAATACCAGTGATCGATTATGATTAAAGAAATTAAATTTACTGATAAAGCTTTAAAACAGATCAATAATCTTTTATCTAAAAAAGATAAAGGGTCTTTTTTTAGAATCGCTATTAAAGGTGGTGGTTGTTCGGGCTTTCAATATGAATTTACTTTCGATAAAGAAAAAGCAGCAGATGATTTAAATTTTGAAAATATTCTAATTGATAAAACATCAGCAGATCTCCTTAAAGGATCAGAAATTGATTATGTTTCAGAACTTATTGGCGAACAATTCAAAATAACAAACCCACAAACAAAATCTTCTTGTGGTTGTGGCGTTTCTTTCTCTCTTTAATGATCATTTCCTCATGGAATGTAAATTCTGTCAGAGCTCGTATTGAAAATATTAAAAGTTATCTTTTAAAATACAAACCTAACATTATTATGATGCAGGAAATTAAAACTGAAGACGTAAACTTTCCTTATGATGATTTTTCAGCAATGGATTATGAAAGTCATGTATTTGGTCAAAAAAGCTATAATGGTGTAGCTATTATCTCTAAAGGAAAATTAAAAAACATTAGAACAGATTTAATTAAAGATAAATTAAAACAATCAAGAATAATTTCAGCTGAACTAGAATATAAGAAAAAAAATATTCAATTAATAAACATTTATACACCTAATGGTAATCCTGTTGACACTGAAAAGTATGATTATAAAAAAAAGTGGTTAGATGATTTAATCAAACAATTAAAGACATTAAGTAAAAAAAATCCAAATATCATTCTTGCTGGTGATTTTAATATTATTCCTGCAGCTGAAGATGTCTACAATCCTAAAAGTTTTGAAGACGATGCTTTATTTAGATTAGAGATAAGGAAAAAATTGAGAGAAATGATTAATCTTGGATTTAACGATGTTTATAGACATTTCAATGAAACTAAAGAGGGATATACGTACTGGGATTATATGAGAGGAGCTTGGCAAAAAAATAATGGTATGAGAATTGACCACTTCTTGATTTCTAATTCTTTAATTGATCAAGTAAAAAGTATAAATATTAATAAAGATCCGAGAGGACGAGAAAAACCTTCTGACCATACACCAATCGAAATTACTTTAGCTTAAAGATTTTATTTTATTTACTAACTCTTCGTTAATATTTCTTGGTCCTTTGTCTAATCTGTTTTGATGTCTTCTTTCACCTGGAAGTCTAACACCATCAAAAGATTTCATTTTATCAAAAAATTCATCAGAATGTTTTTGCCAATTTGTTCCAGAAGTTTTATCTGGTGAAATAGCAATAATAAATTCTCCTCCACTAGGTGGTCCACCATCATTATTATCTTTTGCGGCAGTTTCAAAACTAAAATTATCACCTACTAAAGCACCAGCCATTAACTCAACCATCATTGCTATTGCTGAACCTTTGTAACCACCAAATGGAAGTAATACACCACCATCTGCTATTGCACCTGGATCAGTTGTCTCTTTACCATCTTTGGTTAAACCAGTTCCAAGAGGAACTTTGTGCCCTTCTCTTTTTGCAACTTGTACTTCACCCATTGCCATTGATGCAGTAGCCATATCATAAACAACTGGAGTTTTTCCAGGTCGAGGCCAAGCAAATGAAATTGGATTTGTTCCAAACAATGGTTTGATTGCACCAGCAGGTGCTACTGCGGGCTTATAAGATGTACAAGCAAAGGCAACTAAACCTTCTTCTGCTAATTTTTCTGTTTCAGGCCACATCGCAGCCATGTGATGAGAATTGTTTATTGCAAGAACTGCAACACCATTTTCTTTTGCAGCTTTAGCTAATTCAGGCAAACCTTTATTTAACACAACAGGTGCTAAGCAATTATTACCTTGAACTTTAATTACAGATGCTGAAATCTTTTTAACCTCTGGTTTTCCTTTACCATTAATTTTTCCACTTTTTAATCCACTTACATAAGCAGGTAATCTGAATAAACCATGTGATAAGGATCCATCTCTTTCAGCATTTCTAATTAAATCAGAAAGAATTGAGGCTGTTTCATCATCACATCCATTAGCTAATAAAGTTTTTTTAGCTAAATCAAAAATCTCATCTAGTGTAAGGGAAACCGTACTCATCCCATTATTAGATATTATTTATGACTAAAGATCAATTTTTATTTAACAACCTTTGAAAGATTTTGACATGTTGCCAATTAAATCAAAATATAAATCTTTACCTGGATCAAGAGTTGCTCCTAATGGATCTATAACCCCTGTTGCAACATTGGTATCTTTTGCTACAGCTTTAATAATATCAGGATTAAATTGTGGCTCTGAAAAAATACAGCTTACTTTATCATGCTCAATTACTTCTCTAATCTCAGCTAATTGCTCAGCACCTGGCATAACATCAGTATTTACAGTAAATGCACCTAAAATATTAATGCCAAATCTTTTTTCAAAGTATTGATATGCATCATGGAAAACTATTGATTTAAAATCTTTATTTAATTCAGATTTTACTTTTTTAGTAAGATTATCTAAATCTTTATGTGCCTTTTTTAAATTTGCTTTATATTTAGCCTCATTTTTTTGATCATTTTCAATTAAATGTTCAGCCATTTCGCTTAAAATTACTTTTGCATTCATTGGGTCCAACCAAATATGTGGATCAAACTCACCATGCGCGTGTCCTTCATGACCGTGATCATCGTGACCTTCTTTTTTATGATCATCGTCGTGACCATGATCATCATGACCATCCTCTTTATGCTCATCATCATGTCCGTGATCGTCATGATCATCTTCTTTCTTAGCATGATCATCGTGGTCATCCTCTTTATGCCCATGATCGTCATGACCTTCAAAAATATTTCTTTCTCTAAATTTAAGTTTAGTTAAACCTTTGATTTCCATTAATTCAATTTTTTCAGCTTTTTTTGCTATTGATTTCAGTGGTTTTTCTAAAAAACTCTCTATGTCTTCACCAACCCAAAATATGATATCTGCATTTTGTATCATTTTTGCATGTGAAGGTTTTAATGCAAATCCGTGTGGTGAAGCATAACCATCTACAATTAAATCTGGTTTGCCAACACCATCCATTAGATAACTAGCAAGTGAATGAATCGGTTTTATTGTTGCAACAACTTTAATTTCTGCATTAGCAGGTGTAAAAATTGTTAAGAATGATAAAAGTGATAGTAAAAATGGAAGTTTTTTTATTGTTTTCATAGTTTAATTATTAGAGTTGTTATAATATAACACTATGTAATAATATAACATTTATAAGTCAAGCGATAAAATGAGTAATAGTCAAAATATATTAGTAAAATTAAAAGATGCAGGATTTTGCATAAATGACAAATGGCTTGTCAAAGGAGTATCACTTCAAGTTGAAAAAGGTAAGATCGTTACTCTTATAGGTCCAAATGGATCAGGAAAAAGTACAACAGCTAAGATTGCTTTAGGTATTTACAAAAAAATTGATGGTGAAGTTGAAAAATACACCAATAAAGTTGGATATGTTCCTCAAAAAATCTCAATTGATTGGACATTACCGCTCAGAGTAAATGATTTCATGGTATTAACTGAAAGTATCAATAAAGAGTCAATTGATGAAGCTTTGTCTTTAACTGGCGTCATTCATCTTAAAGATAAAAATTTAGGAGACTTATCAGGTGGTGAATTCCAAAGAGTATTACTTGCAAGAGCTATTTCAAAAAAACCAGACTTATTAGTGCTTGATGAACCAGTTCAAGGAGTAGATTTTACAGGTGAAATCGCTTTATACGAACTAATTAAAAAAATTTCTGATGAATTAAATTGTGGAATCTTGTTGATCTCTCATGATCTACACACTGTAATGACAGCCACTGACCATGTAGTATGTTTAAATGGTCATGTATGTTGTTCGGGATCTCCAATGGATGTTGCAAAAAACAATGAGTATAAAGCTTTATTTGGTGAGCAAGCTTTTCAAATTTTGTCAAGATATGAACATAGGCATGATCATATACATACAGATGAAGGTAAAATAAAAAAAAATTAAATGTTTGATGACTTTTTTATAAGAGCTTTGGTAGCTGGAATTGGAGTGGCTCTGGTTACAGGACCCCTTGGTTGTTTCGTTATATGGAGAAGATTATCTTATTTTGGTGATACACTGGCCCACTCTGCATTGTTAGGTGTTACATTAGCTTTTACTATGGAATTTAATATTGCATTATCAGTATTCATTATTTCATCGCTAATAGCACTTATTCTAATTCAGCTTCAAAAAAAAACTAATTTACCAGGTGATGCATTGCTAGGTCTTCTAGCTCATTCATCTCTTGCTGTTGGACTTGTTGTTATTGGTTTTTTAACATTTATCAGGTTTGACATTATGGGATTATTATTTGGAGATATTTTAGCGGTTTCAGTTGATGATTTGTTAATCATATGGATAGGAGGAGCATTAATCCTATTAGTTTTAAAATTAATTTGGAAACCTTTATTCGCCTCAACAGTAAATTACGAATTAGCAGAAGCTGAGGGCTTAAATCCTGACAGAGCTAAAGCAATCTTTACTATCTTAATGGCTGCGATAATTGCTATTTCAATTAAAATGGTTGGGTTATTATTAATTACTGGAATGTTAATTATACCAGCAGCAATGGCTAGAAACTTATCATCAAGTCCACAAAGTATGGTTATGTACTCAGTGATAGGAGGCTTATTATCTGTAATTTTAGGATTGTTCACATCTTTAGAATTTAATACATCTTCAGGTCCATCAATTATAACAGCTGCCTTATTATTGTTCATACTTTCGTTATTTAAAATAAAACAATCAATTAAATTGAAAAACTAGTGAGGAATCTGTAAAATGAAAACTATGCATAAAGAACATACTCTTACAAAAAATCAGCAAATTATTTTTGATATAATTGATAAATCTCCAGAACCATTAAAAGCTTATTCAATCCTTTTTAATGTTCAAAAAAAAGGTATTAAAGCTCCTCTTCAAGTTTATCGAGCCTTGGATAAATTAGTTGAAATAGGGAAAATTCATAAAATTGAGAGTAGAAATGCTTTTATTGCATGTCAAAATTCTAGTTGTCAGGTAGCTAAAGCTACTGCTTTTTCAATTTGTGAAATGTGTGAAAAAGTTACTGAAATAAGTAGCACTGGTCTTTCTAAATATTTAACTAATTTCAAAGACAAAGAAGGTATGAAATATAGTAAGTATAATCTTGAGTTTTTTGGTTTGTGTAAAAAGTGTAGAACTTAATACTTACTCAACTATCAAGGTATCTTTCGATCCACCACCCTGTGAACTATTAACAATTGTGCTTCCTTTTCTCAGAGCAACTCTAGTAAGGCCACCAGTGGTCACATAATTAGTTTTACCACTTAGAACAAAAGGTCTTAAATCTAAATGTCTAGGCTCTATATTCTTTTCAGTAATCGTTGGAGCTGTTGATAGTGTTTCTAAAGGTTGTGCAATATATTCTCTTGGATTTTTTTTAATCTTCTCTGCCACCTCTTCTCTCTCTTTTGAAGAAGCCTTTGGGCCTATCATTATTCCATATCCACCAGATGCATTAGCAGGCTTTACGACTAATTTAGATAGATTTTGTAAAACATACTTCTTTTGACTTTCATCATGACACAAATAAGTCTCGACCTGATTTAAGATGGGTTGTTCTCCTAAATAATAAACTATCATTCTATTTACATACGAATAAACAACCTTGTCATCGGCTACACCTGTACCTATTGCATTTATAATACCTACATTTTTTTTTAACCAACATTTAAATAATCCTGGCACACCAATCAAAGAATCTTTATTAAAAGCTTTAGGATCTAAGAAATTATCATCTAGTCTTCTGTATATGCAATCAACTTTCAAAGGGCCTTTTACAGTTTTCATATAAACATTATCATTTTCAACAAAAAGATCTTTTCCCTCTACCAATGCAATACCCATTTGTTGTGCTAAAAAAGAATGTTCAAAATAAGCAGAATTATAAATCCCTGGTGTAAGTACTACCATGTGGGGATGAGCTGTTTTTTTGGTGATGCATTCATTCATACAGTTGAAAAGTTTGTTGGTGTATTGATGTATTGATGCAACTTTATATCTCGTAAAAAGTTCAGGAAATACATCCCTCATAACCATTCTGTTCTCAAGCATATAAGAAACCCCTGAGGGTACTCTAAGATTGTCCTCAAGTACCAAATAGTCTCCATTTTTATTCCTTATTAAATCTACTCCAGATATATTTGCCCAGGATTTATATTTAGGTGAAAATCCTTCACATTCTTTTACATAATAAGGTGAATTAAAAATAATTTCTCTAGGTATAATATTATCTTTAAAAATTTTCTTTTGATTATAAACGTCATCTATAAATAAGTTTAAGGCTTTTACTCTTTGCTTAAGACCTTTAGTTACCTTATTCCATTGTGTTTTAGGAATTATCCTTGGAATAATATCTAAAGGCCACTTCTTCTCCTCTGCCCTGTTGTTAGCAGCATAAACTCTAAAATTTATTCCTCTAGCACTTATTGTGCTTTGGCAATTTTTTTCAATTTCTTGAAGTTTATCTTTTCCATATCTTTCTAAAATATTTGAAATTATTACAGCATGCTTTCTTAATTTATTTTCATTGGTAAAATAACCATCATATGCTTTAGTGGCATTGTAATTTTCCCATAGTTTCGCGCTCATTTAGATATTGTTTAATAATTAGGGTAAACAATCAATTGCGATATAGTTATATCAGCTATGCTTGAATTTAATTATATGTTAATTAATTAATAATTATTAATAGTATTATGACTTATTGTGTTGGCATTAAAGCTCAAGATGGAATTGTTTTTGCCTCAGACTCTAGAACAAATGCTGGATTAGACAATGTTAATATTTATTCTAAAATGTTTGTACACGATATTGGCGATAGAAGTATCATCATTGTCACCTCAGGAAATTTAGGAACATCTCAGGCAGTATACAAGTCTATTGAAAAAGATCTTAAAAGTGACAGCGGAATAATGAATTTAAATACCTGTAAAGATTTTGATCAAATTGCATCATATATAGGATCTTTAAATATAAAACATTCAGCTCCTAAAGGAATTAATACTGACACGGTTTTATTGGGATCTTCATTTTTAGTTGGAGGTCAAATTAAAGGTCAGCCTCTTGAACTATACCTAATATACTCACAAGGTAATTATATTAAACCTGCCGACAGCAAACCTTATTTGGTCATTGGAGAGGTAAAATATGGCAAACCTATTTTAGATAGAGTTATCAAACCAAGTGTATCTATTGGCGATGCATCTAGATGTGCTTTAATTTCAATGGACTCAACACTTAAAAGTGATTTAACCGTAGGCCCTCCAATTGATTTTGCAGTTTATAAAAAAGACGAGTACAAGATTGCTTCGCAAAAATGCCTGAATATTACTGACACTGAATACACCAAAGTTTGTGATCAATGGTCTAATAGTATCTTTAAAATTTTTGACTCTTTCCCTAGATTCGACTGGGAAGACAATAAATAAGAATATTTTTTCTTTAATCTGTAATAAATTCTTAACAAAACCTAAATATAGAAAGAGAGATGATCATGACTAATAAAAATTATATAAAATGGATAAGCACATTTCTAGTTTTAGTTGGCATTCTATTAACAAACCTAAATATATATCCATTAAATATATACTTTCACGGATTAGGAGTTGTTGGATGGACTATTGCAGGATTTATGAGCAAAGATAAAGCAATCTTAACAAATTTTGGATTACAAATTCCATTGTTTGTAATTGGTATTTATAAAGTTATTTTTTAAATGAGGAATATATTGTTCGTATGCACAGGTAATTCAGCAAGAAGTATTATTGCTGAAAGTATAATAAATAATGAACATGACGATATGTATAAAGGTTTTAGTGCAGGGAGTAATCCAACAGGAAAAATTAACGAAGATGTGAAGAATTATTTATTATCAAAACATTATGATCTTTCAAATTATAGATCTAAAAATTTTAATGAGTTTATTAATGGTCAAATTAAAATGGATTATGTTATTACAGTTTGTAATAATGCCAATAATGAAGTCTGCCCTATTTGGCCAAATAAAGATCAGATAATTCATTGGGATATAGAGGATCCTGTTAAATTACTTAATGAAACAAATGACTTGAATAAAAAAGATGAAATAATAGAAAAAGTTTTTAACCATATTAATAAAAATATAAAGGAACTACTTAATGAAAAATAAAAGTCGTTATTTTCTTGCTGAACTATTAGGCAGTTGTTTTTTGGTAATGATTATTGTTGGTTCAGGTTTAATGGCTGAAAACTTAACCAATGACGTTGCTGTAATGTTAATTGCAAACACAATAGCAACAGGAGCAGGTTTATTTGTGCTTATTACAGTATTTGCTGATGTATCAGGAGCTCACTTTAATCCATTTGTAAGTATCGCTATGACAATAACAGGTAAATTAAAAAAGAAACTATTACCCTACTATATTATTGCTCAATTGGTTGGTTGCTTGATTGGTGTTGGTTTAGCTAATTTCTTTTTTGAACATGAAATTTATGAATTGTCTACTAAATCAAGAGATGGAATTTACATATTCACATCTGAGGTAATAGCAACATTAGGACTTATAGTGATAATTTTTGGGTCTATGAAGTCAGGCAAAATTGCTGTTGCTGCTAGTGTTGGTCTTTATATTACTGCTGGTTATTGGTTTACTTCTTCAACTTCTTTTGCAAATCCTGCGGTTGCTATTGCTAGAACATTTACAGAGTCATTTACTGGTATTAGTTATTTAAATACTCCTTATTATATATTAGCTGAGCTTATTGGAATGTTAATTGCTGTACTTATTGTTAAAAAGTTATTTTTAGAAAAAAATTGAAAAATATAAAACTTACCAATCGAATAAGTTTAATTAACAAAAAATTTAAAAAAAAAGAGTTTTATCATTATCTTAAAACTTCTAATCTTTCATTAGTAATACCTAAGATTAAAGACAAATATGTAGTAGTTTCCCAAAAAAGAGTTCCAATTAATAAAATTAATTACGAGTTTCCTTCTGGCATAGTGGAAAAAAAGGAAACAACTCTCCAATCAGCATATAAGGAATTAAGAGAAGAAACAGGATATAGATCAAGATCAAAATTGACTAAAATAATAACTTTTTATAATGAACCTGGAAGACTAACTACTAAAATTACTGGTTATTACACAGAAGACTTAATTAAAATTTCGAAACCAGAACAAGGTATTAGAATTCATCTTTTTAATCAAAGAGAGATATTTAAATTAATATTAAATCAAAAATTCAATAATAGTTCTCATATAGCAATGTTTTTTTATTTAATAACAGTTCTTAAAAAAATATAAACTAAAGGTTGTATCAAAATATCTTTTTTATTTAAGGATTATATGATTAAATCAAATATTAAATAATTCGGAGGCAGTAATGAGAAAAAAACTAAAAAAAAATGAAAAGAAAAAAACAAAGATATTAAAATCAATAGACAAACTTAAAAATAAAATTACAGCAAAAGAAAAAAAATTATCAAGCCTTAATATTAAAATTGCTGGTCTAGAAAAAAAGGTTGCTGAAAAAAAAGCAAAAAAACTTGCTAAGAAGAATGCAGAGCAGTCTCCTGCATCTATAAATAATTAATTCCAAATTGTCTTTCTTCCTTCTCTTAAATGAGAAGGAAGAAAGAAGCTAATTAACAAAATTTAAACAGGGGAAAAAATAATGAATATTTAAATTTTGTAAAATTATCTTAAAAAGATTAAGTTACAGAAATATTTACTTATTATTAAAGTTTAATTAATTTAAGTTTATTTTGAATTATTTGAATAAATTACTCTTGGCTCTAAAAATAATTCTCTAGCAAGAGCTTTAAATCTTTTGGTAACTTGTTTTGAGATTATTTCTTGATGTTGTGATGGAATTTTTAAAAATACAGCATTACCTCTTTTATACAATTTAAACTCTTCAAGAAATATCGTAGATATCGAGGTCAATGATTGTGAAAATCTCAATGCTGCTCCAACTTGTTTGCTTGAAAAAATTTCATTATTATTTAAAAAAGTTAGATACTCCATCTTCGGATTATACTTGATACTACAGTACCGCCAATAACATGACAAAGCTAATTGTATTCTTTCTTTATGAGTCAATCTAAGTAAAGGAGTATTTATTGTTTCTTGAAATACCAATTCAGCTTTTTGAAATGCTCCTAATCCCCAATCCATATGACTTAATACACATGCCAGATATAATAATTTCTTATTAAAATGTTCATTGCCTTCAAAAACTGGCTGAATAAAATCATAATATTTTTTATAGTTCGATCCTAGATCACCTCTTTTTTTTGCAATATTCTCAAGTGCTTTATGAAAAATTTCTGATTCTTTTAAATCTTTAAAATAGTCAATTGATAAAGAACCTTCACGCAAACCGCTTATAGAACAAATTATATTTCTTGGATTTGTAACTTTCATAATTTCATCAAGTATAATGCAACTATAAGGTAAATACGCTGTTCTAGATTTTGAAATATACTCAACTGTTTTAAGTTTAGATTTATTAAAAGATGAAATTTTTTCAACAAACTTAGATAAAACATTGTTATCAATACTATATTGATGAATTATATGTACCGGATGATTATTTTGAAAAAGATGTAATTTAAATAATGCTCGCCAGGTACCTCCAACTAAATATAGATTATTAAATTTCTTTTTTGAAAGCCATTTTTCTTCTCTTAATAATTTTTTGATATATTTTGCTAAATTTCTTTTTTTAACTATAGGATTATTTAATAATCTTAAAACTCCAACAGGTAATGAGGTTTTATTAGTAACTATATTATTTTCAACTCGAGCTAATTCTAAACTTCCACCTCCAAGATCAGCAACTAATCCATTGACATTTTCAAAGCCTATTTTTACTCCCTCAGCTGAGCATTCAGCTTCTTCTTCACCAGATAATATATTAATCTTAGTTTTAAAAAGTTTTTCAACTTCATTAATAAATGGTTTTGTATCAGTTGCTTCTCTTAAAACTGCTGTTGCAATGATTTTAAGATTTGTGATTTTTGAAACATTTAAAATTTCAGAGAATCTTTTCAAAACTTTTAAAGCATATTTGGTACCAGATCTGTGAAGTTTTTTGGATTTATCTAAATTTTTTCCAAGTTCACAAACTGCTTTTTCATTAAAAAAAGGCACACGAGAAGAACTGAAATCTTCATAAATTAGCATTCTTATAGAGTTTGATCCAATGTCTATTATAGCTAATTTTGCCTGATTTAATTTTAAACTATTTTTACTTTTAATTACTTCCACTTTTAATCAATCTTAAGTGCAGTTGTTTAGGCTGCATTCTTAGTTTAGCTTTACCTCTTCCAGATAAGCTCGGATTATTCATAAAATATTCATGAGCTGAAAAGGAATCGCTCTTACTATATTTAATTTTTTTATAATTACCATCAGCTTCAAGTTCCCAGCTCTGATTAGTATCAAGATAATTTGCCAACATTATTTGATCTAAGATCTGTTCATGAACAGTCTCATTTTCAATTGGGACTAGAAGTTCTACCCTTCGATTTAAATTTCTCGGCATTAAATCAGCTGACGAAATATATACTTTTGCATTTCTATTAGGCATTTTTTTTGTACCATTACTAAAGCAGTAAATTCTAGAATGCTCTAAAAATCTTCCTATGATACTTTTTACAAATATGTTTTCTGATCTATCTTTTACTCCTGGTCTTAAACAACAAACACCCCTTACAAATAAATGAACTTTTACACCAGCATTCGAAGCTTCATAAAATTTATCAATAATTTCTGGATCTACTAAAGAGTTCATTTTTGCCCAAATAGCTGCAAATTTTCCATTTTTAGAATTTTTAATTTCAGCATCAATATTTTCATTTAGGGTTTGTCTCATATTTACTGGCGAAATAGAAATTTTATTTAAATTTTTTGGTTTTGCGTATCCTGTTACATAATTGAAAAACTTTTCAACATCTGATGCCATTTTCTTATCACAACTAAATAAAGACAAATCAGTATAAATTTTAGCATTTACTGGATGATAATTGCCAGTTCCTAAATGAAAATAAGTTTGTATTTTACCCTGTTCTCTTCTTAAAACTAATGATGATTTTGCATGAGTTTTATATTTAGCAAAACCATAAACAATTTGAACACCTACTTTTTCTAAACTTCTTGATAGTTGAATATTAGCTTCCTCATCAAATCTAGCTTTAATTTCAATTAAAGCGGTAACTGTTTTTCCGTTTTCTGCAGCTGTTATTAAAGCTTTAACAATAGGTGAGTCTAGAGTTGTTCTATATAGAGTTTGTTTTATAGCAATAACTTTTTTATCATTTGCTGCTTGGTTTAAAAATTCAATTACTGAGTCAAATGTTTCAAAAGGATGATGAACAACTAAATCTTTCTTTTTAATAGTTTCAAAAAAATTATCATTATATTCTTTTAATCTTTCAACTTCTCTAGGTGTAAAATGTTTAAATCTTAATTTTGGATTTTTTACTTTACATATTTGATCTATATCTTGAATTCCAACAAGGCCAGCAACATCATAAATATAGTCAGGATTTATATCTAATTTATTAGTTATAAATCTTATCAATTCTTTATCACTATTTTCAAGAACCTCTAAACGAACAATATCACCCGTTCTACGTCTTTTTAAAGCCAATTCAAAAGATCTAACCAAATCTTCTGCTTCCTCTTGAATCTCTACATCGCTGTCTCTTATTACTCTAAAAATCATTTTCTTTTCTAAATCATGATCTGGAAAAATTTCATTAGCAAAAAAACTTATTACATCATCTAGAATCACAAATTTCTTATGATTTTTTGAAGACTCAATTTCAATAAATCTAGATAATGCTTTTGGTATTACTATTATTGAGTTTAAAATCCTTTTTTTATTTTTTTTTCTTAACTTCATTACAATTGCTCTTCCTTGATTGATTATAAATGGAAATGGATGTGCAGGATCAATTGCTGATGGTGTTAATAAAGGGTAAATCTCTTCTTTAAATATTTCTAAAAGTTTTTTTTTATCCTTAGTATTTAAATTAACTGGTTTAACTAAATTGATATTATTTTTTTTTAATTCCATAATCAGTTGAATAAAAATTTTGTTCTGTTTTTTTAATAGATTCTTAGTTTCAAGCACTACCTCATCCATTTGCTCTTCAGGTGTCAAACCATCAGAGCTTAGTGAGTCAACTTCTTGTTTTATTTGACTATATAACCCAGCTACACGGACCATAAAAAATTCATCTAGATTAGACCCAGCAATTGATAAAAACTTTACTCTTTCATAAAGAGGATTTTCGATATTTTGCGCCTCTAAAAGTACTCTATCGTTGAATTTTAACCAAGAAAGCTCTCTATTTATATATTTAGATTTCAACTCTTCTTTATGTTGTTTTTTTAAAGCAGTCATATATTTAGATTTTATGTATCAATTATACGTCATGAGACACGCAAAATCTAGTTGGGATGATTTAAGTATTAATGATTTTGATAGACCACTTACTAAAAGAGGCAAGAAAAATGCAAAAATGATTTGTGAATTTTTTGTTAAAAAAAAATTTGAATTTGATTATGCATTAATTTCATCATCAAAAAGAACAAAAAAAACTTTTCAAATTTTATCCAAGAAAATTAATAAGCCAAAAAAAGTTAATTTTTCAAAAGATTTATATTTAGTTGATGAGAATGCAATTGTAAAAAAAATTAAAGAAATATCCAGTGAATATAAATCAATTTTGATTATAAACCATGAACCATCAGTGAAAAATTTAGTACGAAATCTTACAAAAAATCATAATACGAATAATTTTAAACTAATGAATTATAAATTCCCAACAGCAGCATTTGCAAAAATTGAGTTTGATATTAAATCCTGGAATGAAGTTGAGAAAAAGGGAGTATTAAAAAAATTTATAAGACCCAAAGATCTTCAAGATTCTAAAGAATAACCAGCTGATCTTACTGTTCTAATTAAAGGTTTTGTATTTTGTATGTTAATTGCTTGTCTTAATCTTCTAATATGAACATCAACTGTTCTAGACTCAACATATATATTTTCTCCCCAAACATTGTTTAAGAGTTGTTCTCTTGAATAAACTCTTTTTGGATTTTTGATAAAAAAATCTAAGAGTTTAAATTCAGTTGGACCCAAAGTAATTTCTTTATCTTTTCTATAAACTCTTTTTGTAATCCGATCTATTTTTAAATCAGTAAATTCTACAATGTCTGATGATGATTGAGGTTTAGATCTTCTCAATAAAGATTTAATTCTAGCATTCAATTCTTTTTGACTAAAAGGTTTAGTTACATAATCATCTGCACCTGTATCAAATGCTTTTAATTTGTCTTCTTCCTCCCCTTTTGCAGTTAACATAATGACAGGAATATCATTAAACTTATTATCTTTTTTTAAGTTTTTACAAATTTCAACACCAGATAATTCTGGTAACATCCAATCCATTAATATTAAATCTGGCTGTTTTAATTTTATTTGTTTAAGAGCATCTTCTCCATTTTCTGAATGACTGACTTTATAACCTTCTTTTTCAAGATTGTACTTTAACAAACTAACAATTGATGCTTCATCTTCAGCTATGAAAACATGAACTGACATAAATCATTTTTCTCCGGTTACAATTGGCTCTGTTCCCTTGGGTCTATCACCTTCTAAATATTCGCCTTTAACTAAATAATAAACTTGTTCTGCAACATTTGTAGTATGATCACCAATACGCTCTATGTTTTTAGTTACAAACAATAAATGGGTTCCATCTTCTAAATTTTTTTCATTTTCTTTAAGATATTTTATAACTTCTTGCATACAAAGATTTGTTAGATCATCTATTTGCTCATCACCTTCCCAAACATTTACTGCCATTGGCGCAGATCTTTCTAGATAAGCATCTAATGTTGATTTTAATTGTTTTTGAACATTGGTAGATACTCTATTCAATGAGTCTACCAAGTTCTTTGGAAGATTTTCGTTAAGCAAAAGTGTTCTCTTGGATATATTTTTTGCTAAATCACCTATTCTTTCTAAATCTGAAGACATTTTCAAAGCCGTTACTGTCTCTCTTAAATCAATTGCCATAGGTTGTCTTAAAGCAATTAAATTCACAACTTGCTGTTCAATTAAAGTCTCATATTTATCTATTTTTTCATCTTCTTGAATAACAGCTTCTGCAATATTGGTATCTCTTGTTGTAATGGCCTGAATTGCTTTACCTAAAGAATCTTCACATGCACTTCCCATTTTAATTATATTAGCATTAAGATTTTTTAGTTCTTCTTCGTAAGATTTGACTGTATGTGGTGCTTCAGACATTATCCGAACCTCCCTGTTATATAATCTTGCGTTTTTTTATTATCAGGATTCTTAAATATTTTATCAGTAGATCCATGTTCAATCAATTGTCCTAAATGAAAAAAACCTGTATTTTGAGAAACACGTGCTGCTTGAGCCATAGAATGAGTTACAATTATTATTGTGTGCTCTTTTTTTAACTCATCAATCAATTCTTCAATTTGTGCAGTTGCTATTGGATCTAATGCTGAACAAGGTTCATCCATTAATATAACTTCAGGTCTTACAGAAATCGCTCTAGCAATACAAAGTCTTTGCTGTTGTCCTCCAGATAATCCAGTTCCAGGTTCATGCAACCTATCTTTTACCTCTTCCCATAGTGCAGCCTTTTTCAAACTAGTTTCAACAATTTCATCCATTTCTTGTTTTGATTGAGCCATACCATGAATTGTTGGACCGTAAGATACATTTTCATATAAAGTTTTTGGGAAAGGATTGGGTTTTTGAAAAACCATACCAATTTTTTCTCTTAGTCTTACGACATCACAACTTTTATCATTGATATTAAAATCATTAATTAAAATTTCTCCTTTAACACTACAGATATCAATTACATCATTCATTCTATTAAGACATCTTAGGAAAGTTGATTTACCACAACCAGATGGACCAATTAATGCCGTTACTTGATTTTCCTCAATATCTAAACTTATATTAAAGAGCGCTTGTTTTTTTCCATAAAAAACATCAACATCTTTTGCTTTAATCTTTATCATTTTAACTCCATTTTTTCTCAAACTTATGTCTTATTATTTGGGCAAATAAATTCATTATTATTAAAAAGCCAAGTAAGACCATTATACATGCCGAAACTTTTTCTACAAATCCCCTTTCAGCACTTTCAGCCCAAATATAAATTTGAACTGGTAAGCTTGCAGCAGGATCCATGGGTGATCCAGGTATCGTGTTAACAAAAGCAACCATTCCAATTAAAATTAAGGGTGCAGTTTCTCCTAAAGCTTGAGCTAAACCAATTATTGTTCCTGATAACGTGCCAGGCATAGAAAGAGGAACTGTATGATGCATTGTGGTTTGCATTCGACTTGCTCCCATAGCAAGTGCTGCCTCTCTTATACTTGGTGGAACTGCTTTTAAAGATGCTCTAGCAGCTATAATTATTGTTGGTAAGGTCATTAAGGACAAAGTGATACCTCCAACTAATGGGGTAGACCTTGGTAATTGAAATATAGCCAATAAAATTCCTAACCCTAATAGACCAAAAACTATAGATGGAACCGCTGCTAAGTTGTTTATATTAACTTCAATAAAATCAGTAAATCTATTTTTAGGGGCAAATTCTTCAAGATAGATTGCAGCTAGAACCGCAACAGGAAAAGCTATCATTAAACAAACAAGTATAGAAAAAATTGAGCCCATAAATGAACTTGCTATTCCAGCTAGCTCAGCTTCTCTTGAGTCAGCATTTGTAAAAAAACTTATATTAAATTTACTTTCAACCTTACCATTTGCAACAAGTTGATCAAAAATTTTTAATTGATAATCGCTTACTCTTCTTTGGTCTTCAGGTAAATCTCTTGGATAATTTCCTTTAAAGACTTGGTCTAAATCATCTGAAGCAGTTAGATAAACTTCCTTTGTTTTTCCTATTAAATTAGGGTCATTTAAAAGTTCATTTTTAATTTCTTTTTCAAAAAAATAAGACACCATTCTCTTCAATTCATTTTCTTGATCTTCATTGGCGTTTGGATCTAAATCAGCCATTGATTTTAATGCTATATCGTAATAATCAGCGTCCTGTAAATCTTCTTTAGAAGGATTTTGGTCTAACATCATTAATTCAGCATCGAAAGTTACTGGAACAATAAACCATGTTTTTTGAAAAGCTGAATAGCCAGTTGAAAAAATTTTAAAAATAAAGATTGTTAAAAATAAAAGTGCCATAAAAATTGCACTCAGACCGTATAAGCGAAATCGCTGTTCAGCTTTATATCTTTTATTTAATAATTGTTCTTTATTTTTATTCATATTTTTCTCTATATTTTTTAACTACTCTCAAGGCCACAATATTTAAACAAAGTGTTACTAAAAATAATGACATACCTAAAGCAAAAGCAGCTTGCGTTTTTGGGTCGCCAAAAGCTTGGTCACCAATTAGAATAACTACAATTTGAGCTGTAATCGTTGAAGTAGACTCTAAAGGATTTAAAGTTAAATTAGCAGCTAAACCAGAGGCCATAACAACTATCATTGTTTCTCCAATAGCTCTTGAAACACCAAGTAAAATAGATCCAACTATCCCCGGCAATGCCGCGGGAAAAATAACTCTCTTAATTGTTTCTGATTTAGTTGCTCCCATAGCGTAACTTCCATCTCTTAAACTTTGAGGCACACTTGTAATTACATCGTCACTTAAACTTGAAATAAATGGTATAATCATAATACCCATTACCCCTCCTGCTGCTAAAGCACTTTCAGCTGAAACTTCAAGACCCATTGAAGTTCCTAATTCTTTCAAAAATGGTCCAACAGTTAGGGCAGCAAAAAAACCATAAACAACTGTTGGTATACCAGCTAAAATTTCAATTAATGGTTTTGCATATTGTCTAACTTTAGTTGATGCATATTCAGCTAAATAAATTCCACTCATTAATCCAATTGGGATAGCAACGCACATAGCAATAAATGCAATAAAAAAAGTACCTGCAAAAATAGGGACTGCTCCAAAAGTATCTGAATACATTGTCGGATCTAAAGCCTCAGAAGAATCTCTAACAAAAGCTTTTGCTGGATACCAGTGAGTTCCAAAGACAAAATCAAATAATGGAATTACTTTAAAAAAATCTATAGTTTGAAATATAAGTGAGAAAACTATTCCAACAGTAGTTAATATTGCAGCTAAAGAAGCTGTAAATAAAACTGCGTTCAAAAATTTTTCAACTGGTTCTCTTGTTCTAGAATTAGATGAAATTCTTTTATACGCATAAGCAACAGAGGCAATAATTGCAGATAATACTATAACAACTTTTGAACTTTGAGCTATTGATCGAAGACTTAAATATTTTTCAGCTGAAGCTTCAATAAAAGGTGTAATTTCTCCAGTGAATTGCCCTCGAGACAATGCTTTTGATTTTTCGTATAATAAATTTAATTCATCATCAAGATAACCTTGATTTGAATAATCACTTAAGATTAATAGTTTTACAATTGTGGGCTCAAAAATTGCCCATAATGAAAAAATTATAAAGGCTGGTATTGCACACCAGATTGCAAGATAATAACCATAAAATTGTGGTAATGCGGTTAATCTTTTTTTTGTAGATTGAATTGTATATGCTTTTTTGCGTCCAAAATAATAGCTTGTGAAACCTAGAAGAACAATAAATGTAAATAATATTAAGTTCACAGAATCTCCTTAAGTGAGGACTTTACTCTTTTTTTAAAAAAAAGGGGTCTAAAAAGACCCCCTTTTTAATCATTTGTTAACTGAGGAATAATTAATTACCCATAGCAACTAGCTTCGTAGCATTAGTTCTAGTTGTTTTATACAACTTAGAGTCTAATGGCACTAAACCAATGTCTGCTAAGTAACCACCTTTTCCAATAGCTTTCTTAGTTGTGAATTCTTTCACAAACTCATGTAAGCCTGGAATTACTCCAACGTGTGCTTTTTTCACGTAGAAGAATAAAGGTCTAGCAACAGCATAACTGTAGTCTTGAATAGACTTTAATGACGGTTGTCCACCATCAATACTTGCTGCTTGCAATTTATCTTTTGCAGCTAAGAAATAACTGAAACCAAAGAAACCAAACATTTCTTTATCTTGAGTTAACTTTTGGATGATTAAACTATCGTTTTCTCCAACTTCAATAGCAGCACCATCTTCTCTGTAAAGTTTTTGAGGTTTTTTGTATTTTTTATTTCCAGCTTCAAAACCAGCTTTATAAAGAGCTTTAGCTTCTTTAGTCATACCTTTTTTCATTACTAAAGAATTCCAAGCATCTCTAGTTCCTGATGTTCCTGGTGGGATCATCACTGAAATTTTTTGTTTTGGTAAGCTAGGGTCAATTTGGTCCCAAGTTTTATAAATATTTGGAACTAATTTACCATCAACAACTGTATGAGCAGCAAGTGCTAAATATAATTGTTCTTTAGTAAAGTTTACTGGTTTTGCATCTTTGCTGTAAGCTAATGTAATACCATCGTTACCAATTACGATCTCAACGATATCATTAACACCATTTTTCTTACATAGAGCTTTTTCTTTATCTTTCATAGCTCTTGATGCATTTGTAATATCTGGATGTTGTTCACCTACACCAGCACAGAATAGTTTAGCTCCACCACCAGTACCAGTAGACTCGATTACAGGAGTTTTAAATCCTGAACCACCAAATCTTTCAGCAACAACTGTTGCATAAGGGAATACTGTAGAAGAACCAACTATCTTAATTTGATCTCTTGCTTGAGCAACAGTTGCAATTGAAAGTGCAACTAAAGAAGCAATTACTATAGTTAGTTTTTTCATTATCTTTAATCCTTTCGTTATTTATTAATTAAAAGATGATTGACTCGTATAAATTTATTGAATCTTTAATATTACAGAATTGTTACACTTTTGTTAAAAAGGTAACTTTTTAGTTGTATTTTTTTGATATAATTATTTGATCAATATCAGTTTCTAAGCCACCAATACATGAAACAGGGTTTACCTGTTCATTAAGAGCTAGTTCTTTGGTTGGACGTAAAGTTATTTCTAGTTTTACTAAGTTTACTAATTCCTCTCTAATTTCTTCATCATATCTCCAGCTTGGCCATGAACTTGGGGTTGAAAATATAGAGGTTAAATAGCTTGTAGCCATAGTATATCTATAATTACTCAAATTTTCATTCCTCAATAAAAAATCTCTTACAGAATTAAAAATATTCCTACATCTAAAAGAATCTGAAAAATAATTTTCCTTCTTGAGATTTCTATTCATAGGAACAGAAACAATTAAATCAATTGAATTTTTAGAATACGAGGTAACTACGTCTGTATAAAATTCAGCTTCAGTAACTTCTAAATGATCTTTAATAGAAGGATATGAAGTTTTCAAATCTGCCTCTAATCTAAAAATTCCAATATCAAAAACTGTAAGTTGCTGATTTCTTAATAATGTTGTGATATCTTTAGAAAAAACACTTGTTGTTATAGAGCTTAATAAAAAAGCAAAAATCAAAATATTTTTGAATATTTTAACCATATAAAAAATTAATTAAAAGATTAACATTAATCAAGTAAAGAATTGTTAAAAAAACCTTCTAAAACTATTACAATATAATATTTTTTAAATTTAAGTTTTCGCTGGTAAATAAATTTGAATTTCAGTTCCTTGGTTTTCCTCACTTAGAATCTCATAGTGTCCACGATGTTGAGTAACTATATGTTTAACAATAGCTAATCCTAAACCGGTTCCACCAACCTTGTTACTTTGTTCAAGATCTACCCTAAAAAATCTTTCTGTAATTCTAGAAATATATCTTTGAGGAATGCCAACACCTTCGTCTTTAATACTGATCATAAAATTTTTTTCTAACAATTTACCATCGCTAATTTTGCTTGATATAAAAATAGACTTATTTTCCTTTGAATACTTAATTGCATTATCTAAAAGATTAGAAAAAACAGTTTGTAATTTTTTTTCATCTCCAATAACAACTGTTGGATTGGCGAGAGATAAATTAATATTTAATTTCTTTCTTTTTAAAATAATCTCAAAATTACTGATGATTGTTTTGAAAAGATCATTTATATCAACTAAAGAGTTTGGCCTTATGTGTTCTTCTAATTCAATTCTTGTGAGTATTAAAAGATCATTAATTAAATTTTCCATTCTATTTGATTGATCAGTCATTATTTTCATAAATTTTTTTTTAGCCTTTTCATCATCAGACGCTGGGCCCTCAATTGTTTCTAGTGATCCTTTGATTGCCATTAAAGGTGTTCTTAATTCATGGCTTACATTTGCTACAAAATCAGTTTTAAATTTTTGTGCTTTTGTAATTTCAGTAAAATCTTTTAAAAATAACACAACGGAGTCTGGTTCAGTAAACAAATGAGTTGGGCCAGGAATAATATAAATTTTATAGAATTGATATGATGGGAGGTCTATTTCAACATCGATATTTTTTGTTTTATTTTCTACGATAGCTTTTTCAATATTTTCTATTAATTCTGGTTTTCGAATTATAGAAGATATGTTTTTATCAATTAAATTACTTCCAAATCTTTTTAATGCACTTGGATTAGCATATTTAATTATGTTAAATTTATTTAATGCAAAAAATTGATCTTCAAGCTCATCAATAATTACTCTTTTTGTTTTTTCTTCTCTTTTATTAACTATTGTAGCGGTATTTATTGATTTATTTTTTTTTTGATTAAGTAAATAGAGAAGATAAACTATCACAACTATAAGTAGAATGACGAAATATTCCATAAATTTAGATGGCTTAATTTTGCATCATTACACTTTTTAATGCAAATGAATTAAGGAAAAATTAACTAATGATTTGGTGAAATATTGTTAAAAAATATTTTTGCTGTTTCTTCCCAAGTGAATTTTTTTGCAAATTCAAGACAATCATTTCTATTAACTTTCAAAGCTTTATGAGCTGAAACTTTAAGATCATTATCTAAACAATTTATTTTGGAACCCTCAAATATATCTTTAGGACCTGGAACAGGATAAGCAGCTACAGGTGTTCCACAATTTAAAGACTCACAAACTACAATTCCAAATGTATCTGTTTTACTTGGAAATACAAAAACATCGGAAGATGCAAAATGAGACGCTAATTCACCGTTTGTTTTTTCTCCTAAAAAAATATCTTTAGGAAATTCTTTTTTTAATTTTTTTAAATCAGGTCCCTTTCCTATTATCATTTTTGTACCCTCTAAATCACATTCTAAAAAAGCTCTTATGTTTTTTTCAACTGCAACTCTTCCAACATAAATCCAAATCGGTCTTTTATGTGGTAAATCAATTTTTTTCGGACTCTTAAAAGGTCCATGATTGCCTCCTCTTGTCCAAGTAATCATTTTATTATTATCTATACCTATATCGATTAATTCTTTTCTCATAGATTCTGTTGTTACTAAGATTCTCTCAGCCTTATTATGAAAATTTGCTAAGAATTTTTCAGCCCATTTTGCTGGTATAATAGGAAAGTAAAGTTTTAGATATTTATCAAATCTTGTATGGAAACTCGTAGTAAACTTTAGATTATTTTTTAAACAATATCTTCTTGCCATAGTGCCTATCGGGCCTTCGGTAGCGATATGAATTGCATCTGGATTGATTTTCTTTATTAAATTACCAACTCTTGGCCATACATTTATAGACAACTTAATTTCATTATATTTCGGCATCGGAAAAGTAAAAAATAAGTCAGGTGTAATATATTCTATTCTATGACCTTGTTCTTTTAATACATTACCTGTTTCATGTAAGGTTCTTACGACACCATTTACTTGTGGAAAATATGCATCTGTAGCAATTAAAATTTTCATTAATTATGAAGCTTTTTTTAATTCTTCAGTTTTAATTGATTTAATTATTTCTTTATCGTCTAAATATTGTTCTCTTATTTTGTCCCAATATAATATTTCAAAACTACCATCATAATTTTCGGCTAATGCGGTACAAGATTCAACCCAGTCTCCACAATTTAAATAATTGACCCCATTAAAGTCTCTATCCTCAGCATGATGGATATGGCCACAAATTATTCCATCAAATTTTTTTCTTTTTGCATAATCTGAGAGTGTTTTTTCATATTCACCAATATATTTGACGGCGTTCTTAACCTTATATTTTAAATATTTTGCAAGAGACCAATATTCTTTTCCTCTCAACCTTCTAAAGAAATTAATTATTACATTTATTTGTAACAATAAATTGTAAGCTATTGATCCAAGTTTAGATAGCCATTTAGCATGTTTCATAACACCATCCCAAGCATCACCATGAACAACAACATATTTTTTTCCAGCATTTGTCTCATGAATAACTCTATTAACCATATGGATGTCACCAAAATTCATTGGAATAAATTTTCTTAATATTTCATCATGGTTGCCCATAATATAGAAAACTTTTGTGCCATGTCTTGCTTTTCTTAAAATTTTTTGGATTACATCATTATGTTCTTGAGGCCAAAAAAAACTTTTTTGCATTTCCCAGACATCTATAATGTCTCCTACAAGATAAAGATTTTCAGATCTTGAGTTTTTAAAAAACTCTAAAAGTTTTTTCGCCTGACAACCCTTGGTACCCAAATGCACATCAGAAATAAAAATGCTTTTGTATTTAAGTATGTTAGGCATTTAAAGACCTAAATTTTAATACAACTGTAACACGAATCATGTATTTCTTATTTCATTTAAATGTTACAAATTTGTTAAAAATTTTTTAAGGATTAATTATGTTGTATTGTTTAATTTACAATCAAAACTCTTCCTCTGGAAGAAAATCAAAATTCATAAATAGGGTTTTATCTAAGTTAAAAGAAAATAATTCAGTAGAATACTTTGAGACCAAAACAATAAATCAAGCTAAGAAAATTTTTAAAAACTTTAATCAAAAAAATTATGATCGATTAATAGTTGCTGGTGGAGATGGATCTGTTTCTTTTGCAATTAATGAATTAATAAAGAATGATTTTAATTTTAAAGACGATTTTGCTATAGGCTATATACCTGCTGGGACTGCAAATTTACTGCAAGCTGAATTATCAATGAATAAAAAGATTGATGATATAGTCAATGTATTGATTTCTAATAATTATAAATCCTCTAATCTTGTAAAAATTAACGAGAATTATTTCTTTTTAATGGCTGGTATAGGGTGGGATGCAAAAATTGTTCATTCAATTAATTCAAAAATTAAAAAAATTCTTGGAAAAGTGATATTTGGTATCAAGGGTTTTCAATATTTCTTATTTATGAATAATAAAAAATTAAATGTTACTTTTGATGGACAATTTTATCAAGCAGACTGGATATTATCCTCAAATACCAAATATTACGCTGGACATCATAAAATAAATAAAACAAATATTTTTGAAAATAAAATAGTCACATATATATTTAAGGATTTAACTAGGATCAATTTATTATATTCTATATTTTTAATAATTCTTAATGGTGATTTAAGTAAAAATAAAAATGTTATTACTACTTATTCACAAAACATTACTATTGATGGAAATGATTTGATACCTGTTCAAATTGATGGAGATAATTTTGGTTCATATAAAAAAATTCATTTAAATCTATCAAATAAAAAAGTGAATTTTCTTGTAAAATAATTATTTTACTCTGCCATAAATATCTTGATATCTCACTATATCTGTTTCTTTTAAAATCGAGCCTACTTGAGCTTCAATTATTTTAACTGGTTTTTTATAGGGATTTTCTATTCTATGGATTGCACCTAGTGGAATAAAAATAGTTTCATCAGGTTTCATAGTGAAATATTTCTTATTTAAAGTAATTTTAGGTTCACCATGAGTAACTACCCAATGTTCAGCTCTATGATGATGTTTTTGAAGACTTAATATACCTTTTGGTTTTACATATAATTCTTTAATTAAGAATTCCTTACCATTAAATAGATTTACATAACTACCCCAAGGTCTGTGGAATACATTCTTCTTTTTAAAATAATGTCTTTTATTTCGTCCGTACATCTTACAGATTTCTTTCCAAGATCCTAAATCAGACCAAGGAATATCTAATTTGATAGCATTTATATCTTTGGTTTTTTCTAATATTGCATAGTCAAAAGACTTGGCTTTTGCTTTTGTGAAAGATTGTTTGTTTAAATAATATACATTACTTTTATATTTTGCTTTTAATACTGCTTTATTACAATTTCGATAAATATTTGGTTGGTATTTCTTAAAATTATTTATTATTGAGTCTTTTCTCAAATAAAACATTCCAGAATTCCAATAACCTTTTTTACTAATTATTTGTTTAGCTCTAGCTTCTTTAGGTTTTTCTACAAATCTAGAGACTTTATTATTTTTTGTTAAAAAATAACCAAATTCACTAGAGGCCATTGTGGGTTTAATTCCAAATATAAAGATATTATTATGAGTGAGTTTCTTTTGATTTTTTTTAATAGCTTTATTGAATAAACCAACTTTTTCTATCAAATGATCAGCAGCCAAAAACATTAAAGGTTGTTCATTAGGTATATCCTTTATTAATGCCGTGCTTAATATAGCGGGTGCTGTATTTCTTTTAGCAGGTTCTAAAACTATCTTAAATTTTCTTATTTTGTGTTTCTTTAGATGTAGTTTAACTTGTCTTAAATATTTTACGTTTGTACTTATAACTGGTGTATCAAATATTGATGCTTTAACTCTCTCAAGGGTTTTGCCTAATAAAGTCCAATTACCGAAATCTATAAATTGTTTAGCTTGGTGTTTTTTAGCATTAGGCCAAAGTCTTGTTCCCGCTCCACCACATAAAATAACTGGGCGAATTTTCATCAAATTTTTGAGTAATCCTTAACTTCTTTTTTCTTACCAGGATGGGTTGGTGCCCCTAAATATGCTGGTCCAACAGTTTGTGCATATTTCCAAAGTGTTCCTGATCCAAAATCAGATTTTCTAGCCTTCCATTTTCTTTTTCTTGAAGCTAATTGTGCTCTAGTCAACCGAACATTAATTGTTCCTTTTTTAGCATCAATATCAATTACATCTCCATTACGTAATAAAGCAATTGGTCCTCCTAATGCAGCTTCTGGTCCAACGTGACCTACACAAAACCCTCTTGTTGCTCCTGAAAATCTTCCATCAGTAATTAAAGCTACTTTTTCTCCTTTACCTTGTCCGTAAATTGCACCAGTTGTTGAAAGCATTTCTCTCATACCAGGACCACCTACAGGACCTTCATATCTAATAATGATTACATCCCCATCTTTATATTTTCTACTTTGAACAGCTTTCATTGCACTTTCTTCATTATCAAAGCATCTTGCTTTTCCAGTAAATTGTAATTTTTTGAGACCAGCAATTTTAACAATCCCACCTTCTGGAGCTAAATTACCTTTTAATCCTACAACACCTCCATCTGGAGATAATGGTCTGTTATAAGCTCTTAAAACTTTTTGTTTTGGATTAAATTTAATTCCCCTTAAATTTTCTTTCATTGTTTTACCAGTCACTGTCATACAGTCACCATGAATGTAACCACCATCATAAAGAGTTTTTAAAAGCATAGGTACTCCACCTGCCAACCACATATCTTTTGCAACATATTTTCCACCAGGTTTTAAATCGGCAAGATAAGGAGTTCTTTTAAATATTTTTGCGACATCCATTAAATCAAATTTTATTCCAGCTTCATTTGCAATTGCTGGTAAATGTAATGCTGCATTAGTTGAACCACCTGTTGCAGCAACAATTGTTGCAGCGTTTTCTAATGCTTTTCTTGTAACGATATCTCTTGGTTTAATTTTTTTTGCTAATAATTCCATCACCATTCGACCACTTGCTTTAGCATATTTATCTCTTTCTTCATATGGTGCAGGCGTTCCTGCTGAATAAGGTAATGCTAAACCAATTGCTTCTGAAACGCACGCCATAGTGTTAGCTGTAAATTGTCCTCCACAAGCTCCAGCTGTAGGACATGCAACTAATTCTAATTTTCTTAATTCTTTTGCTGACATTTGACCTGAAGAATGTTTTCCAACAGCTTCAAAAACATCTACCACAGTTACATCTTTACCTTTATATTTTCCTGGAAGTATTGATCCTCCATAAATAAAAACACTTGGTACATTTAATCGTACCATTGACATCATTAAACCTGGTAAAGATTTATCACAACCTGCGATACCCACTAATGCATCATAACAATGACCTCTTACAGTTAATTCGGCGCTATCTGCAATTACTTCTCTTGAGATTAACGAAGATTTCATTCCTTCATGTCCCATTGCAATACCATCAGTCACAGTAATAGTACAAAATTCTCTTGGAGTTCCTCCTGATGCTCTTACACCCTTTTTAACCGACTGAGCTTGTCTCATTAAGGCTATATTACAAGGAGCTGCCTCGTTCCATGTTGATACAACCCCAACAAAAGGTTTAGCAACATCCTTTTCTGTTTCTCCCATTGCATAATAAAAAGATCTATGTGGAGCTCTATCTGCTCCTAGAGATGTATGCCTGCTTGGTAATTTTTTCTTGTCAAACTTCCGCATTATAAACTTTCAATCGTTAATGATATTTTTTTGATATCATCTTTTAAATTACTATAGTTAGTTTTTTCTTGTTCAACAATATTTTTTGGCGCTCTATCAGTAAATCCTTTATTAGATAGTCGTAGTGATATCTTGTCCATTTCTTCTTGATATTTGTTCTGTCTTTTAAGTAAATTTTCCTTAATTAGATTTAAATCAACATTCTCATCAAAATATATCTTAAATATGTCACCTGATATAACAAGCGTAGCTGAGGGTTTTTGTTGATCTTTTTCATAAAAATTATTGATACGACCAAGCTTTTTAAGAACTACCTCGTTATTGTTCATTAAAGTTTTGTTCTTTTTAGCAATTTTATTAATTGATATATCAACAAATGAACCAGGACTTA
>CACBMB010000008.1 GCA_902540275.1 uncultured Pelagibacteraceae bacterium | reverse complement strand
TCTAGCAGCCATAGCTTTAGCTGGTGCTGGTGTTGGTATCGGAATAATTTTTGGTAATTATTTATCAGGAGCAATGAGAAACCCTTCTGCAGCACAAAAACAATTTCCTAATTTACTTTTAGGTTTTGCTCTTGCAGAGGCAACTGGGCTATTTGGGTTAGTAGTTGCGTTAATCATTCTTTTTGCATTTTAAATTTGATGATTAAAAAATATTTCTTTAAGTTAATATTTTTTAACCTCTTTTTTTTAAAAGAGGTTTTTGCAGCTGAAAGTGGAGGTATGCCTCAATTGAACCCTGAATTTTGGGTGTCTCAAATATTCTGGCTTATATTAACATTTGGTATTTTATATATTGTTTTATCTAAATTTATTTTACCAAAAATAAGTGGAAATTTAGAGTTAAGAAAATCTCAAATACAAGAAAATATTGAGGCAGCAGAGAAACAAAGAGAAGATAGTGAGTCTAAACTTAAAGAATATGATGAAATAATTTTAAAAAGTAAAATTGAGGCGAAAAATATTTTTAAAAATACAAGAGATAAAGCTCTTAAAGATATTAATTCTAAGAGGGAGATGTTAGAAAAACAAATTGATGAGGAGATCAAAAAAGCAGAAAAAGAAATTAGTGTACTTAAGAAGACTGGACCTGAAAAGATTAATAAAATTGCGATTGAAACATCATCAGAAATTTTAAAAAGTTTAATTGGTACTGATGTGAATAATAGTAGTATTTCAGCTATAGTTCACGATCTATCAAAAAAGAATGGAAACAAATATTATGGTGATTGATTCAACTTTTTGGGTAGCTGTATCGTTTTTTATTTTTTTTGGGGGATTGATATATTTAAAAGTACCTCAAAAAATAAATGAAATTCTTAATAAACTTATATCAGATATTAAAAATGAAATAGCAGAAAGTGAAAAATTAAGAACTGAAGCAAAGACATTACTAGATAATGCTCAAAAAAAACTTGATACTGCTCAATCAGTAAAAAATGAAATTTTAGAACAAGCAAAAAAAGATAGTGATAGGTTGATTATAGAATTAAATGATAAGTTTCATAAATCATCAGAAATTAAAAAAAATTCAGCTGAAAATAAAATTACTCAAATGAAAGAAGCTGCAATAAAAGAGATCAGAAACGCATCAATAAAAATTGCTATGGACTCTGTAAAGAAAATAATAACTACATCGGTAGATAAATCTAAATTAGATACGTTGTTCCAAAAAAATTTAGATGAAACTAAAGAAGAGTTAAAAAAAATTAACTCATAATTCTCTTACAATTTTTATAAAAAACTATTAAATTATCATCATGAATTCTGTTGTAATAGGTTCTGGTTTTGGAGGCATAGCAGCTGCACTGCGTCTTAAAGCAAAAGGTCATGATGTAACTTTAATTGAGAAACATCCAGATCTAGGTGGAAGAGCAAGAGTATTTAAGAGAAATGGCTTCATATATGACGGGGGTCCCACTGTAATTACAGCACCATATTTAATCGACGAATTATTTGAATTATTTAAAAAGGATCCAAAAGATTACATAAAACTTTCTCCATTAAAGATTTGGTATCAATTCATTTTTGAAGACAAAACTAAATTTAATTATTCAGGCAATGAAATAGATATGAAAAAACAAATCGAGGGAATAAGTAAAGAAGATGTAAAAGGCTATGAAAAATTAGTAAACTTTACAAAAAAAATCTTCGATAAAGGTTTTACTGAACTTGCAGATGTTCCATTTAATAGACCATTTGTGATGATGCAACAACTACCTGCATTATTAAAACTCAAAAGTTATAAATCAGTTTACTCATTAGTTTCATCTTTTATTAAAAATGAGAAGCTGAGAAGAATGTTAAGTATGCATCCTTTGCTAGTTGGAGGAAATCCTTTTACTACGACTTCAATTTATGGACTAATTTTATACTTAGAAAAAAAATGGGGAATTCATTATTCAATGGGTGGAACTGGAAATATCATAAAAGGTTTTGAAAAATTAATGAATGAAGTTGGAATAAAGATTATTAAGGGAAAAGAAGTAACTAAAATTATTACCAATGAAAACAAAATAAGTGGCGTTCAGCTAGATGACAATAATATTATAGAATCTCATAATGTTATTTGTAATGCCGATCCACCAGCTGTTTATGAAAAAATGATAAATGGTAATGTAAATAAATCATTCTTATTTAAATGGAAAAAAAATAGAATGGAGTACTCAATGGGTCTATTTGTTTATTATTTTGGAACTAGAAAAACTTATAATAATGTTGAACATCATACAATTAAATTTGGCTCAAAATATAAAGAACATCTTGATGACATATTTAATAAAAAAAAATTGAATACAGATATAAGCTATTACCTTCACAGACCTTCAGCAACTGACAAATCAATGGCACCTAAAGGGAAAGATTGTTTTTACGTTTTAGTTCCTGTTCCAAATAATCAATCAAAGATTAATTGGGAAATTGAGGGAGAAAAAATGAAGAATTTAGTAATTGACAAAATGGAAAATGATTTAATGCCAAATCTTAGAGAAAATATTGTTGAAGATTTCTATCTAACACCAGATTATTTTGAAAAGGATCTAAATACAAAACATGGTTCAGGTTTTTCAATACAGCCAAAATTTTCACAATCTGCTTATTTTAGATTTCATAATAAATCTGAAATTTATGACGGTTTATATTTTGTTGGTGCTGGAACACATCCCGGCGCTGGAGTACCAGGTGTTTTATCCTCAGCGAAAGTTTTAGATAAAATAATTTAATGATAAAAAAAAATTATCTAGCTCTATTTGCTAAATCATTTAATTGGGCTGGTTTTTTTCTACCAAGAAAAATTTATGATGATTGTGCTAAGCTTTATGCTTTTTGTAGAGTTCTAGATAATATAGCTGATGAAAAAGCTGATTTAGATTCTAAAATTGAAAAATTTAACAAAATGAAAATTTTTTTTAAAAATTCATTTGAGTTAAATGATAACGATAAGAGTCTATCTTACGAAAATGAAAAAATAATTCTAGATATTATTACTATTGCGAAAAATTATAAGATAAAAAAAATAATAATAGAAGATTTAATAGATGGTGTTGCCTCTGATTTAAAAAAAAGAGTGCATATTAGATCAGTAAAAGACTTGTTAATTTATTCATATAGAGTTGCTGGAACAGTTGGATTAATGATGTCAAAAATATTGAGAGTAAATGATAGAAGAGCTTTAAAAGGAGCAGTTGATTTAGGTATAGCAATGCAATTAACTAATATTGCTAGAGACGTAGTTGAGGACAAAAAAATGAACAGAGAATATATAAAGCCAGACTTTGAAAATATTCAAGCAACCTTAAAACTTGCAGAAATGTTTTACCAAAGCTCATTTAGCTCTATTCAAAAAATCCCATTTAGATATAAATTTTCGATAATTGTTGCTAGACGAATTTACAGGCAGATTGGAAGAAAAATTCTACAAAAAGGTAGTATGAAAAATTATGAAAACTCTGGAAAAATCTATGTCAATAATTTTGAAAAGATTTACCATACAATTATCTCTATATTTGATTTAATTTTAGTTTATTTAAAAGAGATAGAAACTCATCAAAGAGCTGAGGAACATGCTATTATAAGTCAGGAAGTAGATTTAGATGAAAGAATTTGATTTTGTAATTATTGGAGGTGGATGTGCTGGTCTATCACTTGCTTACGAACTTGAAATTCATGAAAAATTAAAAGATAAAACTTTAGCAATTATTGAACCCAGACCAGAGTATAAAAAAGACAAAACCTGGTCATTTTGGAGAGTTACGCCACATAACTTTGATGATTGTGTAAAAAAAAGTTGGGACAATTTTTCAATTAATGTACCAGGTAAAACTAATTATCTAGAATGTAAAAGTTTTCCATACCAAAGTATTGATAGTGGTTTGTTTTATGAAAAAATAAATAATAAACTCAGAGAAAATAAAAATATTTATTTCTTTAAAGATATTTCTGAAATCAATAAGAAAAATTCATTCATTTTTAATAGTGTGCCAGAAATTAAAAATAGTCATCAAAATCTTTGGCAACATTTTTGTGGTGTAGAAATTGAAACTAAAAACAATTTTTTTGATGAAGAAATTTTCAATCTCATGGATTTTGACTGTGAACAAAGAGAGAGTGTTCATTTCTTCTACACACTTCCATACTCAAAAAATAAAGCTTTAGTTGAAACGACTTGGTTATCAAAAATGAATGATAATTCTCAAAAAGACTATGAGCAACAAATTAAACTTTATATTGAAAATCATCTAAAAATTAAAGAAAAAGATTATGAAATTATCTATAAAGAAGAAGGAGCAATACCTCTATTTTATCCATTATATAAAAAAGAAAAAAATAAAATTAACATTGGTACCGCTGGTGGTATGACAAGATTAAGCACTGGTTATACTTTTTTGAATATTCAGGATCATTGCAAGTTTATAAGAGAGAATTTTGAAAACATTTCTAATGTCAGTAGATTTGAAATTAGTAAAAAATACCAATTTTTAGATGATATTTTTTTAAGAGTTTTAAACAAACACCCAGAAAAAATGTCAGATATTTTTTTTAATATGTTTAAGACCTCGCCAAAGACTGTTATAAAATTTTTGTCTAATAAAAGTAATTATTTAGAGGATGTAAGTATAATTTTAAGAATGCCTAAATGGACTTTTATTAAAGCATTATTTTATTAGCCAATGAGAAATCAAATTAAAAGAATAAATTTTAATCACTCCTTTATTTTCTTTTTATTTTGCAATATTTTTTCATTAATAACATTTGTTAATAATAACCTCACAATATCACCATTAATATGCTTCTTATTAATTTTGAGTATTGGTGTGTCTCATGGTTCCCTTGATAATATGAAAGGAAGAAAACTTTTTGAAATGTTCAAAATTAATAATTTTTTTATCTTTTACTTATCGTATGTCTCATTAGCTATTTTAATAATTTTTTTTTGGGTAATATTTCCCTCAATCTCACTAACTCTTTTTTTGATAGTAGCATCATATCATTTTGGGAAAGAAGATACTTCTTTTTTGATAAACAATGAGTCGTTTTATGATTCATTATTATTTTTCTTAAAAGGTTCCTTGATTGTTTTAGCGCCCATGTATTTTCATTTTGATGAAACAATCAATATTTTTAAATTTTTATTAATTGAAAATGAAGCTTTTTATAATTTTTTAGATTTTGTAGAAACAAGTAAAATTTTACTTTTTGGTATAATTTTAAGCACCCTATCAAATATTTTACTATTTGTGAAAAATTTTGAATTAAAAAAGTTCACTATTTTTTTAGATTACTTTTCAATAATAATTATTAACTATTATTTTTCTCCACTAATTGCTTTTACATTTTACTTTTGTTTTTTGCATTCAATAAGACACGGTATTACTCTAATATTTGAACTAAATAGAGAAGACTTAAGCCTAGGTATCAAAATTTTTTTTAAAAAAGCATTACCTTTAACAATTCTGACAGCAATTTTTTGTTTAATTAGTCTATATTTTTTAAATAATACTTACAGTTTTGATAGTTCAATTCTCAAAATTATATTTATAGGTTTGGCGTCTTTGACCTTTCCACATATATTGTTGGAATATCTTTTGGAAAAATATGAAAAACAAAGAAATTAAAATTTTATTATCTGCTCCTAGAGGTTTTTGTGCGGGTGTCGAACGAGCAATTGAAATTGTAGAAAAATCAATTCAAAAATATGGAAGTCCCGTTTATGTTAGACATGAAATAGTTCATAACAAGTACGTTGTTGATAATTTGAAAAACAAAGGAGCCATTTTTGTTGAGGAGCTTGAAGAAATAAAAGATAAATCAAGACCAGTGATTTTTTCTGCTCATGGTGTTCCAAAAAAAATACCTGAAGATGCCAAAAATTATAATATGACTTATGTGGATGCTACTTGCCCTTTGGTTTCAAAAGTACATAGAGAAGCAGAAAATCTTCATAAAGCTGGATATCATTTAATATTAATTGGTCACCAAAATCATCCAGAAGTTATTGGCACAATGGGCCAATTACCGGATGGATCTATAGATCTTATTCAAAATGAAAATGAAGCAAAAAAATATACACCAAAAAATTCAGATAAGATTTCTTATGTCACTCAAACAACTCTTTCTGTGGATGACACAAAAGATATTATAAAAATTTTAAAAGAAAAATTTCCAAATATTAAAGAGCCGATGAAAGAAGATATTTGTTATGCAACAACAAATAGGCAAATGGCTGTAAAGAATATTGCAAAGAAATGTGACTTATTTTTTGTTATTGGGAGTAGAAATTCTTCTAATTCAGTTAGATTGGTTGAAGTTGCTAAAAAGTCTGGTTGTCCTAATTCACAATTGATCCATTCGCAAAGTGAAATTCCGTATGAACTAATTGAAAAATCAAATACCATTGGAATATCTTCTGGTGCTTCAGCCCCCGAAGTTTTAGTAAATAATTTTATTAATGACTTAAAAAAAAGATTTACAGTCAAGATAGATGAAGTAGAAGCAATCAAAGAAAACGTTGTTTTTAAGATTCCTAAAAAACTAAATTAAATGGCTGTTTATACAAATATAAATAAAAAAGATCTTTCTGTTATTAATAGTAAATTTAAAACTCACAAATTTATAAGCTTCAAAGGTATCAAACAAGGTATAGAAAATACAAATTATTTACTTAAATCGAAAAATGAAAAGTTTATTTTGACAATTTTTGAGAAACGAGTTTTAAAAAAAGAAATACCTTTTTTTATGAAATTGATGGATCAATTAAACAATTTAAATTTTAATTGTCCAAAACCATTAAGAAACTCAAAGGGAAACTATATATTCAAATTAAAAAATAAGACCGCATGTATTGTCTCTTTTCTTAAAGGAAAAGATAAAAAAACTCTAAACTTAAAAAATTGCTATGATGTTGGAAAAATGATAGCTGCTATGCACTCCGCTACTAAAAAAATAAAACTTTATAGAAAAAACTCAATGGGAATTAAAAATTTAAACTCTTTATTTAATAGCATAAAATTTAAATCAAAAAAATTTACAAATATTGAAAAATTTTTAAAAAGAAATTTTATAAATATTAAAAAGAGATGGCCAAAAAAATTACCTAATGGAATAATTCATGGGGATCTTTTTATTGACAATATTTTTTTTAAAAATAATAAACTATCTGGTGTAATTGATTTTTATTTTGCAGCCAATGATTTCTATATGTACGAGATTGCTATATGTGTAAATGCTTTGTGTTTTGATAAAAATAAATCAAAATTTAGTATTAACAAAAATAAAGTTAAAAATTTAATAAAAGGATATGAAAGTATAAAAAAGATCTCACAAAAAGAAAAAAAGTCATTAAACATTTTATGTCGTGGAGCTGCAATGAGGTACTTTCTGACTAGACTCTATGATTATACTAATACCCCAAAAACAGCTTTGATAAAAATCAAAGATCCAAGAGAATATTATCAAAAGCTTGTAATACATAATAATTTAAAAACCTACAAAGATTATCTAAGTAAATGATTAAAATATACACTGATGGTTCATGTATTGGAAATCCAGGTAGAGGTGGTTGGGCAGCAATAATATTAAACGATGGAAAAAAAACCGGAATAAAAGGAAGTAAAAAAGATACTACAAATAATCAAATGGAATTATTAGCGCCTATAGAGGCTCTTAAAAAAATTCCAAAAGGAAGCAAAGTTCAAATTTTTACAGACTCTAAATATGTAAAGTCTGGAATAACGGAGTGGATTCACAATTGGAAAAAAAATGGATGGAAAACTGTAAACAAAAAAGAAGTAAGCAATAAAGAACTTTGGACAGAATTAGATCAACTAAGTAATGAGTTTGAAATTAGTTGGAATTGGGTAAAAGCCCATTCAACTGATGAATTAAATAATGAAGTAGATTTACTCGCTAAAAATGCTGCAAATTTTTAGTTGGGGCACCTGGCAACAGAACGCCCCCTAGCATCTTATATTTATCAACAATTATTTTGTTAAATTTAATTCTATCCGCTCTGTGTCCGCACTAATCTAACATCTCCAAAAACCATTCTGGTAGAGAGTCAGGATTTTTAATACAAATATCTCTGTCAGCATAAAGAGAGCTGGTTGTAATATCTATTGTTTTATCTGCATAAAGAGAATTTTCTGATATTTCAATCGTAGAATAGTTAAATTCATTTCTACAACTTCCAACAATGTTCCAAGTCTCGTCAGCATAAAGAGAGCTGGTTGAAACTTCTATTGTAAAATCTGCATAAAGAGAACTTTCAGTAAACTCCACTGCATAGGTTGTTGCATTAACTAAACTTGGCCACAACAAACCCAGAACCACGATCCCTAAAAGTTTTTTCATAATTTTTATTTAAATTCTTTTAATCTAAAAAGCACCTCGTACAAAAACACTTCAGCATTAGGTACCATTTTGGCTGCATAAAATAATTTTTCATCATACTTTCCAGCTATTATAATTCCTTTTACTTTTTCATCGTTTTTATGTTTTTTTATCCAGCCCATATACTTGGTTAACTGTCCTATTGTTTTATCGCTAGTCTGACCTTTCTTTAACTCTATTACTACATGATTCTTATTAACTTTATCCTTAGCTAATATATCTATAATACCAACATCTGTGTGATACTGTTGACTTACTAATTCTCCGTCTTCTTTTATTAAATCGTATTTTTGACCTAACTCTGTTTGATCCCAATTTTCAATTATGAATTCTTCTAGTTGAGACTCTAAATAAAACATCCCCTGGTTAAGAGGTGAGCTAACATCATCTATTTGAATTGATGCAGCTGTTTTATATTGATCGATTATTTCTTTTAGGTTTGTTTCAAGTTCATTTGGATTTAAAGGTCTATTGTCTCCAGCAAACCATTTAACATCTTCACTACTACTTGAAGTGCTAGGTATGTATGATTTATAGACCCATGAGTCGCCATATCTAAAAGGATCATCTATGTAATCTTTAATCTTTTGCTTATTAGCAATTATATCTTCAGGCCAGCTTATCTTAAATTCTTTAGTTTCACTAATTCCATAAGATAAAATTAATTTTCCTGATGACTTATAATATAAATATACCGGGTAAAAACCATTGCTAGTTTGCATTTCTTTACCAGTAAATGATATCCAAGGTATTTTTGCAGAAGCTCCCATGCCAAATGAAACTTTCATTTTCAAATCTAAATATTCTTTTGGATAGTGAGATACTTTAAGGTTGCCAGTTTTTGACTGGATTATAAAAGCATTCAGTATTTCATTTAGGCTATTCATTTTTTTTTCTTTTTGCTAAAATCAAATGTCCACGAATTTTCTGTAATATGAAGTGTTCCAACATCTTCAGGATGTTTTTTAAAATGTTCATTTAACCTTTTATCCTCCTCATGTTTCCATAAGTTATTAATACCAGCTTTCTCTTTCATTTCCTCTACCTGTCTTAAAAGTGCATGGGTTTGATTTCCTAGATTAAGGATACCCATTTCAACTTTTAGAGTACTATATTGCAATTCCATTATTTTGGCTTGGGCTTCTTCTTTTTTATTTAAATTTTCTCTTAAATCTTTAGCAATCAATTCTAAATCAAATTTTGTTAGGTTTGGACTCTTCTCAAGATTCCAAAGGCAACTTTGTATTGTTGTGTGAGCCCAGCTTATTGTGTGTTTTTCTTTTTCTATATCCAAAATAATTTTTTCAAGTCTTTTGAACTTTCCATCTTTGTCATTAAATAAATTCATAATCAGAGATCCTAGCACGGAAATTCTGTCCGCACTATATCCGCACTTGGGTTGCAAAATCTCACTTTTCAATTCAAATTATTCGCGAATAATGGTACAAAGTTCGGGGCACCTGGCAACAGAACTGCCCTACCTAGATAAGATTATTTAATAGGTTCTCTGCTGAAGTTAAACCACATTCTTTGGTTTCTTTTTCAACGTGAATATTAACGACTGTGAAATTTTCAATTACCATCAAATAACGATTTGATCTAATTCCCATTCCTTTTGCATTCCGATCAACTTCTGCTCCAATTGCTTTCGTAAATAATAAATATGGGTCAGATAACATTTTAATTTTATCTCCTGTATTATTAATCTCACCCCAGCCATTCATCACATAAGGATCATTTACTGATAAACAAAATATATTTTCTATCCCTTTTGCTTTAATTTTATCAGCATTGGCTACAAAGCCTGGTAGGTGAAATTTGGAGCAAGTAGATGTAAATGCCCCAGGTAAACCAAATAAAACAGCTTTACCATTACCAATGGTCTCTCTTAATTTGCTTTTTTGTGGTTCTCCATCGATAAGTTGAAAAATCTCTGTATCTGGTAGTTGATCTTTTATTTTAAGTTTCATATCGAATTCATTACATATTTTTTAACTTTTTCAATATCATTTGAGAGAAGTTCAAATTTTTCTTTTCTATCATTAATATATTTAAGACTATCTGGTAAATTTTCAGTTTTTGAAATTGCATCTTCTATTGCTTTTGGAAATTTACACGGGTGAGCAGTAGATAATACAACACAATTTTTTTCCAATCCTAATTTTCTCACAGCACCAATCCCCACCGCTGTATGAGGATCAATTACCATCTGATGTTCATCATTGATAGTTTTTATCATTTCAACAGTTTCGTTTTCATCAAGCATTTCAGATATAAAATTCTTTTTAATTTTATCTAGATCATTTTTATCAATTTTATAAGTATTTTTTTTTATTTCAGCCATTACATTTTTTGTAACGTCTGAGTTACAATCTTTTACATCATATAAAAGCCTTTCAAAATTACTCGCTATTTGTATATCCATACTTGGTGTATTTGTTTCCTCAACTTTTTTTTGACTGTAGTCACCGCCAGATATAGCTCTGTGTAGTATGTCGTTTTTATTTGTAGCTACGATTAGTTTATCAATTGGGAGACCTAATTTTTTTGCTAAATAACCAGCATAAATATCACCAAAGTTTCCTGTTGGAACAGAGAAGGATAAAGGTTGATCGTTTCCAACTTTGAAGTAAGCGTAAAAATAATATACTGATTGTGCAACAATTCTTGCCCAATTAATTGAGTTTACACCCGACATATTAATTTCTTTAGAAAATTCTTCATCATTGAACATTGCTTTTACTAAATTTTGACAATCATCAAAATTACCCTTAATTGCAATGTTGAATACGTTACTCTCTTCGTGAATTGTCATAAGTCTTCTTTGTACCGGTGAAATTTTATTATTAGGGTGAAATACAAAAACATTTAAATTATTTTTTCCTTTTAAAGCATCTATAGCAGCTGCACCAGTGTCACCTGAAGTTGCAACAATTATATTTATTTTTTTTTGATCACGTCCTAAATGATATTGATAAAAATTACCTATTAATTGCATTGCAATATCCTTAAATGCAAGAGTGGGGCCATGAAATAGTTCTAGAACTTTTAAATTTCCCAGATCTGAAATTTTTACAACATCATCACATCTGAAATTTGAGTATGATTTTGAAATCAAAGAGATTAGGTCATCTTTAGACATGAAATCTCCTATGAATGGATAAATTATTTCAGCCGCTAAATCATTGTAACTAAGGTTTTTAAAATTTTCTAATTCCTCTTTTTTAAATGGTTTGATTGATTGAGGCACAAATAGCCCCCCATCATCTGCCAAACCTTTGAGGAAAACATCTTTAAAAGTAAAGTTTTTCTGATTATTTCTTGTACTAATATAATTCATTCAATAATTCTTTTTTCTAAAATATAGATATAGCAAAAGAATTGAAATCGCTAATGAAAACCATGTCATTGCGTATTTTTTATGATTATTTGAAATATTGGCAGTAATTTTTTTTGGCTTAGGAAATTGATAGTTTCCATCCAAGTAAATTATGTATTTCGAAAATTTTTTACCAGTAAATTTTAAGATATCTTCTCTGTTTAAGCTAAACCAGTAATTTTCTTTAATATCATTATCTGGTTTAAAAATATTTTTTCTTCCCTGAGTTTTGAGAGTTCCTATTATGTTATTTTGATCAAATATATTTATTTCTGGAGTATCTTTTTTTTCAAACGGTATCCAGCCTCGATTAATTAAATAATTTTCATTATCAATTAAAATTGGATTAATAACTTCAAATCCTGGAGTGCCAGAATCGTCTAAATTATATAAATATATTTGTTTTTCAAAATCAATAGTGCCCGATGTTTTGATCTTTAGAAAATTTTCTTTATTAGATTGAGAAAGTTCAACTGGAGGATTTTTTAATGAATTTTCGATTTCTAAGATAAGGTTATTTTTCCAATTTAATCGAATTATTTGCCAAGTACCTAATGCAATAAAAACAAATATAAAAAAAATTATAAAAACAGAAAATAAAAACTTATGTTTCAAAGACTGAAATTAACTTCCCCAAATATATATAGCTGCAAACAAAAATAACCATACAACATCGACAAAATGCCAATACCAGGCCGCAGCTTCAAAACCAAAATGATGATCTTTATTAAAATGGCCTAATTTTCCTCTCCACAAGCACACTGCTAAAAAAATTGTTCCTACAATCACATGAAAGCCATGGAAACCCGTAGCCATATAAAAAACTGAACCATATATATGATCGGAAAATGCAAATGTTGCGTGATGATATTCATACGCTTGCAGTGCTGTAAAACATACTCCAAGAATTACTGTTAAAATCAAACCATTGATAAACCCTTTTCTATCGTCTTCAAGAAGAGCATGATGTGACCAAGTCACAGTAGTGCCTGACAACAATAACACTAATGTGTTAATAAGTGGAATATCCCAAGGATCAAAAGTTTCAATGTCTTTTGGCGGCCATACATTTCCCACAAATTCATTAGGAAAAAGACTTACATCAAAATAAGCCCAAAACCATGCAACAAAAAACATTACCTCAGATGCGATAAACAATGTCATCCCATAACGATGGTGAATTTGTACTACAGGAGTATGATGACCTTGATGCTCGGCTTCAATTACGACATCTCTAAACCACATATACGCACCATAAATTAACAAAGCAAAACCTAAATACATTCCCCATGATACATCCGAGTGCATATAATAAACTGCTCCCAAAGCTAATACTAAACATGAGAAAGAAACATATATTGGCCAAGGGCTTGGGTCTACTAAGTGATAATCGTGTTTTTTTTCAGCTGACATTTTTTTGGATTATGATTGTTTATAGTAATCTGTCGAGAAAAAAGTATACGACATAGTTACATCCTGTAGGTTTTTCACTGTTGGATCATTCACCATTTCAGGATCTAAATAAAAAGTCATTACATATGTAGCTTTTTCACCAGCTTTAAGTTCTTGTTTTTCAAAACAAAAACATCCTAATTTACTGTAGTATTTTCCGAAACTTGCAGGTGAAACATTAAAGCTTGCCACTCCAGCTGTAGGCTCCTCACTATAATTTGTTACCTCAAATTCTATTTTACTAACTTGGCCAACTTTTACATCAATTACATTTGATTTAACCTTAAAATCCCATGGAAGATTGTTTACGTTAGTATCAAATCTTACACTTACTACTTTATCTAAAACTATTTTCGGAGCATTGTTTGATACTTGTGTAGTCCCTCCAAAACCAGTCACTCTACAAAAAAGATCATACAATGGCACTGCTGCATAGGATAAACCTAACATTAAAACAAAAATTCCAGCTAATAACAATGGTGTTAATTTCTTTTTTTCAATCATATTGCTCTATCAAATACCCCGGTGTTATATAAAGTAAAAAAGAAAAGAAAAACCATGAAAGCAATAATTGCCAAAGCGGTAAGAATGTTTTTTTTCTTTGTTTTTTTATCAGGAGTTATCATAAAATCTTATCTATCAGAAAAAGAACAAAAACTAAAAATAAATAAAGTATCGAATATCCAAATATAGATTTTGCTTTTTTTGGGTTAAACTTATTTTTCTTAAAATTATAAAGTTCGTAACATAAAAAATTGTAGTAAAAAGTTAATAATAATGATGGAATTAAGAATGTTAATCCCACAAAATTAATCAAATACGGAAATATAATAACTGGTAACATTAATAAAGAATAAACAAATATATTAATTTTTGTACTTTCAACTCCATTTGTCAATGGAAGCATGGGTATATTAGCTTTTTTATAATCATCTGATTTATACAAACTCAAAGCCCAAAAATGTGAAGGTGTCCAAAAAAATATAATTAGAAAAAAAGTTAACGGTTCAATTGAGAGAGAGCCTGTTGCAATAGTCCATCCAATAACAGGAGGAAAAGCTCCTGCTGCCCCACCAATAACTATGTTTTGTGGCGTTCTTCTTTTTAACCAAATTGTATACACAAAAACATAAAACAAAATTGTGAGAAGTAATATGGATGCAGAAATTCTATTCGTAAAATAATCTAATGTTACTACAGAAATTATTGATAAGGTTACTCCAAAAATCAGTGCTTGATTTTTATTGACTTTTCCAGTCGGTATTGGTCTTAAACAAGTTCTTGTCATCAATGCATCAAGATCAGACTCGTACCACATATTTAATGCACCAGCAGCTCCTGCACCTAAAGAGACTAATAAAATTCCAATTATTGCATCTTTTGTAGAAACTGCATTTGGTGCTGTTAATAAACCAACAGCACAAGTAAAAATTACCAGAGACATAACTCTAGGCTTCATCAATTTAAATAATTCAGATAAATTAAATAAATCTTCTTGAGATAAACTTCTTTTTTTTAATTTTGAACTATCCATCAATTTTTAACTTTTGTTTTAGCTATGCGATTTTTCAGTTTCTTGATCATCAACAAACTTCGGCAACTCTTCAAAAGTATGAAAATTAGGTGGAGATGGTACTGTCCACTCCAATGTTGTTGCCCCTTCTCCCCATGGGTTCTGTGCAGCAGCTTTCTTTTTTGCAAAAGCATAAATTAGATTAACAAAAAATACTGCTAATCCTGCTACAGCGATGTAGGAACCAATTGATGATATATAATTCCAACCAGCAAAAGCATCTGGATAATCTGCATATCTTCTAGGCATACCAGCTAAGCCTAAAAAGTGCTGCGGAAAGAAAATTAAATTAACACCTATAAATGTTAACCAAAAATGTAATTGTCCCATCCATTCAGAATATTCGTAACCAGACATTTTTGAAAACCAATAATAAAAACCAGCAAAAATTGCAAAAACTGCTCCTAGAGATAAAACATAATGAAAATGAGCTACAACATAATAAGTATCATGCATAGCAGTATCCACACCTGCGTTTGCTAAAACTACTCCTGTCACACCACCAACGGTAAACATAAATATAAAACCTAGTGCCCACATCATAGGAGTTTTAAATGAAATCGATCCACCCCACATAGTTGCTATCCATGAAAAAATTTTAATACCTGTTGGTACTGCAATAATCATTGTTGCTGCCAAAAAGTATGCTTTAGTGTCTGTACTTAGTCCAACTGTGTACATATGGTGAGCCCAGACAACAAAACCTACTATTCCTATCGCAACCATTGCATATGCCATACCTAAATAACCAAAGACCGGTTTTCTAGAAAATGTTGAAACAATATGACTTATCATCCCAAAGCCAGGTAAAATCAAAATATAAACTTCTGGGTGACCAAAAAACCAAAATAAATGTTGAAATAGAACAGGATCTCCTCCGGTTTGCGCTTCGAAAAACGCAGTTCCAAAATTTCTATCTGTTAATAACATCGTAATTGCACCTGCTAATACTGGTAAAGATAACAATAATAAGAACGCAGTTACTAAAATTGACCATGCAAACAAAGGCATTTTATGTAAGGTCATACCTGGAGTTCTCATATTTAAAATTGTAGTAATGAAGTTTACCGCTCCCAAAATTGAAGAGGCTCCAGCCAAATGTAAACTCAAAATTGCTAAATCCATTGCAGGTCCTGGTTGACCAGCTTTAGAAGATAAAGGAGGATAAATGGTCCAGCCACCACCCACACCTGTTTGACCTGGAGGGCCATCAGCAAAAATAGATAATATTAATAAAGTTAATGATACAGGTAATAACCAAAATGAAATGTTGTTCATTCTTGGAAAAGCCATGTCAGGTGCACCAATCATGATTGGCACAAACCAATTACCGAAACCACCAATCATAGCTGGCATAACCATAAAGAAAATCATGATAAGTCCATGACCAGTAACTAAAACATTATACAAATGATAATTGCCACCTAAAATACCATCACCAGGATGCATTAACTCCATTCTCATTAAAACTGAAAACGCTGTACCTATCACTCCTGCAACAATTGCAAAAATTAAATACATTGTTCCTATATCTTTGTGGTTTGTCGAATATGCCCAACGTTTCCAACCTGTTGGAGTATGGTGATCGTCGTGGGATGCTGTTTGTGTATACATATTTATTTACTCGCTACTTTTAGTTTATCATTTTCAATTTCTTCTTTTGCAAATTTTACTCTCGCCTCAGATAGCCATTCTTGATATTCTTCTTCACTCACTACTTTAACTGCAATTGGCATAAAAGCATGTTTTATACCACATAGTTCTGAGCATTGACCATAATAAGTACCAACTTTTTCTGCTTTAAACCATGTTTCATTTATTCTTCCAGGAACTGCATCTCTTTTAACTCCAAATGAGGGTAAAGCCCATGCATGTAAAACATCATTAGCTGTAATTAAAACCTTTACTACTTTACCAACTGGAACAACAACTTCGTTATCTACTGCGAGCAATCGTGGTTGATTTGCTTTTAAATCTTTTTCTTCAATCATGTAAGAGTCGAAAATCAAGTTTTCATCAGGATATTCATATCCCCAGTACCATTGGTAACCTATCGCTTTTATTGTCAAATCCGCTTTTGGTATTGCATCTTGTTTATATAAAATCTTGAATGATGGAACTGCCATCACAATCAAAATTAAACATGGAATTAAAGTCCATAAAACTTCAACCGTTACATTATGTGTTCTTTTTGAAGGATTTGGATTTGCTGAAGCTCTAAACCTGACACAGGCATAAAGCATTAAAAATAAAACAAATACACTTATCGCAATTATTATTGGGAGTAAAAGATTATTGTGAAATGCCACTATGTCTCTCATAGACTCTGATGCTGCTTTTTGAAACCCCAACTGCCAGTCAAATGGCTGATTAGCAAAAGCATTTTGTGATATTAAAACTCCAGAAAATATGTAAAAAATTTTATTCATTTTTAATAGCTATATAAAGCCCTTTTATAAAAATTACACTTTAGTTTTCGCGACAATTTATCAATTAATCACGTAATTTAAGATCGAAATCGCTGATATCACTGCAGTTTCTGATCTTAAAATGTTCTCATTAATTTTTATAGACTGAACACTTTTAAAAGAGAGAATCTCCTCTCTTTCAGTCTCTGAAAAATCACCTTCTGGACCAATTATAATACAAATTGGTTTATTTGTTAACTTTGATTTATCAATTTTTTTTTTATCAGAATTTAAATCAGTAAATATTAAATCCATTGAATTTGATTTCAAAAAATTTTTTAAATTTTGAGCCTTCTCCACAACAGGAATATTAAGACGATTTGACTGTTCGCTTGCCTCAATAACTATTTTTATTAAACGTTCATTGTTAATCTTTCTAACTACTGTTCGCTCAAAAATAATTGGTAAAAATCTTGTAACTCCTAATTCTGTTGCTTTTTGTATCATAAAATTTTGATAGTTTGATTTGATTGGAGAGAATGCTAAGTACAATTCTTTTGAACTTTCTTTTTTTCTTAATTGTTTAACTGTTTTAAATTCGACAATACCTTTTAGAATTCCTAAAACTTTTGCTTGCCATTCTCCATTTTTATTAAATATCGAAAAAACTTCATTTTCTTTAACTCTCATCACTTTAGTTAGATAATGTGATTGAGACTTATCTAATCTATCAGTCATATTTGCTGATATTGTATTTGAAAAAAATAATCTAATATTACTCATTTATGTTAAGTTAATTTATGAAAAATATTAAAGCAATAATTTTTGATGCTTATGGCACATTGTTTGATGTCAATTCTGCTGCAGAGAAATGCAAAGATAAAATTGGAGAGAAATGGGAGCCTTTTTCAAATTTTTGGAGAACTACTCAATTAGAATATACTTGGCTTCGAAGTTTAATGGGAAGACACAAAGATTTTTGGCAAATTACTGAGGATAGTTTAGATAAATCTATGAAAGTTTTTAAAATAAACCCTTCAATGAGAGATGAGCTTTTAAATCTCTACAAAGTTCTCTCTACTTTTAAAGAAGTACACGAAACTTTAAAAAAATTAAAAGAAAAAAAATTTAAATTAGCAATTCTTTCAAATGGAACTCCATCTTTGCTTAAGGAGTTAGTTAAAAGTAATAATTTAGAAAATTTATTTGATGATATTTTTTCAATTGAAGAAGTAGGTGTATATAAACCAAACCCTGAAGTTTATGATATGCCCATAAAAAAATATAAAATTAAAAAAAATGAAGTTGTTTTTTTAAGTTCAAACACCTGGGATGTTTCTGGTGGTGGGAATTATGGTTATCAAGCTATATGGGTGAATAGAAACAATAATATTTTTGACAAATTAGATTATAAACCTAATTTTGAAATTAAAGATTTATCTGGATTATTTAGTAAGATTTAATATATAAATTGTTAATTGGAGACATAACATAAATTAAAAGGAAAAAATATGAGTGAAAAAAAAGATGTGTCTTTCGAAATTTATTCAGACTCAGAAAAAATGTTAGATCAAATTACTGATAAATATGATCTTCCTGATAAGTCAAAAGCTTTAAGATGTTTACTAGATTATGTAGAAGAAAAAGAGTCTGATTGGGATGATATGTTTGCAACAGTAAGATGTAATAGGTGCGGGTAAAAATTATGATTAAAATTTTTGACTTAATAGGAAGAGTTTTTATATCAGGTATTTTTCTTTTAAGTGGTTTTAATAAAATTGGTAATTACGATGGAACAATTGGTTGGATGGAAAGTTTTGGTCTACCTGGTTTTTTATTAATACCTGCAATTGTTTTAGAAATAGTTGCACCAATATTAATTATTGTTGGTTATCAAACAAAAATAGCTGCGGCTGCTTTAAGTTTATTTTGTATAGCCACAGCTTTTATCTTTCACAATGATTTTTCTGACCAAATGCAAATAATAGCATTTATGAAAAATATTGCTTTAGCTGGTGGTTTTTTATTCTTGGTTGCAAATGGTGCTAAAGGATATTGTTTAGACAAAAAGTAACCTTGAATCAAATATTAAACATATTATTAAACACTAATGAAAAATATTGAAGTTAAACAAATTATAGATCCAATCCCTGCATCTGACGGTGCTGGTGTAAAATTAAAAAGGAGCATTGGAGTTGAGCCAAATTATTTTGATCCTTTTTTAATGCTAGATGAATTTGGTTCAGAAAATAGTGAGGATTATATTGCAGGTTTTCCCCCTCACCCTCATAGAGGTATTGAAACAGTTACCTATATGTTGGCTGGAGATTTTGAGCATAAAGATAGCACTGGTGGTGAGGGAAGAATGACCGCTGGAGATGTTCAGTGGATGAAAACCGGAAGTGGGATTATCCATTCAGAAATGCCCGCTATGAAAGAAGGCAAACTTCACGGTTTTCAATTATGGATCAATATGCCTGCAAAATTGAAGATGAGCAAACCTGAGTATATTTATATTGATGCTGATAAAATGAGTGTTCACGAAGATGATGATAAGCGTGTAAAAGTTATTGCTGGTAAATTTGAAAAAGCTGAAGGTCCTGTAAAAAAACATAATGTTGAGCCTGTTTATTTTGATGTTGAATTAAATATAAATAAAGAATTTAATTTCAATTTACCATCCACTCACAACACTTTCATTTATTTAATTAATGGTGAAATAGAAATCGGCAGTAAAAAACATGATAATGTAAAAAATAGCACCTTAATACTACTTACAAAAGGTGAAGTATTAAAAATTAGAGCTAAATCAAAAGCAAAATTTTTAGTGATATCTGGTAAACCAATAAATGAAGAAATTGCAAGAGGTGGCCCTTTTGTAATGAATACCAAAGCAGAGATCTTACAAGCTGTTCAAGATTATCATAATGGTACGTTTGTAAAATAGATATGAAATCAATACAAATTGAAAAATTTGGTGGACCTGAGGTTCTTGTTTATAAGGATGTAGAAATTGGAAAACCTGGACCAAAAGAGGTTTTAATTAAAAATTTATCAATCGGTTTAAATTTTATAGACGTTTATCATCGAACAGGTCTTTACCCTATTCCACTACCTAGTGGTATTGGTCTTGAAGCCAGTGGTGTTATCGAAGAAGTTGGATCTGAAGTGAATTTATTTAAAGCTGGTGATAGAGTTACTCATGCATCAATGCCAATTGGAGCATATTCAGAAAAACAAATAATGCCTGAAGAAAAATTAGTATCCGTCCCTGATGGTATTTCTGATGAGGTAGCGTCTTGTATTACTTTAAAAGGAATTACTGCAGAATATTTATTACATAGGGCATATCCATTAAAAAAAGGTGACAAAATTTTGTATCATGCTGCTGCTGGTGGACTTGGTCAAATTTTATGCCAATGGGCAAATGCCTTAGGTGCACAAGTGATTGGCACTGTAGGTTCAAAAGCTAAAGAGGCGATAGCGAAAAAAAATGGTTGCCATCATGTAATTAATTATACTGAAAAAAATTTTGTAGAAGAAGTAGAAAAAATTGTAGGTAAAAATAGTATTGACGTAGTCTATGATGGTGTTGGTATCAAAACATTCAAAGGATCAATTGAAACATTAAAGATTAGAGGAATGATGGTAGCATTTGGAAATGCTTCAGGGTATGTAGATACAATTGATGTTAAAAAAGATATAAATGCCAAAGGATTATTTTTTACTCGACCGTCTATCGCGCATTACACTGTTACTAGGAAAGAATTAGTTGAGTCAGCAAAAAAAGTTTTTGAGGCTATTTTATCTGCTAAATTCAAAGTTGATATCTCAAAAAAATATTCTCTTCAAGACGCTGCTCAAGCACACAAAGATTTAGAGGCAAGAGTAATAACTGGCCCTGCAGTAATAATTCCTTAATCAACCTTCACATCCATATCTGACATATGTAATCTAAGGGCATTTGTTGAAACATGAATTTCTCTTATAAAAAAAATTATTGAAATCATCATTGATAAACAACAGGATCCGAAAATTAATCTTGCTATAAAAACCTCATTCAAGTACAGACCTAACACTGTAAGCATATTAAATAAAAAACCAAATGCACCAAACATAATCGACCATCTGAGCAAAGTAATTCTTCCGCTTAAATTTATGAACTGTTTTTTCCATTCAGGTGGAACATGTTTTTCATAAACATGCTCATCATGAAGTTCTCTAATTAAAGCACTTAAGGAATGAAATCTATTACTATACACTCCCATTATCAAAGGAATAGCAGGAAACATTAATGCTGTTACTGTATAATCTATATTCATACGAATCAGTTTGATTATCAATCTTGCCTTTGTTATTTACAAGTAAATTTTATGGACCAAATAAAATTATTTTTAGAACTTACAAGATTTAAAAGACCTATTGGATACATGTTGCTATTTTGGCCTTGTGCTTGGGGTTTAACTTTGGCTTATGATTTTTCTAATGATCTTAAACTATATCTTTTCTATCTAATTCTTTTTTTCTCAGGCTCTGTATTAATGAGATCTGCTGGATGCATTATAAATGATATTGTAGATAGGGAATTTGATAAAAAGGTTTCAAGAACTAAAGATAGACCTATAGCATCAGGTAAAATATCAGTGAGACTCGGATTGATTTATGCAACTATTTTATGTTTTCTTGCATTATTAGTTTTGATTAATTTTAACTACCTAACAATTATTTTGGCTTTTTGCTCAATGCCATTAGCGTTTACTTATCCGTTGATGAAAAGATACACTTATTGGCCACAATTATTTTTGGGAATAACTTTTAATTATGGTTTATTGTTAGGTTGGACCTCAATTGAAAACTCAATAAATTTAATACCAATTATTCTTTATTTTGGAGCCATATTTTGGACACTTGGATACGACACTATCTATGGATATCAAGATATTACAGATGACGAAATAATAGGAGTTAAATCAACGTCTATAAAATTTAAAGATAATCCAAAGAAGTTTTTGTTTATATGTTACTCAATCACAATTCTATCCTATATTTTTGTAGGTATTTATATGAATTTTAATTTTTTTCTATACTTAGGCATTATTATCATGAGCTCCCATCTGTTTTTTTTTCAAATAAGATTATTTGATCAAACAAATATACAAAAATGTTTAAAAATTTTTAAAAGTAATAATTTTTTTGGTTTTATTGTTTTAGCATTTATTTTTTTAGGAAAAATTAGTATATGAATTCAAGTGATATTTTGAAAAGACTCTATAAAGATTACTCAAAAAAATTCCTAAAAAAAATATTTCTTGCTGGGTTATTTTCAATAATTGTCGCTACGAGTACATCTGCGATTGCTTGGTTGTTGGACCCTGCTATAAAAAAAATCTTTATAGATAAAGATGAAACTTTAATATTTTTAATTCCAGGATTAATAATTATTACATTTGCTGCAAAAGGTATTTCTCTTTATTTTGCTAAAGCAACGATGATTTATGTTGGTGAAGAAATCAAAAAATTATTACAATTTGATATGATTTCTTCATTAATAAATGCAGACACAAAATTAATTGATGCAAAACACTCTGGAAAATTTATATCTAATCTTACTTATGATGTGACACATATTACTAATATGCTTAGCGATGCTATCTTAGCATTGTTTAAAGACAGTCTTACTCTTATCGGTCTTTTGATTGTTATGTTTTATCAAAATTGGAAACTTTCATTAATATCAATTATAATGATTCCTCTAGCGAGTATGGCTGCAAAAACGCTTGGAAAAAGAGTTAGTAAAGTTGCAACCGAAGCACAAGAGAGATCAGGGTTTTTAAATTCATACTTAATTGAGTTATTTAAAAATCATAAACTTATTAAAATATTTCAAAAAGAAAATTATGAGATCAAACGATCTCACGATCATTTAGAAAAATTAAAAAATAAAACTGCAAAAATTAGAACTGTTTATGTGCGAGTTTCTCCTATTATGGAAACTTTTACAGGTATAATGATAGCAATATTAATTTTTTACTCTGGAAAATTAATAATTAGAAATGAGATTGATATTAATAATTTTTTTTCATTTCTAGCAGCTATGATGCTCGCTTATCAACCAGTGCGATCTTTGGCAACAATAAACATGGCAATCAATCAAGGTCTTACTGCAGCTAAGAGAATATTACCAATTGTTGATAATATAAATGATATAAAAGACAATCAAAGTGCTTCTGATATTTCAATAAGAAGTGGAAGTATTAAATTCCAAAATGTTTATTTCAAATATCATGATGAAAACGAAAATGTTTTAAAAAATATAAGCCTTGAGATTAATGGGAACAAAATGTCTGCTTTAGTTGGTCATAGTGGATCCGGAAAATCTACAATATTGAACTTGATACCTCGTTTTTATAATGTTGATTCTGGTGATATATTTATTGATAATCAATCAATCTATCAAACAAAAATAAAATCTCTTAGACAAAAGATATCCTTAGTAAGCCAAGACACAACTCTATTTGATGACACGATTAAAAATAATATAGCTTATGCAAATATTGACGCATCAGATACCGAAATTAAAGAAGCTGCTAAACTTTCTTATTGTGAAGAATTTATTAATGAACTTCCCAAAAAATATGAAACATTAATTGGTGAGAATGGAGTACGACTATCAGGGGGTGAAAAACAAAGAATATCAATTGCAAGAGCTATGCTGAAGAAAAGCCCAATAATTTTACTTGATGAGGCTACCTCATCATTAGACTCTGAAACTGAGGAAAAAATTCAGAATGCTTTAAATATTCTTACTAAAAATCGAACTACAATTGTGATTGCACATAGACTATCAACAATACTTAACTCTGATAAAATATTTGTTGTAGAAAATGGAGAAATAATTGCCTCTGGAAAACATGAGAATCTTTTAAAAGATTCAATGCAATATAAAAATTTTTATGAAAAACAAATTAAAAAGAAATAATGTTTTTAATTTATCAATTATTAATCATTTTAATTTTAATTCTATCTCCAATAATTTTAGTCATTAGATTTATTAAGGATAAAGAGGATACAAAACGGTTTATTGAGAAATTCTGTATTATTTCAAAGAAAAGAACAAATGGGAATCTTATTTGGTTCCATGCTGCAAGTGTTGGGGAATTGATGAGTGTAATTCCATTAATTAAAAAATTAGAAACAGAAAATAAAATTAAAACCATTTTAATTACAACTTCAACATTAAGTTCTTCTAGAATAATTAAAAACTATAAATTCAAAAAAACTATCCATCAATTTTTTCCAATAGATTTTTTTTATTTTAGTTCAAAATTTTTGAAATATTGGAAACCAACACTAGCTGTATTTATAGACTCTGAAATATGGCCTAGTATGTATAAAGAACTAGAAAGAAAATCTATTCCCTTATTACTAATGAATGCGAGGATTACTAATAAATCTTTTAGGAGGTGGAAACTTTTTAATCAATTTGCTGGAAATATATTTGAGAGTATCAAAATAGCATTTCCATCTAATTCTGATACAAACAAATATTTAAAAAAACTAAATGTAAAAAAAATAAAGAATATTGGTAATTTAAAATTTTCAGAAATTTCAAATAAAAAAAATATAAAACTTCCAATTTCTTTTCTAAAACAAATAAAAAATAGATTGATTCTTTGTGCATCAAGTACTCATCCGTCAGAAGAAAAAATTATTGCAAATGTTCATTCACATCTTAAAAGTAAAATTAATAATTTACTTACAATTATTATTCCAAGACACGTTCAAAGAATAAAAGAAATTAACGAGGAAATTAAGTCATTGGGATTAAGAACAATCGTTAGATCAGCGAATGAAAAAATTGAAAAAGAAACAGATATTTATTTAGTTGATACCTACGGAGAAACAAAAAAATTTTTTAATATATCTAAAGTTGCATTTATTGGTGGCTCCATAGTAAATCATGGCGGTCAAAATCCTATTGAACCAGCAAGATTTAACCTTAACATAATTCATGGTCCGAATATTGATAACTTTAAAGATATCTATAGACTTTTTGATGAGAAAAAAGCCGCTTTTAAAATAAAAAACATTAGTGAATTAAAAAAAATTTCTCTTAAATTATTAAAAGGGAAAAAAAAGAAAAAAATAAATTTCTCAAATATGGGTAATTTAATTTTGAAAAAAAGTGAAGCAGAAATCCTAAAAATATTTAAAGATGAAATTAAAAAAACCTAAATTTTGGGATTATAAAAAGCCAAGTTTACTATCCTATATTCTTTTTCCCTTATCAAAATTGTTTGAATTTATCACACTAATTAAAATAAAGAAAAAGAAAAATTTTGAAAATATAAAATGTATATGTATTGGCAACATATATTTAGGAGGAACTGGAAAAACTTCTCTAGCAATTGAAATTAAAAAAATTTTAGATAAAAAAAATATTAAAAGTTGTTTTATCAAAAAAAATTATCCAGATCAGATAGATGAACAAATACTTTTAAGCAAATTTGGAAAAACTTTTGTTCACAATAGTCGTGTAGAAGCTCTCAAAAAAGCTATCTTAGAAAAATATGAAATTGCTATTTTTGATGATGGTCTTCAAGATAAAAGTATTTCGTATGACCTTTCTTTTGTATGTTTTAATAAAAAAAATTTGATTGGAAATGGATTTTTAATTCCGGCAGGTCCATTAAGAGAAAATCTCAAAAGTCTTAATAGATATAAAAATGTTTTTTTGAATGGGACTAATGAAAATAATGAGAATTTTAAGATAAAATTGTTAAAAAAATTTCCAGATCTTAATTTTTATGAGACTAACTATAAATTACTTAATTTAGACGAATTTAACATTAATGACAATTTCGTAGTTTTTTCAGGTATTGGAAATCATAGTACATTCTTGAATATGTTAATTGAAAATAAATTTAAGATTATAAAAGATATAGAATTTCCAGATCATTACAATTATTCGAGTCGAGATGTTGAAAAGATATATAAAATTGCAAAAAAAAGTAATTCAAAGATTTTAACTACAGAAAAAGATTTTGTAAGATTGAAAAATGAAGACAAAAAAAATATAAAATTTACTAAAATTAGTTTAGAAATTATCGAAATAGAAAAATTAAAAGAAAAATTAAAAATTAAAAATGAAGTTAATTAAATTTTTCAGATATTTAATTGAATTTTTCATTATCATGATATTATTTTTAATATTTAAAATAATAGGAGTAAAAATTTCATCTTACGTATCTGGAAAAGTTTTTCGTTTAATTGGACCGCTTTTAAGACCAAAAAAAACTATCTTAAACAATTTTAAAATTGCTTTACCACATGCTAGTGCGAATGAAATCAAAAATCATATTAGTGAAATGTGGAATTATTATGGAAGAATTTTAGCCGAATATTCATTCTTGAATAATTTTCGAAATAATTCTAAGACTGAAATGATTAAAATTAAGGGAAAAGAAATTCTTGATAATATTATAAAGAATAATGAAAACGTAATTTTTGTTTCTGGTCATTTTGACAATTTTGAATTGATGGCAATGACTTTAGAGAAATCAGGCATTAAACTTGCCGCAATTTATCGTCCGTTAAACAATCTTTTTATGAATAAAATAATAGAAATTTTAAGAAAAAAATATATTTGCAAAAATCAAATTAAAAAAGGTAGATCAAATATTCGAAATTTATTAAAATTATTTAATGACGGACACTCTATAGCTTTAATGATTGATCAAAGAGTAAGTGAGTCAATTCAATCTCCTTTTTTTGGAAAAGATGCATATACGACTACTATTCCAGCACAATTTGTAAAAAAATTTAAATGTAAAGTTGTACCAATTTACATTGAGAGAAAAGATAATGTAAATTTTGAGGTCACAGTTTATAAACCTTTAAATTTTGAGGAAAAAGAAACCATCAGTGAGATCACTCAAAAACTAAATAAAAATCTTGAGCAAATGATATTACTTAATCCGTCAAAATGGATTTGGTCTCATAATAGGTGGAAATAAATTATTTTTCTTCTCTTTTCTTTGCAGCTTCTATGTAGGAGTAATATGGTTCCTGAAGTTCGACATTCCAATATTGTAATTTTTCTAATTTAATTGGTTTACCTGATATGGCACAAATTACATGATCTCCATTTTCAATAATTTCAAAATTATTTGGTAAATATTTTATTTTTGCTAATTTTTTATACATTTTTAGTTTATATATTTATACATGAATGTTGGGATTTTAGGAAGTGGCGGTAGAGAACATGCAATTTGTTTTTGCATCAAAAAATCAAAAAATGTAAAAAATATATATTGCCTCCCTGGAAATGCTGGAACTTCAACTATAGCTGAAAACATACAAATAGATATGAGTGATTTCCATGCAATTAAAAAATTTACTGAGGAAAAAAAAATTGATCTTTTAATTGTTGGTCCTGAAAAACCATTAGTGGACGGCATAGTTGATTTTTTTTTAGATACAAAAGTTAAAATATTTGGTCCTAATCAAGCAGCTTCTCAACTCGAAGGTTCAAAAATTTTTACAAAAAAACTTTGTGAAAAATATAATATACCAACTGCAAACTTTGGCATATTTCAAAACCCTAATGAGTCAAAAATTTTTTTAAAAAAAACAAATTATCCTATCGTTATAAAAGCCGATGGACTTGCCTCGGGAAAAGGGGTTTACATATGTGAAAACAAGAAAGATGCCTTAATAGCCATAGATGAAATCTTTGCAGGAAAATTTGGAGAAGCAAAAAATGTGCTGATAGAGGAATTTTTGACTGGTGAAGAAATGAGTTTTTTTATTGTTACTGATGGTAATGATATTAAATTATTTAACACTGCTCAGGACCATAAAAGGGTTCTTGAAGGTGATAAGGGTAAAAATACTGGAGGTATGGGTGCTTATTCACCATCAAGATTGATTAATATAGATCTTGAAAACAAAATAATTAATCAAATAATTCATCCAACTCTTGAAGGCCTTAAGGAAATGAAAATTGAATATTCGGGTTTTCTTTATGCTGGTCTTATGATTAAAAATGATAACCCCTATTTGATCGAATATAATGTTAGAATGGGAGATCCAGAATGCCAAACAATTTTACCTAGGTTAGAGTCAGACTTAACAAATATTATTTTAGCGTGTTGCGAAAAAAAATTAAATGAAATCGAGATAAAATGGAAGAAAGACAATTCCATTTGTATTGTTTTGTGCTCTGATGGTTATCCAGAAAAATATAAAAAAAATGTATTAATCAAAAATTTAGAAAAGATTAATACAGATGATAAAAATTATTGCTTCCATGCAGGCACTAATATTATAGACAAGAAAACATACGCTGTTGGTGGAAGAGTTTTAAATTTTGTATCATTATCATCAAATTTTTCTGAAGCTAGAAAAAAAATATTTGATAGCTTAAATAATTTAAACTGGAATGAAGGTTTTTATCGTAAAGATATTGGATACAAAGTCATTGATAAATGAGAATTATTGCAGGTAAATTTAAAGGAAAAAAAATTTTTGAACCACAGGATCAAAATACAAGACCTTTAAAAGATCTCGCTAAAGAATCTATTTTTAATGTTGTTAAACATTCAAATAAATTTAATTCTAATATAGAAAATGCAAATATATTAGATTTATTTTCTGGCGTGGGATCTTTTGGTCTTGAGGCAATATCAAGAGGAGCAAAATTTGTTACATTTGTTGAAAACTATCAAGGTGTTTTAAATATTTTAAAAAAAAATATTCAAAATCTCAATCTAAATGAAAAAAGTAAAATTATTGAAAAAGATATTTTTCAAAGTAATTTTTTTAAAGAATTAAGTAATAATTTTGATTTGATCTTTATTGATCCTCCCTTTAAAGAAAAAAAAATATCATTAATTCTATCAGAAATTAAAAATTCAAATATTTTAAAAAAAGATGGACTTATAATAATTCATAGAAATAGTGAACAAAAAGAAGTTTATTTTAAAGAATTTAAAATTTTGGAAGAAAAAAAATATGGAATTTCTAAAATAATTTTCGGTACTATCTTAAACTAAACTGTTTTTTAGTCTCTTGTTTTATCAATTCTACAGATGGTTGATCAAACGGATTTACGTTCATTGCTCTTCCTAAAAGGATCGTTTCTAATATAAAGTAGCAGAATAATTCTCCCAAAGTCTTTTCATCTCTTTTGTTAATTTCAAAACTTCTAAACGGAATATTTTTTTTAGAAAAGACAATCTCTGTAGCTTTTTTTTGTTTTAATATTATTTTATTAGATGAGTAAAATTTTAGATATTTATGACTTGGTAAAAGTATTTTACTATTTAATTGATCAAAGTTTTTTTCATTAAAACTAAAAAAAGTAAAAAAATTATTTTTAAGTCCATCTAGATATAACTGCATCATGCTATGATTGTCTTTTGGCATTTCAGATATAACCGGAAGTATACCCTTGCCTTTCTTACCCAAACTTTCAGCAATTAATTGCTGATACCATTCAAAAAGATAATAAGATTTTTCATCATAATTCAAAATGATTGAATTAAATTTTTTTTTTTTATGTAAATGTAATATTGCCCCTGTACTACACACCAATTGATTTATAAATTTTTTACTTTTTACTAAATTATCAAATTGTCTAAATTTTTTTGGACTTAAACCCATCAATTCTGCAGGCAGCATGCCTACTTCAGATAAAACTGAAAATCTTCCACCAATAAAATTATTATGCTCTATCACCTCTGACTTTAATTTTTTTGCAAGATTATATAAATAACTAGGTTTTTTTTCTGTTATGAATATATTTTTATCATTTTTTTTTATTAATAAATTTACATTTGTAATTGTTTCAAGAGTATTTCCTGACTTAGATATTATTAAATTTATTTGATTATTTTTATATTTTCTTTTTTTTGAAATTAAATTATCTACAAATACAAAATTTTTTTTACTTTTTTCTTTTAAAAAATTAAATATGGCTTTTGAACCTAAAATAGATCCACCCATTCCAATTAATCTTATATCTTTATTTCTTGTTATTTGGCTTATTTTTTTATATTTGTAATTATCTTTATAATCTTTTGATAAAGATCTTATAGTTTCACTTTTATTATTTAAAATAAGTTTTAATTTATTAAAGATATTTTTATTATTTTTTTTATACTTAAAATTTTTTAGTTCTATTGATTTTGTAAGCATTAATCTTGTTTTATTTTTTCTAAGATTGATTCCTCCAATGAATTGTTTGATTTGGAATTTCCCTCATAATTTTGATTTTCTGAATTTACTTGTAAAATATTTTCAATATCAAAATCACTTTCATTTATTTCAGTTCTCTTTTCAGCCTCAGGTGTGGGTAACTTAGAAAAATCTGGTGGTATAGTTAAAGCATTTTTTTTATTTATCAAAAATTCTTCAGCATTTTTAGATTTTTTGTTTCCCTCAAGGCCATCTTTCAAAGACTGGCAACCATTTAAGAAATTAAATGTTAATATGATAACAAAAATAAATTTATATATATTTTTCATGTTTTTCTTTTTTGTAAAAAAACTTCATCATAAATAAGGCAAATAATGCCGATTGTTATAAATATATCTGCAATATTGAAAATAAACCAATGAAATCCGTTGTAATGTATATCTATGAAGTCAGGAACGGCTTTGTAGAATATCCTATCAAATAAATTTCCCAAACCACCTCCCACTATTATTAGATAAGAATATTTTTGAAATTTTTCCGCCTTTGATACCATGATTAATAAAATCAATATTATTATAATAATTAATAAAGTTATTAAATCATAATAAAAACTTTCACTTAGTGAAAAAAGTCCAAATGCAATTCCACTATTCCATATCAAAGTTATGTTTAAAAAGGTTGAATTAAATAAATCAGTTTCAATTAATTTTTCATCTAAAGAAATAACATAAATTTTTGTAATTCGATCTAAGATGAATATAGAAATAACTATTAATAAACTTATGTAAAAATTTTTAGATAGATGTTTTATGATCATTTAATCTGTCTTGGGCAAGTATTTCTATGGCATTTTTCTAGATTAATTTTCCAACACATTGGACATTTTTCCCCTTTTGCCTTTTTTGTAATAACTATTGTTTCAGCATTATTATCGTAAGAGACTTTGGCATTAGAAGTTATACATAATTCTGAAAAATCTATGTTTTCAGTTATATTTTTAAGTTTACTATCAAGTTTAATATCAAGATCTGCTTCAAGACTTGAACCAATTTCTTTGCTTGCTCTTTTTTCTTCGATACTAATATTGCAGATATTCCTTATACTTATTAATTCAATCCATTTTGTGTTTAATTCTTCATTTTTAAAATTTTCTGGAATTATCAAAAAATTTTTTAAATGAACACTTTTATTATCTTTAAAAATTAGTTGATAAATTTCTTCAGTGGTAAATGATAATATAGGAGCAAACCATCTTATTAATAAATTAAGAATAATATTCAATATGGTAATACAGGCTTTTCTTTTTTCTGAACCAACCTCATCACAATATAAAGTGTCTTTTCTTATATCAAAATAAAAAGATGATAAATCAACTGTGCAAAAATTTAATAATTCCTTATACAAGTTATGAAAATCATAATTTTTAAAATATTTATGAAAATTAAGATTTAAATCATAAATCTTATGAAGCATAAATTGTTCTAATTCAGGTAAATTTTTTATATCAATACTTTTTAAATCAATTTCCTTAAAGTTATCGTTTAAATTTCCAAGTAAATATCTAAAAGTATTTCTGATTTTTCTATAAGACTCAGAATGTTGATCCAAAATTGAGTAGTCTATTCTTAAATCTTCTGCATAATTTGAGGAAGCAACCCAGATTCTTAGAATATCAGCTCCATATTTTTTTAAAATATCCTCTGGGGCAATCACGTTACCTAAAGATTTTGACATTTTTAGCCCTTTTCCATCAACAACAAATCCATGAGAGAGAATTGATTCAAATGGAGCTTTCCCCCTGGTTCCACATGATTCTAATAAAGATGAATGAAACCAACCTCTATGTTGATCGGATCCTTCAAGATACATTGATGCTGGCCATTTCAAATCTTCTCTTTTTTCTAGTACAAACGAATGAGTCGAACCACTATCAAACCAAACTTCAACAATATCTTGTAATTTTTCAAAGTCATCTGCTTTATATTTGCTTCCAAGAAACTTCTGAGGATTATCAGAAAACCAACAATCTGAACCTTCTTTCTCATAAATTTTAGCGATATTTTCAAACACTTCGTCATCTACTAAAATTTCGTTATTTTTTTTATTTACAAAAATTGGCAAAGGAACGCCCCAAACTCTTTGTCTAGATACGCACCAATCTGGTCTTGTTTCTATCATTGACTTTAATCTTTCTTTACCTTTGTTAGGATAGAAAGTTGTTTCATCTATAGCCTTTAGAGCTTTCTCTCTTAATTTATGACTTTCCATTGAAATAAACCACTGTGGTGTAGCTCTATGAACTAGTGGAGCTTTTGATCTCCAAGAATGAGGATAAGAATGGACAAGCTCACCACTAGATAATAATTTTTTTTGCTCTTTTAATTTTTCAATCACTATGGGATTGGCTTTGAAAATATGAATTCCTTCAAATAACATTACGTTATTTGTATACTTTCCATCTCCATCAACTGTTTCAATTGCCTTAATTCCGTTATTTAAACAAAGGTTAAAATCATCAGGTCCATGACTTGGGGCACAATGAACTATACCTGTTCCTTGTTCGGTAGTAACAAAACGTGCCTCTAAAAGTGGGATATCATAATCGAAACCTAAATCAAAAAAGGGATGTCTACAAATTGTTTCTTTCAGTTCTTTTCCTTTGAAATTTTTTAAAACTTCATACTTTTCAACATTGCAATCTTTAATTACTGATTCTAATAATGCCTCTGCTATAACAATTTTCTTATTTTTATAATCTCCTTCATCATGTATTTTTACTAATAAGTAAGTTAAGCTTTCATTATAAGCTAAAGCTTTGTTGGCAGGTATTGTCCATGGTGTAGTTGTCCAAATAACTATTTCACTATCATTAATTTCACTTACTTCAGATTTTTTTACTGGAAATGATGCATAAATAGTATCTGATTTGTGATCCTGATATTCTACTTCAGCATCTGCCAGTGCTGTTTTTTCTACAGTTGACCACAGCACTGGTTTAAAACCTCTATACAAACTTCCTTCTTTTAAAAACTTTCCAAGCTCTCTTACAATTTGAGCTTCAGCATCATAACTCATTGTTGAATAGTAATTTTCCCAATCTCCTACTACACCTAATCTTTTAAATTGATCTTTATGGATCTCGATCCATTTTTCAGCAAAAACTCTACACTCTTTTCTAAATTCAATCACAGGGACTTCATTTTTATTTTTTTTATTTTTTTTATATTGTTCTTCAATTTTCCACTCTATTGGTAAGCCATGACAATCCCAACCTGGAACATACACTGAGTCTTTACCATCCATTTGATGAAATTTCACAATTATATCTTTTAAGATTTTATTTAGCGCTGTTCCCATATGTATATTTCCATTCGCATAAGGGGGGCCATCATGTAAAACAAATTTTTCTTTACCTTTTCTAGAGTTTCTTAACTCTTTATATAAATTTATTTTTTCCCAGAATTTTAAAAACTCTGGCTCTTTTGAAGGCAAGTTTGCCCTCATTGAAAAAGATGTTTTGGGTAAATTAATTTGAAATTTGCTCATTATTATTTTTTTGCTTTAGATATATCTATTTTAATTTGTTTTTTTAATTCACTTACATTTTTGAATTTTTTTTCTTTTCTAATAAATTTTAAAAAATTAACCGTCAAATACTTATTATATAAATTTTTTGAAAAATTAAACAGATGAACTTCTAATAATATTTTTTTTTGATTAAAAGTTGGCCTATACCCTAAATTTGCTATTCCTCTAATAAATTTATTAGTACCATATTTTTTTACTTTAACTGCATAGACTCCGGTTTTTGCTATAATATAATCTTTGATATCAATATTAGCAGTTGGAAATCCAATTTTTTTTCCAAGCTGTCTTCCTTTTTTTACCATTCCTTCTATCGACCACTCCCTATTTAAAAATTCATTGGCTTTCTTAATTTTACCTTTCATTAATAATTTTCGAATTAATGAGGATGATATAATTTTTTTATTTTTAGATAATGGTTTGGGTTTAACTATTTTATAATTAAATATTTTTTCATACTTAATTAATTGTTTTACATCTCCCTCTCTCCTATTTCCAAATCTGAAATTATTACTTACAAAGATAAATTTTGCTTGCAATTTTGAAACAAGAATATTCTTAATAAAGTTTGTAGACTTAACTTTTGAAAATTTTTTATTAAATCTTTTTATTATAACAAAATCTACATTATGTTTTTTTAATAAATTAATTTTTTGTTTTTGATTTGAAATTCTAAAATTGCTTAGGTTGTTATTAAAAAACATTTTCGGCATTGGCTCAAAAGTTAATACACCAATATTAAGAGAGTATTTTTTTTTAAAATTTTTTGCTAATTTAAATAATTTTTGGTGACCCAAATGTAGACCATCAAAATTACCAATTAATATTATTGATCTTTTGTGATGTTTTATAATATTAAAATTTTTATATATTTTTATTAATCTTACCATTTTAGCTCTGATTGAATAAAGTTACAAATAGTTTCATATGACTTTGCTGTTTTTTCAATTCCGTTTTTGCTTATTTCGTTTTTATGAATACCATTTGAAATTATTAAAGAGTCGTAATTTAATAAATTAGCACCTTTAATATCGGTATTGAAGTTATCACCTATCGAAAGTATTTTTTTATTCTTATTATTTATCGATTGGTTATACACCTCTGGGTAAGGTTTTCCAAAATATATTACTTGTCCACCCATCTTCTCAAAAACCATTGCAACAGATCCTGCACATAATTCTCTTATTTTTCCCCTATCAACAATTAAATCAGGATTAGTACAAATCATTTTTTTATTTAAATTTTTTTCAAACAAATTTTTATAAAATATTAAGTCATCATCATGATTATCAAATAACCCTGTACATAAAATATACTCACTTTTATGAATATCTGATGATTTATTCTTTTCAAAATTTCTTAATAAATCAAAATCTCTTTCTGGCCCAACATGAAAAAATTTTTGATTTAAAAAATTTTTTTTCAAATAGTTTAATGCTGCTTCACCAGATGTAAAAACATGATCTCTAATCTCTTTTTCCATACCCATTTTTTCTAAAAAATTTTTAACAGCCTCATTTGGTCTAGGTGCATTTGTTAGAAGGACATAATCTTTATTGATATTAGAAATCTGTTTTAAAGCGTTAATAGCCTCATTGTGTAATTTAATGCCATTATGAACAACTCCCCACAAGTCGATATAAAATAACTGATAATTGTTGGCGATCGAACTTAGTCCATCTTTATCTAAATTTTTTGTCATCAAAACAATCTATAAACCAAAAAAACCCTAAATTCCCTCAGTTTTTTAGTTAACTTATTTTAATCTTTATCTTGAAATAGATGGACCAATCTCTATATGAAGCTCATATTTATAAAGGAGAATTTATGAAATTTAGACCATTACACGACCGTGTTCTAATTGAAGTCTTGGATAGTAGTGAAAAAACTGCTGGTGGAATTATTATACCTGATACAGCGCAAGAAAAACCTCAAGAAGGTAAAGTTGTTGCTGTTGGGGGTGGTGCAAAAACTGAAGATGGTAAGATTATTCCGATGGATGTAAAAGTTGGTGATAAAGTTTTATTTGGCAAATGGTCAGGTACTGAAGTCAAAATTGATGGTAAAGAATACAGCATAATGAAAGAGTCAGACATTATGGGTATTTCAAATAAAAAATAATTTTTAAAAGGAGAAATATAATGGCAAAGATAGTTAAATTTGACGCTGAAGCAAGAGCAGCAATGATAAGAGGAGTAAATATCTTGGCTGATACTGTTAAAGTTACACTAGGTCCAAAAGGAAGAAATGTAGTAATGGATAAATCATATGGTGCTCCTAGAATAACAAAAGATGGTGTTTCAGTTGCAAAAGAAATTGATCTTGAAGATAAATTTGAAAACATGGGTGCACAGATGGTTAAGGAAGTTGCTAGCAAGACAAATGATGAGGCTGGTGACGGAACAACAACAGCAACAATTTTAGCACAAGCGATAGTTAAAGAAGGCGTTAAATATGTTACTGCAGGAATGAACCCAATGGATGTTAAGAGAGGAATTGATGCTGCGGTAGATGTTGTTAAACAAAATCTGGTTTCTTCAGCCAAAAAAGTTAAAGACAGCGATGAAATAGCTCAAGTAGGAACAATTTCTGCAAACGGTGATAAAGAAATTGGAACTATGATATCAAAAGCAATGCAAAAAGTTGGTAACGAAGGTGTTATCACAGTTGAGGAAAATAAAGGAATTGAGACTGAATTGGACGTTGTAGAAGGTATGCAATTTGATAGAGGATATTTATCTCCTTACTTTATCACTAATAGTGATAAAATGACAACAGAGTTAGAAAATCCTTTTATTCTTTTACATGAAAAAAAATTAACAAATCTTCAGCCAATGGTTCCACTTTTAGAAGCAGTTGTTCAAGCTGGAAGACCATTGATGATCATATCTGAAGATGTTGAAGGTGAAGCTTTAGCTACTTTAGTTGTCAATAAATTGAGAGGTGGTCTAAAAGTAGTTGCTGTAAAAGCTCCAGGATTTGGTGATAGAAGAAAAGCTATGCTTGAGGATATTGCAATTCTAACCGGAGGAAGTGTAATTTCTGAAGATTTAGGAATTAAACTTGAAAATGTTAAATTAGATGATCTTGGATCATGCAAAAAAATTAAAGTTGATAAAGATAATAGCACTATAGTAAATGGAAGTGGTAAAAAATCTGACATCGAAGCTAGATGCTCATCAATTAAACAACAAATTGATGAAACAACTTCAGATTATGATAAAGAAAAACTTCAAGAAAGACTAGCTAAACTTGCTGGTGGAGTTGCTGTAATCAAAGTTGGTGGCGCAACGGAAGTTGAGGTTAAAGAAAGAAAAGATAGAGTTGAAGATGCTTTAAATGCAACACGAGCAGCTGTTGAAGAAGGTATTGTAACAGGTGGTGGATGTGCTTTACTGTACGCCGCTCAAGAGCTTGATAAAGTCAAAGCAAAAGGTGAAGACCAAAAAGCTGGTGTTGATTTGGTAAGGAGAGCATTAGAATCTCCTATAAGACAAATTACTAAAAACGCTGGAGTTGATGGTTCAGTTGTAGTTGGCAAGCTTTTAGAACAAAATAAAAAGACACATGGTTATGATGCACAAAATGAGGAGTATTGTGACATGTTTGCTAAAGGTATTATTGATCCAGTGAAAGTTGTTAGAACTGCACTTCAAGATGCAGCTTCAATTTCTGGATTATTAGTAACAACAGAAGCAATGATAGCTGACAAGCCAGAAGAAAAAGACGCGGCTCCTGCTGGAATGCCAGGTGGTATGGGCGGCATGGGTGGTATGGGAGGAATGGGTGGAATGGGAATGTAACCCCCATCGTTCTCAAACAAAAATTCAAAAAGGGCAGTTTTTACTGCCCTTTTTTTTTATTGAATAAACAGATATGTCAAAACGATATAGTGGAAAATCATTTAAAGACTCTAGTGTAAAAAAAAAACCTAAATTTAGTTTCAAAGAAAAAAGGAAACTTAAACGAGAAAAGCGAAAAAATACTTAATTTATTCAAGCCTAGTGTAGTTTTTTTTAAGTTTTCAAAAGCGATTAAATATGTATAAGAACCCGGAATTATGAATAATAATATAAGAAACATCACTATAATCGCCCATGTTGATCATGGCAAAACGACCCTGATAGATAATCTAATGAAACAAAGTGGCTCATTTAGAGAAAATGAGGTTGTAGATGAAAGGTTAATGGACTCTGGGGAATTAGAAAAAGAGAGAGGAATAACTATATTAGCTAAACCTGCCTCGATAAATTGGAAAAATTCAAGAATAAATATAATAGATACACCTGGCCACAGAGATTTTGCTGCAGAAGTTGAAAGAGTACTTAGTATGGCAGATGGAGCTTTATTGCTTATAGATTCTGCTGAAGGTGTAATGCCCCAAACAAAATTCGTTTTAGCGAAAGCATTAAAACAGGGCTTAAAACCAATTGTAGTTATAAATAAACTAGATAAATCAGATCAGAGAGCAAACGAAGTTCTAGATGAAACATTCGACTTATTTGTAAGTTTAGATGCTAATGAAGAGCAGCTAGATTTCCCAGTTTTATATGCCAGTGGAAGATCTGGATGGGCTGATCTTGAAGTAGATGGTCCAAGAGAAAATCTTAATCCACTTTTAGATAAGATCGTCGAGCATGTTAAACCAGCTGAATTAGATAAATCAAAACCTTTCGCTATGCTTTCTACACTTCTTTATGCTGATAGCTTTTTAGGAAGAAGTTTAGTGGGTAGAATTTCACAAGGAACGGCAAAAGCTAATCAAGCTATTAAGGCAATCAATTTAAAGGGAGAAAAAGTTGATGAAGGTAGATTAACTAAAATTTTTAGATACGAAGGAACCAAAAAAGTTCCAATTGAGGTTGGTGAAGCGGGAGATATTGTTGTTGTTGCCGGATTAGAAAAAGCTAACGTGGCAGATACTATATGTAATCTTGAGGTAAATGAGCCAATTGAAGCTACTCCAATTGACCCTCCAACCATGTCAATTACAATTACTGTAAATACTTCTCCATTAGCTGGAACTGAAGGAAAAAAACTTACAAGTACACAAATAAGAGACAGATTAATACAAGAAGCCCAAAATAATGTTGGAATTACATTTTCTGAAAATAGTGGCAATGACTCTTTTGTAGTAAGTGGTCGAGGAGAGCTAATGTTAGAAATCTTACTTACTCAAATGAGAAGAGAAGGATTTGAAATGACAGTAAGCCCTCCAAAAGTTTTGTATAAGAAAGATGAAAATGGAAACAAACTTGAGCCTATAGAGGAAATTACTATGGATCTTGACGAAGAACACTCTTCAAAAATTATTGACTCTATGAATAGAAGAAAAGGTAAATTAATTGAATTAAAAGACACTGGAAAAAATAAAAAAAGGCTTATATTCCATGCTCCAACAAGAGGTTTAATGGGATACACAAGTAGATTTCTAACATTAACAAAAGGTAACGGGGTAATTAACAGAATTTTTCATACTTATGGCCCGTTTGAAGGAGATATGGAAGGAAGAAGGAACGGTGCGTTAATTTCAATGGAACAAGGCAAAGCTGTTGCTTTCGCAATATTCAATCTACAGGCAAGAGGTGAAATGTTTGTGACTCACAATGATCCTGTTTATCCTGGTATGATTGTCGGTTTGGCCCCTAAACCAGGAGATATGATTATCAATGTCATGAAAGGTAAAAAATTAACGAATATGAGAACTCAAGGAACAGATGAAAATGTTGTTCTTACTCCAGTAAGAAAAATGTCGATTGCTGAACAATTAAGTATGTTAAATACTGATGAAGCTTTAGAAATTACCCCAGAGTCTTGTAGATTGAGAAAAGCTATTCTAGATCCTCATGAAAGAAAAAAAAGTGAAAAAGCTGGAGCAGCAGCTTAATTAAAAATTTTATCAACTAGATAAAGTCCTAAGGCAACACAAGGTCCTATACCAAAAGCAAATAATAAAGTACCAACTCCAACAGTTCCACCTAAGTACCACCCAATACTTACAACTGAAATTTCTAAAGTTGCTCTAACAGCTGCTATAGGTAAATTTGTGACTTTTTGTAAACCAATCATCAATCCATCTCTTGGACCTGCTCCTAAGTTAGAAACTAAATATATGCCTCCACCAATACCAACTGTAATTACTGATATGACTGCTAAGATTAATTGATTTAAATAATTAGATGGGGTTGGAACAAATTTAATACAAAGATCAATCATTAATGCAATTATCAATGCATTAAAGATTGTTCCCATTCCAGGCTTTTGACCTAAAGGTATCCACAAGATTAAAACTGCAATACTGATTAACAAAGTAATTGTACCTATTGATAAATTAACTTTAAGAGAAATACCTTGAGCTAAAACACTCCATGGAGAAGCACCAGTAAAAGATACAATTAATAAACCTTCTCCAAGTCCAAATAACATCAGACCAAAACATAAAAAAAAGAAAGTAGAGAATTTTGGTCTAAAATTATAAGGCTTATGAGAGCTCCAATTGACTTTAGGTATTTTCTTAATTTTTAAAAACATCTTAATAAGTTATTTCTATTGTTAATAAAGTCTATTAAACTAATTGTTAAATGAAAAAAATTATAGTCATTTTATTTCTCTTAATTTATCCAACAAATTCAATCGCTCACATTGGACATTACATTAAATACAAGAAAATTGAGATGGAGATTTTTCGAAATGGAGAGCTTATTGGCTATAATCATTATTTTTTTAATAAAAATGGAGCAGAAACTATTGTTACTAATCAAATAAAGTTTGTAGTAAAAATTTTAGGAGCAACAGTTTTCAAAGTTGAGGGTTATAGTGAGGAAAAATATCACAAAGATCAATTAGTTTCATATAATTCTAAAACTCTACAAAATGATAAAAAAAAGTTTGTAAATTTAACATTTAATCAAAAAAATAAAAAATTTGATATTAAAGGCTCTTCATATAATGGAGAAGCCACTGCTGATAAAGTGATTGGAAATTGGTGGAATCACAAAATTTTACAAGCAAGTTCCCAAATAAGTCCTATCTCCGGGAGCATTAAGGATCAAGTAGTAACTTTTTTAGGTAAAGAAAAAATAGATCTTTATGGAAAAATTTACGATGTTGATCATTTTACACTGAAATCTAAAGATATGAGTATATCTAAAGATAAAAGATTAGATTTTAATATTTGGTATGATCGTAAAAATTTAATGATATTAAAAATATCCTATTCAAGAATGGGTAATTGGGAATATAAATTAAAAAATTTTGAATAATTTATTTCGAAATTTTTTTGTATAAATCATGCGCACTTATCCATCCTGACTCTAATCTAGGTCCTACAAACCAATCAGCACAAACACCTAATTTTTTCTTTGGATCCCAATAACTTTTTATCTTAAATGATTTTAAATTTGAGGAGTATTTCCAACCATGATTTAATGAATAATAAATTTTTGTTTTTTTGATATTTGAAAGTTTAAAAAATTTATCAATCATAATTTTTGAGTTTTCTTTTTTATTATTCTTGTTTTTATTAATCCTTTTATTTGCCCACTTAAATGTACTTTGAAGGGTCCATAAATCGTATTTTGATTTAAATCTTTTTTTTGAGTTTTCATTTCCTGCCCAACCAAGAATTGGATCTTCAAAAAGATAACTACTATTTGAATTCTTAGTTTTTTTTATAGCAATCATAGTAGTGATATTTGCATCCATCTTTATAGATTTACTTAAAAAAGTATTACTTATAAATTTTTTAGAAAGTTTTTTTAATTGTGGAAAAGGGCAAGTTAAAATTAGGTTTTTAAAAGATCTTAATCTTCCACCATCAAATAACAAATACCAGAGTTTATTTTTATAATAGATTTTTTTTAATTCACTGTGATAGTTACAGTTAATTTTTTTAAGTAAATATTTGCAGATATCATTGTTTCCGTTTTTACCAATTATCTTCAGATGTTTTTTATCTTCTTTTTTTTTTGTATTAAGAAAAATATGTTTACCACCCCATACTTTTAAAATTCTTTTTTTAATTAAATTCTTAGTAAATTTTTTAAATTCTTCAGTTTTTGGTGAAATATATTGAGTGCCATGATCAAAACCTGTTTTGCCTTTTATTCTTTTAAAAGATGCGCGACCTCCTGGGCCTCTTGCTTTATCAAAAAGGATTACCGAATATTTTTTGTTAAGAAGATTTGCAATTGTGGCTCCAGAAATTCCAGAACCAATTATACAAAATTCACTCATTTACCAGCAACAACCATTCCCTCTATAAGCATGGTTGGTGAGTTAGTTGCATATTTTAATTCCAGGTCATTTGCTAAAATAATATTTTGAAACATGTCTTTAAAATTACCAGCTATGGTAATTTCATTTATTGGAAACTTAAACTCTCCGTTTTCTACTAAAAAACCAGTTGCTCCTACTGAATAATCTCCAGTTACAATATTACTTCCATGACCTATGGTTTCTGTAATATAGAGACTTTTTGAATTCGAATTCAATAAATCTTTAAAACTAATATTTCCATTTTCAAAATAAAGATTACTTGTTCCACCACATCTTCCATTAGATTTAAGGTTTAATTTTTTTCCATTATAGGTGTCAATCAGATAATGTTTCAAAATTCCTTGATCCACTAGTTTAAGTGTATCAGTCTTTACTCCTTCACTATCAAAATTTCTTGAGCCTAAACCTTTAAGCATATCGGGTTTGTCAAATATATTAATCTTATCTGAAAATATTTTTTGATTAACTTTATCCTTTAAAAAAGAAGTTCCTCTTGATATCGCTGATGAAGAAATAGCGCTTGCAAAAGTACTTAAAATTCCCTTGGCTATCCTTTTATCAAAAATTATAGCAATTTTTTCACTTCCAATTTTTTTTGGACTTAATTTTCTAATAGTTTGATTTGCAGCTAGTTTACCTAATTCATTTGCATCATCCAGGTCTTTAAGAAAACATTTACTAGAGTATTCATAATCTCTTTCCATACTTTTTTCATCTTTTGCGACAGTTACACTTGAAGCTGTGAATGAAGATGTTTTGTGACCATTACAAAAACCATCAGTGTTAGCTAAAATAAAATTAGACTTATTTTGAGTGAAACTAGACTCGGTATTGACAATTTTTTTATCATTGGAAGCAGCGTCTTCTAATTTTTTTAAGTAATTTATTTTTTGATCATTCTCTATTTGAGTGTCATCATATAAATCTAAATCTTTCACTTCTTGTGCTAATAAATCTCTATCTGGTAAAGAATTGAATTCATCCTCAGGAGTATTTTTTGTAGTCTCAACACATTTCTCTATTAAAACATTTAGATTTTCATTAAGCAAATTAGAGGAAGATATTGATGATTTTTTTTTACCAATGTATGTCGTAATACTTATACCTAGATCATCTGACCTATTAGACTCATCTAATTTTTTATTTCTAAAATTAACAGTTTCAGAAACCGAGTTCTTTACAACGACACTTGAATCAGTTGCACCCAATTTTTTAGCTAAATCTAAACAATATGCCGCTTTTTTCTTTAAAAATTCTTGATCTTTAACCATTTAAAGTTTAGTGCCACCCACAGTCATCTTGTTGATTAATATGGATGGTTGCGCAACACCTACCGGAACACCTTGTCCGGCTTTGCCACATGTTCCAATACCAGGATCCATCATCATATCATTCCCAACCATAGAAACTTCTTTTAAAATTGAAGGACCATCTCCAATTAGCGTTGCACCTTTAATCGGTGATCCAATTTTGCCGTTAACAATTTCATAAGCTTCAGTGCAATTGAATACAAATTTTCCAGATGTTATATCAACTTGTCCACCACCAAAACTTACTGCGAAAATACCTTTATCAACAGATTTAATCATTTCTTCTTGAGTGTGATTACCGCTAAGCATCATCGTATTTCTCATTCTTGGTAGTACTATATGTCTGTAGTTTTCTCTTCTTCCACTACCAGTAGACCTCGTTTTCATTAAACGTGCATTTAGTCTGTCTTGCATAAAATTTTTTAAAATTCCATTTTCAATTAAAACAGTTTTTTCTGTTGGTGTCCCCTCATCATCAATTGTAAGACTGCCTCTTCTATTATCAATAGTACCATCGTCAATAATTGTAACTCCCTCGCTTGCAACTTTTTGACCCATCAAATTATGAAAAGCTGAAGTTTTCTTTCTGTTGAAATCTCCTTCTAGACCATGGCCAACAGCTTCATGAATTAATATTGCTGGCCAACCAGGCCCTAGTACAACCTTCATTTCACCAGCTGGTGCTGGTTTGCTCTCTAAATTTACTGATGCTATCCTTAAAGCCTCATCACAAACTTTTTTCCAATTATCATCTTTTAAATACATGTCGTAAGATTGTCTACCACCAACACCATATACACCTGTTTCCTTTCTACCATTTTTCTCAAGCATAACTGATACATTAAATCTTATTAAAGGACGAACATCTGATAAAGTTTCTCCACCAGATCTTATTATTTCTACAGACTTTTGTTCTCCCAAAAAATTAGCAGTAACTTGTTTAACCTTATCACTTTTAGATCTTAAATAGTTGTTTACATCACTGAGTATTTTAATTTTTTCATTCAGAGACTTTTGTTCAATAGGATTTATATTTTTGTAGTATTTTTTATTAGATTTTGGAATTTCGTAATTATAAGTACCTTTGACTGATTTTAGTGTTGACTTTAAATTTTCTGAAGATTGTTTCAAGGAATTCTTTGAAATTTCATTGGAGTGAGAATAAGCAACCACTTCATCAGAAATGGCTCGAAATCCAAATCCTAGGTCAGAATTATAACTGGAATTTTTAATTTTATTATCATCTAATAAGATAGACTCAGATTTCGAATTTTCTAAGTATAATTCACCATCATCACATTTTTGCAAGGTCTCAGAAATAATGTTTTCAGCTTCACTTCTGGACAAATCAGATTTTTCAAAGAAATTACTCATGAATGACATTAAATAGTTTGTTTTATAGAATTTTCAACTAGAGTATTTTACGCATGTACATATATGACACAAATTTGTAATAAATTCTCTTATTATGAAAGTTTATTTTAATAATTCATGTAAAATTTGTAAGGCCGAAATTGATCTTTATAAAAAAGAAAAAATAGATGAAATTGATTGGATTGATATTACAAATAATGAGTTAGCTGAAAAGGAAACCTTAAAGGACAGTAAAGAACTTTTAAGAAGACTTCATGTCAAAGATGGTGAAAAAGTTTTGGGTGGTGCAGAAGCATTTTTATTATTATGGAAAAAAATGCCAAAATATAAATTTCTTTATAATTTTTTTAAATTGCCAATTATTTTTAATTTATTTTCAATAATTTATGAAATAGTTGCTTTCTTTCTTTACATTAAAAATAAAAAACAATTAAAAAATTAATCAAAAAAAAATAATAAAAATTTACTTAAGACTGACATAGAGGCTATAAACATAATTAAAACTATTGAGTACATTATTAAAACAATCTTATTTTTTTTTCTTCTAAGTCTTACAAAATCTTTATCATCTAAATCAGAGATGTCTCTCTCCCCTATCACAGGATAGTCGTAAGTAAATCTCCAAGTGCTATCTCCAAGTCTAGGGTCCAAATTATTATAATATGAAATCCAAGCTAATGTATATTTCAATATCAAATAAAGGATTATTAAAAAAATTGTACCTAAAATCATTCAAGATAATACATAATTAAAAAAAAAATTAATTAATATTTTTTTCTCTTTTTCTTGCAATTAATTGAGTTAAAGAGTCAACCATTGTGTCTGAGGCTTTAAATATATCAACACTTCTAAATTCATGAGAAATATTTTTTTCTGGATTTGTTTTATCCTCAATTATTATGCCTTTATCTGGTGAGTTATCTTTTATATAAATAAGTAATAACCATTCTTCATCCTCAGATTCGTCCCATTTAATGAACACTTCACCAGTTTCAAATCTTCTGTCAATACATCGAAAGATAGACATATTTCTTGTTATGTGTCTTTTATTAAGTTGAAATACTAAACTGCTTGCACTTCTATAAAAACTTTCTAATGCAAATTCAATTTTCTGTCTTGCTATAGTATATTCTTTCTCTTTTGTTAATAAGGTTTCTCTATCTTCATCTCCTTGAAGCTTAATTCCAAGAGCTTCAACTCTTTCTTTAATTTTTTGATCTCTTATAATTCTATATTTTTCTTTAAGTTTATCGATTCTATCTTGTAATCCAGTATAATCTTCCCTTTTTTCTTGAAGTGAAATTTTTTCTAACTTCTCTAATTCTTTAACCTCTCTTATTCTAAATTTTTCTATCTGCTTATCTAATTTTAATTGCTTTAAAAATTGTTTTTGTTTTTCAGCTTGCTCTATTCTTAAAAGAGCTTGTTCTTTTCGTAAAAAAAGTTTTATGTCTTTTGTTCTTTGTTTTTCTATTCTAGCTTCTTCTTTTAGTTCTTGTTCTTTTAGTTTAAGTCTTAAAGCGTTTTCTTCTTGTTTTTTTCTCTCTAATTCTAATTTTATTTTTCTCTCATTTTCAATTTTTTCCAGTTTCAATCTTCTTTTTTCATCTTTTTTTAAAATTTTATAATTAGAAATTGTTTCAGAAATTTTATCAAAAAAACCTTGAATATATTTTTCTAGATTAAAGTTAATCTTAAAATTAAATTCTGGCTTAAGAGCTATCTGTAATTTGACTAATTTTAAAGCTAAACTATCTTTTTTTGCATTTGTTGCATTTTGATCATATTTTCTTTTATTTATTCTTTTTAACTTAAGTCTTTTAAATTTTTTCTTTGATGGTTTTACATGTTTTTTTTTTGTTTTTTTTCTTGGTTTTTTTAATCTTTTGATCTTTTTAATTTTTGAGGTTTTTTTCCTAATCTTTTTAGATTTTTTTTGTTTTTTTTTCATTATTGAGAAAGTTGAATTCTATCAATAATTTATTGATAAATATAGTCCCTAGTGACAGGTGTTGATTTATAATTTTTTGTAAGTTGAAATTGATAAACAACTTGATCACCCCACTTAAATGCCATTTCACAACCAGCAAGATAAAATTCCCACATTCTAAAAAACTTATCATCAAACATTTTCACAATTTTTTCTTTATTTTTGATACAATTTTCTTTCCAATGTCTTAATGTGTGTGAATAGTGAAGTCTTAATACTTCAATGTCAGTAACAATTAAACCTGCTTTTTCTATTGGCGTAGTTACTTCACTCAAGCTTGGGGTGTATCCACCAGGAAAAATATATTTTGTTATCCATGGATGTGGGTCTCTAGGTGGATTAACAGATCCGATTGTATGAATTAGAGAAATACCATCATCATTTAATAAATTTTCTATCTGATTGAAAAATTTTTTATAAAATTTTCTTCCAACATGTTCAAACATTCCAACACTTACTATTCTATCAAATTTTTCCTTTAACTCCCTATAATCCATTAGTTTAAATTTTATCTGATTTTCCAAATTCATTTCTTTTGCTTTTTGATTACAATAATTAAATTGATTATTAGATAATGTAATACCTGTAACTTCACACTCAGCACTTTTAGCAATATCAATAGCTAATGAGCCCCAACCACATCCAATATCTAAAACTTTTTGATTTGGTTTTATATTTAATTTTTTAATTATGTGCTGAATTTTATTGTTTTGTGCAGTTTCAAGACTATCAGTATCATTTTTGAAATAAGCACATGAATACTGTCGCTTTGGATCTAAAAATAAATCATATAAGTCATCTTTAATGTCATAATGATGTGATACGTTCATTTTGGATTTTTTTATAAAATTAAAGTTTGTTAGATATCTGTAAGACCCTCTTAATCTATTGATTAAATAACTAAAAAAATTTAACTCACCTCTACCAAAATTCATTAAAGCTAAATCTAAAAAATCTGTTAAAGTACCATTTTCAATTATAATTTCTCTATTAGTGTATGCTTCACCAAAATATAAATCAGGATGAAGTAATAATTTGTAATGAAGGCTTTTATTCAGAATTCTTAATTTAATTGGATTCGTTGCAGGTTTACCGATTATGTACTCTTTTGAGTTGGCATCAATCAAAATAAAACCACCTTGTTTAAAAACATTGTTAAGAAATCTTGCTAGTTGCATATTAAGCTGCCTTTGATGATTTAATTGTAAAATTTAAATTTTTTAAAGATTCCATTAAATTTATTTCTTCTGATTTGTTTAAAAGTCTTAGTGGAGGTAAAATATTTTTATAAATTTGATTTTCATGAGAGCAAAAAGTATGTAATCCAGAAATTAAATTATATTTATCAAAAACTTTTCTAACATCACATAATTTTTGATTCAAAGATTGATCTGTACCCGAAAAAAAATCATCATACACTTTTCTAGACATTTGAGCTGTCACGTTACAAGTTGCAGTAATTATACCAGAACACCCTAATTCTAAACCTTTTAATAATTTTAATTCTGATCCTGGGAATACTGAAAAATTTTCTAAATTTAATTTTTCATATAAATTATAAGTGCTATCTTTTACACCTACAATTTGGTCAGGAAATTTTTTTACAAGATCGTTGATACATTCTATACTAAATTTATATCCACTTAATTTTTCAAAATTATAAAGAATTATTTTACAATCTGGTACTGACTCTAATATTTTTGTGTAAAATTCTATTACTTCAGCATCATCATATTTATAATACGCTGGGGGCATTATCAGAAATTTATCAAAACTTAATGTACAGGCTATTTTCATAAAATTGATTGTTTCACCTAATGAATTTAAACCAGTGCCTATTAAATGTTTACTTTTATATTTACTTTTTGACAATTCATTCAATAGTTTAATTTTTTCTGAGACTGATATTAATTGAGACTGGCCTGTACTGCCGAAAATTGCCGTTCCATGACAACCCTCATCTATTAACTTTTCAGCATGCTCTATTGTTTTTTTTACATTTAAACTCAAATCAGGATTTAAAACTGACATTGTAGCTGCATAAATTCCACTTATTTTTGTCATAATAAAAATTTATATAAAAAATATACTTAGTAAAGTTTATAAATACCATATGAAAATATTAGCGATTCAGAATAGAATGGGCATTGGAGATACTGTTATTTTTTTACCTTTTATCAAGGCTCTGTACAAAAAATATAATTCACCTATTAGTTTACTTGTAAAAGATAGCTCAAAAGCTAATCAATATTTATTTGAAACTGAATATATAGATGAAATTCTTATTTTAAAAAGAGATAGTAAAAATGACAACACTCATGATGGTTTTTTTGGAAGTTTAAATTTAATTAAAGATTTAAAAAGATATAATTTTGAAAAAGTTTTTATCTTTAATTCTTCTCTTAGATTTAATCTAATTGCACGATTTTCAAATATTCCTGAAATTTACCAATACCCACTATTTAGCAAACACAAGCAGCATATTACAAATACTCCAAAAAAATTTTTAAAAGATAAATTAAATTTAGAAGTAAATGAAGATCCTAATATACAAATCAGTAATTTATCTATTAACAAAACAAAAGAACAATTTAAAATGGACAATAATGAATTAAATATACTTTTAGGTATAGGTGGATCTGGACCCACAAAAAGAATTCCCTCAAGAGTGTTTTTAGATGTTATTGAAAAAATTTCTAAAATTAAAAAATGTAAGTTTTTCCTTGCCACAGGTAAAGCAAATGAAGAAAAGATTCTGTTAAATGAAATACTTAATTCAAGATTTAAGGATTTTTGTGTTCCTTTAGATGAATTTTCAATTAAAGAAACTTTGCCGATCATTAAAAGTTGTGATTTATCAATTTGCAATGACTCAAGCTTTAGTCATCTGTCTGCTGCTTTAGATGTTAAAACCATTACTTTAATGGCAGATACTCCTTTGATTTATGGAAGTTATAACTCAAAAATGTTTCCTATAATACCTGATGGAGAAAAAACAGTTAGTCATAATACTTTAGGTAAAGAAAAAATTAATCCACAAAAAATTTTTGACAAAATAATTGAAATAATAAATTAAGAAATATCATTTAAAACTATATCTTTGGCCTCATTAACTATTGAAGAAAGTCTAGATGTTTCAGGAGAAATATCAGGATGAATTTTTTTTTGTATCTTTACATAAGCCTTATTTACATCATCTTTAGTAACTTTTTTATTCATATCTAAATTTAAAATTTTATATGCTTCTGAAACAGAAATAGATGATTGATTGTTTGTATTTGTTTGGTTAAAAGAAAATCTTCCTGACCTTCTTAAAGTTTGGATTAACCTAAAAAGTGATATCAATTGAAAAATTGACAAACCTTTTAACTTTAATAAAGCAAGGCTTGCTAAAGTAAGAGGTAAAGTTAATAAGAATCTGCCACCGATAGCAAATAAAATTGCTAGAAATATTAAACCAATTATTATCAAAATTCTTAAAGTTTTAGATATTTTTTTTGATGAAATATTGCTTACAAACTTCAACAAAAAATAAAAAATAGTCAATATTAATACTGTATAAATTATTATATTCATATATTTGTACATTATGAAAATACCACAACTTAAAAAAATACCAGAGTTAAAATCTTGTCACAATATCACATGGGAGGATGATTATAGTTGGGTACATCAAAAAAATATTCTAGAAGTTTTAAAAGATAGTTCAAAACTACTTCCAGAAGTTAAAAAATATCTAGAAGAGGAAAATAGTTATACAGAATATAATTTAAAAGATACCAAAGAGTATCAAAAAAAATTATTTGAAGAAATAAAAGGTAGAATAAAATTAAATGATGAGTCTTTAAAATTCAAAGACACTCAATATGAATATTGGACGAAAACAACTGCTGAAGGAAATTATTCCATAAAACTCAGAAAAAAATTTAATTCTGATAATGTTGAAGAAATTTGGAATGGAGATAAAGAAAAAGAGAAATTAAAAACTGAATATTTTGGTGTAGGAGATTTGGAGGTTAGCTACAATGATAAATATTTAGGTTATTCTTTAGATTTAAAAGGTTCGGAATATTATACAATATATTTAAGAGATATTTCCTCTGAAAAATTAATTACTGAAAAAATAGACGATACAAGTGGAAGTATTACCTTTAGTTTAGATGATAAATATTTTTTTTACTCAAAACTGGATGAATTTCATAGACCTAGAAAGATTTTTAGACACAAAATAGGATCGTCTCCTGAAAATGATGAACTAATTTTTGAGGAAAAAAGTGATGCTTTTACTGTCGGAATAAGCTTAAGTTCAGACGAAAAATTTTTTTTTATTACCACTTCCGATCATAATACGTCTGAGCAGTACTATTTTGATGTTAATGAAAATAAACCAAAACCAAAATTAATTAAAAAAAGAAAAAAGGGCATAATTTATTCTGTAAATTCTTGGAATGGTCTATTTTATTGTCATACTAATGAAAATGCAGAAGATTTTAAAATTGAAAAATGCAATGATTTATCAAAACAAAATTGGGAAATATACATTGCCCCTAAAAATGAAACCCTCATTGGTGGTCTAATTTTCTTAAATAATTGGATCATTAGAGGTGAAAAATCAAATGCTCTTGGAAAATTATTTGTAAAAAATAATCAAACAGAAATTGAGGAGGAATTAAATTTTACAGATGAAAAAGTGATTGTTCCAAATGTTTCATTAATACAAAGAGATAGAAATACTGATTTAGTTTATCTTTCTTACTCTTCTCCAAAAACACCCAATAAAACTTATTTGTACAACTTAAAAACGAAAGATAAAAAATTAATTAAGGAACAAGAAATTCCATCAGGTCATAATCCAGATGATTACATTGTGGAAAGATTAGAATGTCCATCTCATGATGGAAGACTCGTTCCAATTACAATAACAAGACATAAAAAAACAAAAATTGATGGATCGGCTAATTTACTTTTATACGGTTATGGATCTTATGGAAGCTCTATGACTCCAGATTTTTCCTCAACTAAGTTTAGTTTAGTTGATAGAGATATTATTTGGGTGACTGCTCATATTAGAGGCGGAATGGAAAGAGGAATGAAATGGTGGAAAGAAGGAAAACTTTTAAATAAAAAAAATACTTTTGAAGACTATATCTTTGTTGCAAAATATTTGATTGAAAAGAAATATTCATCTAAAGGAAAAATAATTGGTATGGGTGGATCAGCTGGAGGTTTATTAATGGGAGCAGTTGTCAATCAATCACCTGAATTTTTTTTGGGAGTAATCATGGCTGTACCATTTGTTGATTCTTTAACAACAAATCTTGATCATTCTTTACCATTGACAGTTGGTGAATTCGATGAGTTTGGTAATGCAAAAGATAATGAGGAACATTTTAAATATATTTTTTCTTACGCTCCATATAACAATATTAAAAAAATGGATTACCCACACATGCTAATTACTACAAGTCTAAGTGATAATAGAGTATTGTTTGATGAGCCAACAAAATTCACTGCTAAGCTTAGAGATTTTAAAACAGATTATAATTTACTTCTTCTTAAGACAGAAATGAACGCAGGTCATGGTGGTAAATCAGGTCGTGATGGTGCTATCGAGGAAATAGCTTTTGATTATGCATTTGCTCTAAAAATTTCTGAAAAAATTTAATTTTTCCATCTTGAAAAAATTTAATTAATTCTTATCTAAATTAGGTAAGTCGCCTATTGGGGCTTACATAAATAAACTTGCTTAAAAAGGAGGATATATATGACAAGTAAGGATCTATCTATATTCAACTCATTAAGGCCCTTTTCAATTGGTTTTGACGATATGTTTGATCAATTTGAAAATATGTTGGGTAATGGAGGTTTGACTATGCAGTCAAATTATCCACCATACAACATTAGAAAAACAGGAAAGGACAATTATGCAATAGAAGTTGCTCTTGCCGGTTTTAATAAAGATGATGTTGAAGTTGAGTTTGAGGATAATTTATTGACCGTTAGAACTAAACAGGTCAAAAATTCTGAAAACAAAAATGAAGATGGTGAAGTTATTCATAGAGGTATTTCACAAAGGCAATTTGCTAGGTCATTTACAATTGCAGATGATGTAAAAGTAAATAGCGCACAGTTAAAAGATGGTCTTTTAACAGTAGCTTGTGAAAGAATTTTACCAGATCATAAGAAAAAAAGACTTATTGAAATTAAATAAGTGCAAACCTTGCTTGTGGGGATTTCCCCACAAGTAAAATCTATAACATTTTAAATACACCCACTTGATGAAAAGCTAATAATAGTATTATTGCTATCTAGTTCAAATTTTCTATCACAAGGGATTCCAAATTTTTTTGATTTGTAAATCAAAACTTTATTCCCAGCTTCATTCAAAAAATCTTCTGTTGGATTTCCTAATTCTATTTTTAATTCATTTAGAGTTTTACCAACTAAACTTCCATACTCTTTATTTTCTTTTTCAGCTACTGCATCGGATTTTTCTTTTATTGTTTGACAACCAACAAATAAAAAAGAAATGAAGAAAACAATTATTAATTTTTTTAAATTCATCAATTTATAATATCATATAAAGTAAATATAATAATTAACCTCAGGTTGTAAAAATTATTAACTTAACAACAAATTAACTAAATTGAACTAACTGTAAAAGGATTTTTCAATTCGAATCAAATACTGTACTGAAAAATGGAGGTCTAATGTTAGATAACTACTTTAACTATAAAAAACATAAGACTGATTTTAAAACAGAAGTCGTTGCCGGAGTTTCTACTTTCTTAACAATGGCATACATAATGTTTTTAAATCCAGTCATATTAGCTGATGGTGGCTTTGATTTTGGTGGTGTATTTACTGCTACAGCATGTGCGACGGCACTTGCATGTTTCATTGCTGCTTTTTATGCGAAGACCTGGCCTGTTGGACTTGCACCTGGTATGGGAATAAATGCATTTATTGCATACGGTGTTTGTCTTGGAATGGAATATACTCCTGCAGAAGCTTTAGGAGCTGTATTGGTAGCCGGTGTAGTGTTCTTAATAATTTCACTTACACCAATCAGAGCTTGGTTAATTAACTCAATTCCAAAGAGTTTAAAGCTTGGTATTGGAGCAGGAATAGGAATGTTTCTTGCAATTATTGGATTTGAAATTATGGGATTAACAGCGGATAATCCTGTAACTTTAGTTCAATTGGGGGATTTATCAAATCCACTTCTTTTACTTGGTGCTGGAGCTTTTGTCTCTATGATAGTTATGGAGAAAAAAGGAATTAAAGGAAACATAATCATAGGTATACTTGTATTTAGTGCAATAGCTTGGTTAACTGGAGTTGGTAAATTTAATGGTGTTGTGTCTTCACCACCACCAATGACTTACTTATTTGAGTTTGATCTTGGTGCTGCTCTATCTGCATCAATGGTTACTGTTGTTTTTACTTTATTCTTTATAGACTTTTTTGATACAGCGGGAACACTTACGAGTGTTGCTAATGTAGCCGGAAAAATTGGTAAAGATGGTAAAATTCAAGACATTGACAAAGCTATGCTTTCAGACAGTGTTTCAACAGTTGCTGGTGCAATGATGGGAACATCTACTGTAACAACATATGTTGAGTCAGCGGCTGGAGTTAAAGCTGGTGGTAAAACTGGAATGACATCTTTAGTAATAGGTGTGCTTTTCTTGCTATGTTTGTTTTTCAGTCCATTAGCTACTAGTTTACCTAAAGAAATTGATGGTGCTGCATTGATTTATATTGCTACACTATTTGTTAGAAATATTACAGATATTGAATGGGACGATATTGCTGAGTCAGGACCTGCTGTCCTTGCTATGTTGGCTATGCCATTTACTTATTCTATTTCTCATGGAATAGCTTTAGCTTTTATAGCTTATGCTGCAATCAAAATTCTTACTGGTAAATTTGATGTAAGCCCAGCTATTTGGGTAATTGCAGCACTTAGTGTTGTAAGTTTTGCAGTAGCTTAAAGAGATAATTTTTAAAAAAGGCGGTCTAAATTTTAGATCGCCTTTTTTATTTTTGGTGTTTTTTTTTAATTTCTTCAATCCTTATTTCCTCATAAATTTCAAAAGGTTGAACTATCCAAGGATTGTCTTTTAATCTCGTTGAGCAAAAATCAGGTTCAAATGTAGATTTTTGTTTTTTCCAAAGAGTTGCTGTTTTGATATCATCTATTTTACCTTTAATCGGCTCATATTTTTTTAACCAATCAATACTTTTGTTAAATGTTATCCCGGTATCCGATAAATCATCACAAAGAAGTATTCTGCCACCCATGTTTGGAGCAATTGAACTCATTTCTCTTGAAAAAACTATATCACCCTGTTCGTCCTCAACACCTTTTCCACTATATGACTCAACTGCTAAATAAGCACATTTCAATTTAAATATTCTGCTTAATACATCGATCATAGGAGCAGCACCTCTCATAATACCAATCAATATGTCAGGCTTGTAACCACTTTCATCAATCATGATAGCTAATTTTTCTACCGTCTTATTATAGTCATCCCAGCTAACAATTAATTTTTCTGACATTTCTAGATTATGTTTTAAATATAAAAAATAATACCAGCAAGTAATATTAAAGCAATGATTGATCCAAACAAAATACTTGGTTTATTAATATTTCTTCCCCTTAGATTAAAATAGTGTCTTGCCATTACAGAAATAATTCCAATTAAACATAGAATTAACCAATTATATTTATGATATACTAAAAAACTATAATGTCCTGATAACATTATGAATAAAACTAGAAATGTTGAATAATTATTGTGAATTGATCTTTGTTTAGCTGCTAAGGATAGGCTTATATCAACTTCTTTATTTTCTTTACTGCTGTTAATAATATTCATTTGGTTTGGAATAATAACTGTTAAAACGTTTGCAAACATATTTGTTCCTATTATCAAACCAACACTTAAGATAGCAAATTTTGGTCCAAAAATTTTTGTTAAAACAAAAGATAAAATACATAATAGAATAAACATTGTTAATAAGAATAAAAAATTATTTCTAATCAGACGTGATTTGCATAAAAAATCATAAATTAACCAAGAAATAAATATAGATAAAATTGAATATATAATTGCTGTAGATGGAGTCAAAGTCATTACTCTTTTATCAACCATTAAAATACCAGCATTGTAATAATAAATTACTGCAAGTAACAGTATTCCAGTTATAAATGTTAGGTAGCTTTGCCATTTAAATATTACTAATTGATTCAAAAAAATTTTATTAGGTGATGTTTTAAGTCTTTGTAATTTATAATAAAAACCTGAATGCATTAAATAACCTTCACCGTCTATTTCTTCGGATTTAAGATCTTTGTTAAGTTTGTTATCTAGATAATTGAATAAAAAACTATTCCCTACCCATAGAATTGCAAATAGTACATGTCCCCATCTTAAAATTGCCTCAGACCATTTAAGTGTATAGCTAAGTATTTCCATTTAGTATTTTATTTTGTCTTCTTTATTTTTCCAAATTTCAAATGCCTCTAAAGCTTCATCTCTATGCATTTGTGTCATTTTAATTTTTCTGTCATTAATCTCTTTATTTATTTCAGAGTAAATAAATGAATCATCAAAGTCTATATTCTTAGCATCCATTCTAGTATTAGCAAAAAAGATGTTATCAATATGAGCCCAATATATCGCTGACAAACACATAGGACACGGCTCACAAGTTGAATATAGATCACATCCTTTTAAAAAAAAATCATTTAAATTTTTACATGCATTTCTAATTGCTACAATTTCTGCATGAGCAGTTGGGTCTTTATTTGAGGTAACTTGATTAAAACCTTCCGCTATAATTTTGTTTTCTTTGACTATTACACAGCCAAATGGCCCACCTTTAGTTTTTGCACTTTGAATTGATAAATCAATTGCTCTTAACATAAATTTTGATTTATCTTTCATATAACTAAATTTTGCTTTTCAGTTCACTTATACTCATTAATATTTTTTCGGGAGTTGCTGGCGCATCTAACTTTGGTGTTTTTTTGTAGTCTACCACAGATGCTATTGCATCTTTAATTGCAAAAAAAACACTCATCGCAAGCATTAAAGGAGGTTCTCCAGTAGTTTTTTGTTTATTTACAACATTTTCAACATTAGATCCTTTCTCAAAAATCTCTACATTAAACTTATCAGGTGTATCAGTGACTGCGGGTATTTTATATGTGGATGGTGAAAAGGTTTTTAATTTACCAGATTTATCCCAAACTACTTCTTCCATTGTTAACCAGCCTTGGCCTTGAACAAAACCACCTTCAATTTGACCAAGTTCTAATGCTGGATTAATTGCATTTCCCGCATCATGAACTATATCGACCCTATCAACTTTATTCTCTCCTGTAAGTGTATCAATTGTAACTTCCGATACTGCAGCACCATAACAAAAATAATAAAATGGTCTTCCATGAAATTTTTTTTTGTCAAAATTAATTTTTGGTGTTGAATAAAATCCCGATGAAGAAAGAGATATTCTATTTAAGTAAGCTTCTTCTATTATCTTTTTAAAATTAAATATTCTATTTCCAAAATAAATATTTTGATTTTTATAAGTAGGTTCAATTTTTGAATAAATCTTATACTTATCTCTTATAAAATTATTTATATTTTTTTTAATTTTTCCAGCTGCGTTTAAAGTGGCGGCACCATTTAAATCTGTTGTGGAAGATGCAGCGCTAGCAGATGTATTTGGAACTTTAGAGGTATTTGTTGATGAAATTTTCACTTTTTCAAAAGGTAAACCAAACGTATTAGCTACAAGCTGTGCAATTTTAGTATGAGTTCCTTGACCCATTTCTATACCCCCATGATTCAAGTAAACACTACCATCTGTATAAATATGTACTAACGCCCCAGCTTGATTTAAGTGAATGGTTGTAAAAGAAATACCAAATTTTACAGGTGTTAAAGCTATACCTTTTTTTTTATAATTATTTTTTAAATTAAAATTTTTAATATCCTCATATCTTTTTTTATAATTTGATTTATCTAATAAATTTTTAAAAATATCATGAATTACATTATCATTAATTTTCATCCCATAATGAGTAATGTTTCTCTCTTTTAAACCATAAAAATTATTTTTTCTTACTTCGCTAGGATCCTTTTTTAAAAATCTGGCTATGTTATCGATTATATTTTCTATAGCCATCATACCTTGATTACCACCAAATCCTCTGAATGCAGTTGAAGATGAGGTATTAGTTTTACAAAGATAATTTTTAACTTCTAAATCTGATAAATAATAAGCATTATCTAAATGTAACAAAGCTCTCTCATTAATAGCATAAGATAAATCTGGTGACATTCCGCATCTAGATGCAAGTTTCAGCTTCAACCCTTCTATTTTACCATTGTCATTAAATCCAACTTCGTATTCAGAATAAAAGTCGTGTCTCTTACCAGTAATTATAATATCGTCATCTCTATCCAATCTTAATTTAATTGGTTTACCAGTTTTATGTGATAATAATGCACAAATTGCAGCTGTCATAAAGTTTGTTTCTTTACCACCAAATCCACCACCAATTCTTCTTACCAGTACTGTAATAGAATTACTTTTTTGTTTTAACATCTTAGCAACAATCTGTTGCGTTTCAGAGGGATGTTGTGTTGAGCTGTAAACTGTTAAATTATTATCTTCTTGGGGAATGACTAGGCAAACTTGTCCTTCTAAATAAAAATGTTCTTGGCTACCGGTATTAAATTTACCTTTTAATTTATTTTTTGATCTAATTATTTTATTTTGAGGATCGCCCTTTTTAATAATTCTAGGTTCAAATAGAAGATTATTTTTTTTCAATGCATCCTCTATGGTAGCAATTGGTTTTAATTCCTCATAGGTGACTTTTGCCTTTAAAACAGCTTTTCTTGCTAATTCAGTCGAAATTGCTGCAACAGCAAATAAAGGCTGACCAAAGTATTCAATTTTTGTTTTTGGAAATATTGGATCTCCGTCAAAGACTGGGCCAACATCATTTCTTCCCGGAATATCTTTATAAGTGACGATGGATATCACTCCTTCACTTTCTCTAACATCTTTTAAATCAATCTTTTTTATTTTTGCATGAGCTTTTTTGCTCCATCCAATAGCTCCATGGAGAGTATTTAATGGCTCACTAACATCATCTGTATATTGAGCTAAACCAGTCACATGCTTATCTGCACTATCGTGTGGTATACTTTGTCCTTTTAATAACTGCTCATTTTTCATGAGTGTATCCTAATATTTTTTTTATCTTTAATTTCGTAAAAAGCTTTTAATAATAAATTTTTTGCAACTGTTAATCTGTAATTTCTACTAGCTCGCATGTCATCTAATGGAGAAAAATCTTTATCAATAAGGTTAGCCGCTCTACTAAATGTATTTTCAGAAAATTCAGAATTTATTAAATCTTTCTCTATTGTTAATGCTCTTTTTGGTATTTCAGACATACCCCCATATGCTATTGAAGCTTTTGTAATTATATTTTTTTTTATAAAAAAACTGAATGACCCACACACAGATGAAATATCGTCATCAAATCTTTTAGAAATTTTATAAGCTTTAAATATATTTTTTTTATTTAAAGGTATTTTTATTGAATAGATGAATTCACCTTTTTTTAATTTTGTTTTTCTATAAGATATAAAAAATTGGTTTAAGGGTAAGGTTTTTTTTTTGTTTGTTCCTTGAATAACAACTTTTGCATCTAATGATAATAATAAAGGAAGCGTATCTCCAATGGGAGAAGCAGTGGCTATATTTCCTGCTATTGTTCCTACATTTCTGATTTGGACTGACCCATATCTTTTAAGAACATTATAAAAATCTAAAAAATATTTTTTGATAAGATTTTGAAATTCAAAAAGAGATGATGTGGCTCCAATTTCCACTAATTTTTTGTTTTTCTTAATAAAATTTAGTTTTTTAACAGAATTTAACGAAATAATTGTTTTAATATCTTTTCTAAATTTAGTTACTTCAAGAGATAGATCAGTTCCTCCACTTAAGATTTTTGAATTAGGATATTTTTTTAATATTCTCCTTAAATTTAAAATTGTTTTTGGAGCAAAGTATTTTTTACCATGATGATTGATTTCAATATCAATATTTTTAATTTTTTTTAATAAGTGAATAGTTTTATTTTGATTTTTTTTAAAGTGATCTTGATCTTTTTTATTTTTTAAACTTTTTGCAGCATCAATTATTGGTCTATAACCTGTGCACCTGCATAAATTTCCAGATAAAGCTTCTTCAATAATTTCATTATTTATTGATTTATAATTTTTTCGCATTGAAAATAATGACATCGTAAAACCTGGGGTACAAAATCCACATTGCGATCCATGAAATTTAATTAAAGCTTCCTGAACTATATGAGGCTTATTTTTATAAACTAAATCCTCTATTAAAATTAATTGTTTACCATTTAAAATTGGTAAAAAACTTATGCAAGCATTAATAGATTTGTAAATTACTTTGTTATAATTTAATTCACCGAGCACAACTGTACAAGCTCCACAGCCACCTTCAGCACAGCCTTCCTTTGTACCAGTTTTTTTTAGATCATTACGAACATAATTTAAAATTGTTTTATTAGGATCAGGATTTCTTATTTTATAAATTTTATCATTTAATAAAAATTGGATTGTATCGGAAACCATTAGCTTCCTCTATACGTTGAATAACTCCAAGGGGAAACTAATAATGGAACATGGTAATGCTCTTTATTATCTGAGATTCCAAATCTTATAACTACATCATCTAAAAATTTTAAATCATTTCTATTTGTTATATTTTTAAAATATTCCCCAACAAAAAATATAAGTTCGTATTTACCTACTTTAAATTCATCTTTTTCTGCTAAAGGTTCGTCAGAGCGACCATCATTATTCAAAATAACACTTTTAAGCTTCTTTTTATTTTCTCCAGAGATAGAATACAAATCTACCTTTATCCCTTTTCCTGGTTTTCCAGAATAAATATCGAGAACGTGTGTTGTAAGTTTAGTCATACAATTAGGTATATACTATACAAAAATTTCATAATAAATATATTAAATCTTATAATTGAACACTAATGAAATTAGCTGAAGATATAAATCTATTGCCAAAAAAAGAATTCTTATCAATTTTTGGAAATATATTTGAAAAGTCAGAATGGATCGCAGATGAAGCTTTTAACCTAAAACCCTTTAAAGACTCAAATGATTTAATTGTAAAAATGATGAATATATATGACAAAAGCCCTGATAAAAAAATAATCAATATCTTTAATTTACATCCTCAATTAGCTATTGAAAAAAAACTAACATCCTTTTCATCCAAAGAACAAGCTGATGCAAAATTAAATTCATGTACAAAAGAGGAATTAATGGAATTTGAGAAACTTAATTTAGATTATCAAGAAAAATTTGGATTTCCCTTTATTATCGCCGTAAAAGGTAAAACAAAAATTGAAGTTCTTAAAAATTTTAAAGAAAGAATTAAAAATAATTATATTATTGAATTTGAAGAAGCAAAACTTCAAGTTAAAAAAATTGCTTCAATTAGATTAGAAGAAATATTAAAATAGAATTATGAAAAAAGGATATTGGATCAGTTTATATTTTAAAATAGATAATCAAGAAAATTTAAAAAGATATGCAGAAACTGTCACGCCAATAATTAAAAGTTTTGGTGGAAAACCCTTAATAAGAGGTGGTAATTATCAAAACTTTGAGGGAGATAATTTTATTAGAACTGTTGTATGGGAATTTCCAAGTTATGAAAAAGCTATTGAATGTCAAAAATCAGAGGCATATCAGGCAGGTTGGGATCTTGCTAAAGACACAACCAGGAGACATATGCAGGTAGTTGAAGGATTTAGTACTGAATAGGCTCTGGATCTATACTTCTCCACAAATACCATGTAGCTACTGAGCAATAAGGTGAAAACCTTTTTTTTAATATTTCAACAAATTTTTCAGGGGGTAAATACTTTTTTTTATAATTTTTAGATATTGCCCTTAAAAGACCTATATCCTGGATAGGCCAAATATTTGGTCTATTGTAAGTAAAAAGTAAAATCATTTCAGCTGACCATCTGCCTATTTGTTTTAAATTCGATAGATATAAAATAGCCTCTTCATCATCCATTTTATTAATCAATTTAGGATTGAAAGTATTATTTGAAATTTGTAGTGCTAAATTCTTTATTCCGTTTACTTTTTGTTTACTTAAGCCACACTTTTTTAAATTAGAATTCTTAATTTTTATAACTACTTTTGAATTAATCTTATTTTTGCATAATAATTTAAACCTTTTAAAAACTGAATCTGCAGCTGCTACGCTGATTTGTTGGCCAATAATACTTTTACACAATGAATAAAAAATATCTTTTCGAGTTGTTAAAATTTTTTCAGATGGAGATTTATATTTTAAAATCAAATTCTTCATTATTTTATCTTTTTTTGAAAGATGCAATTTAGCTTTATTCCAATATTTGGGGACTTTAGTCATTGACAGTTTTTGAAGTAATAATGTTCTTGTTATAAATCTCTCTTCTGAAGATAATCATTGTAGAAACAATTACTAATAATGCCCCTATTAATGTTTTGATTGTTGGGATTTCATTCCAAATAAAATACCCAAATATAATCGCAAATACTAAAGCTAAATATTTTAAAGGAGTAACTAAAGAAACCTCTGAATATTTATATGATTGAGATAACCATAAATTAGCAACACCACCAAAAATTCCTATCATTGATAAAATTACAAAGTCTTTAAAATCTGGCATTATCCATCCCTGTGGAATAGTAAAAAAACTCAGAAGAGTTATTGACAAAGAAAAGTAAAATGAAATTAACCAAACTGGTTCGGATGTAGACAATTGTCTTATTGTTATAGCAACATAAGAAAGACCTAAACAAAAAATAATTGGAAAAATATAATAAATATTTAGATTGGTAATACCTGGCTCTGTAATAATCAAAATACCAATAAATCCTATAATCACTGCTAACCATCTATATATTCCAACTCTCTCACTCAATAAAAAAATTGAAAAAATCGTAGTGAAAATTGGTGCTGCAAAAGAAATACTTACCACTGTTGCCAGTGGTAAACTTCTTAAAGCAATAAATATGGCAACTAAGGCTATTAAACCCGAAAAACATCTTAAAAAATGTAAGCCAGCTCTTTTCGTAATATAAAAATCATGTAATCTATTTTTTGGTATAATAAAAAAATAAAACACAATTCCAAAAAAGCCCCTAAAAAAAAGCACTTGTCCAATTGGATAATCTACAGACCATTTTACAATCACATCCATTATTGAAAATGCACAAATAGACAAAAACATGTACAAAAATCCTAATTGATTTTTACTTAGCATATGAATAATTTGTAAATTAATTTAAGTTATAATCAATGGAAATAGCAGTTTTAGCTCTTGGATGTTTTTGGGGACCTGAAATAAAGTTTAGCAAAATTGAAGGGATCATAAAAACAGAAGTTGGATACTGTGGAGGTGAAAGTCCAAAAGTAACGTATAAAGAAGTATGCACTGGTAATACTAATCATGCTGAGGTAGTTAAACTTGATTTTGATGAAAAAATTATAACTTATGAAAAAATTTTAAAAATTTTTTTTCAAATTCATGATCCTACTACTTTAAATTCTCAAGGGCCAGATTTTGGAACTCAATATAGAAGTGAAATATTTTATTTAAATGATAATCAAAAAAAAACAGCTGAAAAAATTTTGAAGGATACTAATGAGAGATTATCTGGGAAAGTTGTCACTAAAATTTCATTAATTAAAAATTATTGTCCAGCTGAGGAATATCATCAAAAATATTTAGAAAAAAGATAAATGTCATTAGTTGAAACAGAATGGTTAGAAAAAAATTTCAATGATGTAAAAATAATTGATTGTTCCTGGCATATGCCTCAAACGAAAAGAAATGGATATGAAGAATATATTAAGGAACATATTTCTGGTTCTTTATTTTTTGATCTAGATAAAAATTCCCAAAAAAATACAGCCCTTCCTCATATGCTTACAGATAAGAATAATTGGGAAAAAATAGTTTCACAAATGGGAATTAACCAATCAGATAAAATCATAATTTATGATAACTCGGATGTAGTAAGTTCCTGTCGTTGTTGGTTTAATTTTATTTATTTTGGACATAATCCTAATTTAGTTCATATACTAAATGGAGGTTTGAAGAAGTGGATCAATGAAAATAGAAATGTTACTAATGATATTCCCAAAGTTAAAATTTCAGATTACAAAAGTAATGAAAAAAAAGAACTTGTTAAAAACAAAATTTCAATTGAAGAAAATATTAAATCTCAGAAATTCAAAGTTATTGATGGTAGGAGTAAAGAAAGATTTGAAGGGAAAGTACCTGAGCCCAGAAAAGGTTTGAGAAGTGGATCTATAAAAAATTCTTTTTGTATTCCTTTTAATCATTGTCTTAACAAAGATAAAACTTTTAAAAATAAAGATGAACTTAAAAATGTATTTAAACCATTCATAAAAGATTTAAATGAAAAAGATATTGTTTTTTCATGTGGATCTGGAGTTACTGCGTGTGTTTTGGCACTAGCTTATTCTTTAATAAATGATAAATATCAACCCTGTATTTATGATGGCTCCTGGGCTGAATACGGCATAATTTGAATTGAAAATGAAAAGATCAACAAAAACAATTTACATAATTACCACCTTTTTTTTAATAATTGCAATAGTGATTATTGGTCGAACAATGATTGGAAATCATTTCAAAAAAAAATTTAGTAAACAGCCGCCTCCAGGAATAATAGTAACCGAAGTTGTTAATAAAGAATTTTCAAATAAAATTGAAACTTTTGGTACCGCCATTTCAAATAAATCTAAAAGTTTTAAAATAAAAAAAAGTGATCTTCTGGAGGATTTAAAACTTAAAAGTAATATTAAAAAAGGTGAAGTTCTAATTAAGTTAAAAAGTGGAGATATAATTGCCCCATTCTCAGGTGTTCTAGGTTATACAGGCATAACAGAAGATATTTTAGTATCTGATAATATTTTCATTATTACACTCGACGATAACTCTGTTATTTATTCTGACATAAAAATACCTGAAAATTACTCTGCGTTTATAAAAAAAGGGCTCCCAGTTGAAATTAAAATATCAAGCCACAAAAATAAATTTTTTCAAGGTGAGGTGGATTTTGTTTCAAGTAGAATTAATGCTGATACTAGAAGTTTATTATCTAGAATAAAAGTTGAAAATCAACAACAAGATATGATTTCAGGGTCATTATTAGAGGTAAGCGTTAAATTCAATTTAAGAAACTCTTTGAGTGTTCCTGACACAAGCGTAATGATAGAAGGTGAAAAATCCTTTGTGTATAAAATTAATGATGAAAATCTTGCCTTAAAAACTGAGGTTAAAACTGGTCTTAGAGATGATAAAAATATTGAAATAATCTCTGGATTAAACCTACAAGATATTGTTGTTGCTGAAGGTTTAAAAAAAGTGAGACCTAATGGCAAAATAAAACCAATTAAAAAATAAATGTTTATTACTGAATTAAGCATTAAAAGACCAACAGTCTCTTGGGTAATGTCTCTAATTTTAATAATTTTTGGTTTATTTGTTTTTTGGAAATTACCTGTTAGAGAACTACCAGATGGAATACAGCCACCTGTTGTTCAAGTTCAAGTAAACTATAAATCTGCCGCAGCATCAATAGTAGACCAAGAGGTGACTCAAGTTGTTGAAGATGTTATTGGGGGTGCTGAAGGCATAAAAAATATCGACTCCAAATCTGAAAATGGAAGAAGCACAATTAATGTTGAATTTGATACTAGTATTAACTTAGATAATGCTGCCAACGACATAAGAGAAAGAGTCGCCAGGGTAGTAGATAATTTACCATCTGAATCTGATCCTCCTCAAATATTAAAAAGAGCAGCTGGTTTTACAACCACTATGTGGTTATCTCTATCTTCTTCCACTTGGAGTGACCTTGAGTTAGGTGATTATGCTGAAAGATATTTAATTGATCAATTTTCAAGTATTAAAAATGTTGGTCGTATATTAGTTGGAGGACTAAGAGAATTAAGTATAAGAGTTTGGATTGATCCAATTAAACTTGCCGCTAATGATTTAACTATCAAAGAAGTAGAACTTGCTATGCTTGGAGAAAATATAAGTCTTCCAGCAGGGACACTCGAAGCAGATAATATCGATCTAACGCTTAATCTAGATAAATCGTATAATGATATAGAAACAATTAAACAGTTACCAATTAAAAAAACTAAAAATAAAGTTATATTACTATCCGATGTTGCAAATGTTGAATTCGGTCCAGTCTCTGAAAAAACTCTTTTTAAAGCACAAACAAAAGATCAAATAAATTTAAGAACTGTTGGAATTGGAATTTATGCAAGAAGTGGCGCCTCAACTGTCGAGCTTTCAAATGATATCAAGAAAAGATTAATTGAAGTCAGAAAAACTTTACCTGAAGAATTAGATTTAAGAGTCTCTTTCAATAGGGCAAACTATGTTGAAGCTGCAATAGAAGAAGTCTATAAAACTTTAATAATTGCTTTTATATTGGTTGTTTTGATAATTTATTTATTTTTAGGGAATCTTAAAGCAGTTATTGTACCAGCAATAGCTCTTCCTGTAAGTTTAATAGCATCATTTTTGGGTCTTTATATATTTGGACTATCAATAAATATTTTTGTTCTTTTAAGTTTTATTTTAGCTATTGGAATAATTACAGACGACTCAGTAATAATGACCGATGCAATATACAGAAGGATAGAAAATGGTGAAAAACCTCTAGTTGCTGCATACAAGGGATCAAAACAAATTTCATTTGCAATTATTGCAACTACCTTAATTTTAATTGCAGTTTTTCTACCATTAATTTTTATTGAAGGAATTTCAGGAACTTTATTCAGAGAAACAGCAATTGCATTATCATTTTCTATTGTAGTATCTTCATTTGTTGCCCTTACCCTGTCGCCAATGCTAGCAAGTAAATTTTTGAACAAAACATCATCTAAGAAAAGCCTAATAGAAAAATTCGAAAAAATTTTTTTAATTTTTGCTAATTTTTATAAAGAGACGTTAAGCATAGTAATACATAAAACTAGGGCAGTAATTTTTTTCATTTTTTTTATTATTGCCATATCTGTATTTTTATTTAGTTTTTCGAAAAAAGAATTATTACCTTTAGAAGATCGTGGTGCATATTTAATTATTGGAGCGACAGATGAAGGAAGTTCTTTTGAATATACGCAAGAACAAGCTCAAAAAGTTGAAGCAAGATTGATACCTCTTTTACAAGCAGAGGATAGTCCTTATTCGAGATTTATAATGAGAGTACCTGGCTTTGGAAGTTCTGCTAATTCCTACAATAGTTTTATAATAATTGCCCTTTTAGATGACTGGAAAAATAGAAGTAAAGGGCAACAAGTTGTTTTAAGAGAGGCTATAGGTAAAATTGTTACTTTGCCTCAAGCCTTAGCGTTTCCAATATCTCCTCAATCAATAAGAGTATCAAATTACAATAAACCAGTTCAAATGGTGATTTATGGAAATACATATGAGGAACTTGAAGAAATTCAAAAAAAAGTAATTCAAAGAATCAGATCAAACAAAAATCTTTCGAGAGTAGAATCAGATTACAATCGAAACAAACCTGAGGTTAAATTAATAATAAATAAAAATAAGGCTAAAGATCTTGGAATATCTACTAAATCTATAGGTGAAACTATCGAAACTCTCTATGGTGGTAAGAAAATTACGACCTTCAATAGGTTGGGTAAAGAATATCCAATAGTTGTTCAACAATATCTGTCAGATAGAAGAAATAAAGAAGGAATTTCAAAAATTTTTGTACGATCAGAAACTAGTGGTAAACTCATTTCATTAGCTAATTTGATAAGTTTTAAAGAAGAGGGTTCAGCTAAGGAGTTGGCTAGATATAATAGACAAAGAGCAATAACGATTTCTGCAAATATAAGTGAAAACTATACTTTAACTGAAGCAATAAAATTTTTTGAAAAAGAGATGGCAATCCTCGCTCCAAAAAATCAAATTACTTGGAAAGGGAAATCTGAGGAAATTAAAGAAACAAGTAATGAAATGTTGATCATTTTTGCCTTAGCTTTACTGACAGCTTATTTAGTAATGGCAGCAACATTCAATTCTTTTATACATCCATTCATAATAATTTTAACAGTACCCCTTGCTATTTTTGGAGGATTAGTTTTTATCTTATTTTTAAATACTTCGATTAATATTTTTTCTCAAATTGCATTAATTATTCTAATAGGCATATCCACTAAAAATAGTATTCTTATTGTTGATTTTGCTAATCAAATTAGAACAACAGGAAAAAACATCGAGTCATCAGTTAAAGAAGCTTGCAGTGTAAGATTTAGACCGATAATTATGACATCTCTCAGTACCATGATAGCAATGTTGCCTTTAGTAATTGGAAATTTTGGCCCAGGTGCCGGTGAAGGATCAAGGTTATCAGTTGGTGCAACTATTTTGGGTGGTATGATTATCTCTACTTTTTTTACATTATACATAACACCAGCTATGTACTTAGCCCTTGCAAAAAATACCAAAAGAATTGATGCGGTTGATTTGGAATTGAAGAAAGAACTAATTAGAAAATAATAAACTTTTTTCTACTCAAAATATTTTTGCATTTATTGAGTTGGTTTTTATAAATATTTGATTGTTTCTCTACTTTTTTAGCCAGTTTTATTACTTTTTTGTTCTTTTTATAATATTTATAATTCCCCCAACCTTCGTGATAAGCAAGATATTGTCTAAAAGCATCTTTTTTTGAAATTTTTAGAATAGTCTCAGTTTTATTTGTATACCAACCAATAAAGTCAACACTATCTTTAAATCTTACTCTTGACGCTAATTTATTTCCGGTTTCTTTTTTATATTGTTCCCAAGTTCCTTTGATCGCTTGTGAATAACCAAATGAACTTGAAAGTCGCTTATAGGGTATTACTTTAAAAATTTTAGTTCTACCAGGTTTAGCTAACCAATCAAAATCCGACTCCATTTTAATTATAGCTAATTGAATATATATTGGAGTACCCCATTTTTTTTCTACCTTTTTAGTATGCTTATACCAAAAGTATTTTTCATCAAAAATTGAACAACTGTCAGATGTATTCTTAGGTATAGAAGAACAAGATAGAAGAGAAATTAATATAAAAATAAGAATATAGTTATAAAATTTATTTTTCATCAATACGTTTGAATAAATATTTTTTTGTTAAGTAATAAAAATAAATTAATATAACTCCTAATAAATTTCCAAATAAATCTGAAAACTCAAAACCTCTATTTGGAATTACTAAATGTAATATCTCTAAACAAATTGCGAGACAAAATAAATAAATGAACAAAAAACTTAATTTTGTTTTTTCATATGAAAAGTATCCTAAAATTGATAGTAAAATAAATGCATAAACATGATTAGAGGATACCAAGAAATCAGATGTAATTTGTGGCTGTAAACCAGCATTCCCATAAAACAACCATCCAAGTATGCTTCCAGGAAAGATATAAAGGGAAATTAATACAAAATTTGCAATATAAAAAATTGTTTTTAAAAATGAAAAAAATTTATTAAACATATATTGTAATTTTTATTTATATTAAAATAATAATCAATCTAATGAATTATTTAATATTAATTCGGCATGGTCAAAGTACTTGGAATCTTGAAAAAAGATTTACTGGATGGGTGGATGTTCACTTAACAGAGAAAGGAATATCAGAAGCAAAAAAAGCAGGAGATCTAATAAAAGAAAAAAATATTACAATTAACCTTTACTATTCATCTCTACAACTAAGAGCAAACGATACATTAAAGATTATTCAAAAAATTTTAAACGATCAAAATAATTTTGTTAGAGCTTGGGAGCTAAATGAAAGACATTATGGTGTCCTTACTGGACTGAATAAAATTGAAATGGCTAAAAAACTAGGGGAAGAAAAAGTCCATAAGTTAAGAAGATCTTGGGATATTAAACCAGAACCTTTAGATAGAAAAAGTTTATATCATCCAAATAATATTGAAACTTACAAAAATATACCTGGAATTATTATTCCTGATACTGAGTCCTTAAAAGATACATATGAAAGAGTTATCAAATTTTATAAAAAAGAAATTGAAAATAAACTTTTTAAAAAAAATGTTTTAATTTCAGCTCATGGAAATTCGATAAGAGCTTTGTGTAAATATTTATTTAAATTAGATAACGATCAAATTCTAAATTTAGAAATTCCTACTGGAAATCCTTTAGTAATAAAATTCAATGATGAGCTAGGTATTATAGATTGTGAATACTTAGATAAAGATAGATCTAAAGATCTTTTAGTTTATTAAAAACTTCAAAATTTGTTAAGTGGTAAAATTTATTTAAACTTTCAAAACCATTTAATTGATTTCTTGATAATAATTTATTCCAAATCTCTGATATTGAAAAATCATTGACTTTATAATTTTTAAATAACTTTTTATTTAGGATTTGACATCCGATAAAAGTAAATTCTTTATTATCTCTGTTTATTCGATTAATCTTTAAATCAAAATCGCCTTTCAAATTTTTATCAAAACTTAAATCTTTTTTTACTAGCAAAAGGATATTATTTAATTTATTAGAAAAATAAAAATTCTCCATTTTCAAAATTTCATCCAAATAATTTTCACTCCATACTGTATCTGGATTAAAAACTAAAAAATCGTTATCAGACGACTTTTGGATCATGTTCAAAATTCCACCACCTGTATTTAATATTTTTTTTCCATCTCTAATAATTTCGATATCTATTGAAAAATTTTTTTTTTTTACAAATTCAAAAATTTGCTCTTCCATATAGAATGTATTGATAATAATTTTTTTTACATTTAATTTAGCAATTAAATTTATACATTTTTCCAAAAGTGTCTTGTGTTTTAACTCTAAAAGAGGTTTGGGTTTTTTTGATGTCAAAGGTAAAAGTCTTTTTCCATAACCGGCACAAAGAATTAAAGCTGTATTTACTTTCATGTCATTTTATCTTTGAAAAATTGTTTTAATAAATCATTGAGCTCTTTTAAATTTTTATTTTCTTTTATTCTCATTTTAATTAAACTCCAAGTATAAGGTATAAGTTTTAAATATTTTTTTTTATGATCTCTAATCGCTAACCTTGTAAAAACACCTATAACCTTTAAATTTCGTAATACAGATATTATTTCAAAATCATTTTTAAATTTTTTTTTATCAAGACTTTTTTGTGTCTTGATATATAATTTATAAACATTTTGTTTAAATGATTTTGATGTTTTATATCTAACATCATCAATTAATGATGCTAAATCATAAGCTTTATTTCCTATTAATGCATCCTGACTATCTATAATGGCAATTTTATTGTTTTGATACATCAAATTAGAAATATGAAAATCTCTATGGACAAAAATATCATTTTTCAATTTAATTTTTTGTGAAAGCTTTTTAACAATTTTCTTAAACTTAAGATTAAATTTTGATTTTTTTTCTTTAGAAAGAACTTTTTTAGCGTACCAATCACAAAATAAATTGGCTTCTTTTACTAAAATTTTTTTTTCATATTTTGGAATAGTATATGTCTTATTTTGAAATGTTTTAATTCTTTTATCTTTTATAGCTTGTATTTTATTCAATTCTTTAATTATTTTTTTAAAGTAAAAAAAACTTTTTTTACTCTCTTTTTTTAATAGTGCAAAAATTGTTTCATTACCAAAATCTTGAATCTCAATAAAATTTTTATTGTATTTATATGAATATAATTTTGGTGCTAAAATTTGATTTTTATTTAAAATTTTGTTAATTGCATCATAGATAATTAAATTTTTTTGCTTTTCTTTTTTTGCAAATACTATGATAGATGTTTTGTCTTTACTCCTTTTTCTATAAAAATTTCTAAATGATGCATCACCTTTAATTTTCTTTAAAACTGAATTATTTTTCATTTAAATGTTTAAATACTAAGGCCCTTGATGCAAATTGACCTTTTCTGGTAATCCTTCTCATAATTAAATTTAAATTCTATAATCTCTTTAGGTTTTTTTTCAATCATCTGTGGCCATTCGATTAAAGTAATTGAGTCATAAATATTTTCAAAAATACCCAAATTATCAATCTCTTTTGAGGACTTAATTCTATACAAATCATAATGATTAATTCTTACATTATTTATATCATACTCATTGAGTAAATTAAAAGTAGGGCTTGTGACCTCTGTTAATTTAAGTTTATTTTGTTTTTGAAACTCATTTACTAGATATTTTACAAAGGTAGTCTTCCCAACACCCATCTCTCCAATTAAAAAAATTATATCCCCTAATTTTATATTCTTGAAAACTTTTGCTGCTAGTTCTTCCAACAATTTTTCTGAGGAAATATCTATCTTTTCATTATTAGTATCGATATGCATCAGGTTTAAATGGACCCTCTACGCCAACACTAATATAATCCGCTTGTTCTTTTGTTAATCTGGTTAACTTTGCTCCAACTTTTTTAAGATGTAATGTTGCAACTTTTTCATCAAGATGTTTTGGCAATACATAAACCTTATTTTCGTATTTTTTATAATTATTCCAAAGCTCAATTTGTGCAATTACTTGATTCGTGAATGAAGCACTCATCACAAAACTTGGGTGACCTGTTGCACATCCCAGATTAACTAATCTTCCTTCTGCCAAAAGAATTATCCTTTTACCATTTGGGAGTTCTATTTCATGAACTTGTGGTTTTACCTCAGTCCATTTATAATTTTTTAAAGCATCGACTTGAATCTCATTATCAAAATGACCAATATTACAAAGAATTGCTCTATCTTTCATTTCTCTCATATGATCCGCAGTCACAATATCTTTATTTCCAGTTGCAGTTACTACTACATCTGCTTTGCTAATAGCCTCTTCCATTAAAACAACTTCATATCCTTCCATTGCAGCTTGTAACGCACAAATTGGGTCCGCTTCAGTAATCAAAACTCTGGCACCACTTTGTCTTAAAGATGCAGCACTGCCTTTACCGACATCACCAAAACCTGCAACTATTGCTACTTTTCCAGACATCATTACATCTGTAGCTCTTCTGATTCCATCAACTAAGCTTTCTCTACAACCATAAAGATTATCAAATTTAGATTTTGTAACTGAATCATTTACATTTATTGCAGGTATCATAAGTGAATTGTTTTTTTCCATTTTATTAAGAGCTTTGATACCTGTTGTTGTTTCCTCTGAAACCCCTTTTACATCTTTTAATAAATCTTTATATTCTTTATGCATGATAGCAGTCAAATCTCCACCATCATCTAAAAGCATGTTAGGCCTCCAACCTTTCTTCGCCTCTATAGTTTGTTTAATACACCAAATATATTCTTCCTCAGTTTCTCCCTTCCATGCATACACAGGTATACCTGACTTAGCAATTGCTGCTGCAGCGTGGTCCTGTGTCGAAAATATGTTACAAGATGACCATCTAACATCTGCTCCTAAATTAACTAATGTTTCTATTAAAACAGCTGTTTGAATAGTCATGTGCAAACATCCAATAATTTTTGCACCTTTGAGAGGTAACTTCCCCTTATATTCTTCTCTTAATGCCATTAGCCCTGGCATTTCACTTTCTGCTATTGAAATTTCTTTACGACCAAATTCTGCTTGAGTTATATCTTTTACTTTAAAATCTTCCATGATGGAGATCTTCTAACAACAATGAATTAATTAATCAATAGGACTTTATACAGTTGGAAGTATGACTTCCATTCTTGCACCTTTCTTATCTATTCTATTTGTTGCTTTTATTGAGCCATTATGTAAATCAACTAAATTCTTAACAATATTCAATCCTAAGCCTGAATGTTGACCGAATTTATCTGGTCTATTACTATAAAATCTTTTAAAAATTTTATTAGTATCTTTCTCTTTGAATCCTTGTCCTTCATCTAAAACATCAATATTAATCTCTTTATTATTTTTTTTTGAAACTTTGACAACTATATCTTTATTATCTTCACTAAAAGAAATTGCATTGTCCAATAAATTCGCAATTATTTGTTCAATTCTGTTTTCAATACCATTAATAAAATAATTATTTTTGCCATCATTTTTATAAGAAATATTAATCCCTCTTTTTAACTTATAAATATTATTAAAGTCATCAACAACTGACTTAATAATTGGTTCTATATCAAGTTTTTTGGTTTTCTCCTTACTTAATGCAACTTCATCTTTTAACATTTGAGAATAGTCTGTAATTAATCTTTCAATTCTTTGAACATCATGACTTAAAATATTAATTAATTTTATCCTTTGATTAATGTCATTTGTATCATGTAAGATTTCAGATGCACTTTTGAGAGAAGCCAAAGGATTTCTTATTTCATGAACAAGATCAGTGGAGAAATTTTCAGCATGTGAAATTCTTTTTTGTAATTCTAAAGTCATATCATCTAAAGAATTTGATAACAATCCCAATTCATCATTTCGCAATTTAAGACTTTCAATATTTCCACCTTTTGAATTTTTATCTTTAATTGTTTTTGTATAACTGACTAAATTTTTTATAGGTTTCAAAAAATATCTATTTAAAACAAATGAAAAAATTAATATTACTATTCCTACTGCTATAGCTGTTCTAATTATAAAAGTTTTTCTTTCATTTATTGCTGCTTTTACATCATTAGCATTTTCACTTATTGCTATATATCCTAGATTATTATCATCTTTCATTACATTTTTTATTGTCGTTAATTTAAATTTTTTAAATTCATCTTGAGTAAAAGTAAAAGGTATTCCATAATTCTTAGATCCAGCATAATTAAATAAAATATCTTTCAAAGAAACAGTGTTATCATTTCCAATATCTATATTTTTTGTTTCAATTATTTCTTTTGTTTTTTCCTCACTTAATACTTCTAATTCAACTAAATCTAATCTTTTTGAAAACGATCTAGGATCAAGATCAAGTGTATCAGTATCACCAATTAAATTAAGTTCATTGTCAAAAAAAATCACTCTATCTAAGTTCTGAAAAAGAAATCTTGTTGAAAATAAAAATTTTCTAATATCTTCTTCAATAAATTTAACATCTAATCTATTTAAATTATCAATAGTGTTATTGATTATTTCTATATGGTTGGAGGATTTTTTTTTTATTAAATTTGGTTGTACATTTTTCAAATATAAAAATGTAAATGACCCGATGATTGTAAAAAAAATTAAATTTATTAATAAAAATTTTTTTAAAATAGATAGATTTTTAAGGAGAACGCTAAACATTAGCTAACATTCCATCTATAACCACTTCCATATCTAGTTTCAATAGCTGAAAAATTTGGATCAACCCTTTTAAATTTTTTTCTAATTCTCTTTACGTGACTATCAATAGTACGATCTTCAATATCAGTATCTTCTCTATATGCTATATCCATAAGTTGTGCTCTTTCCTTAATGATACCTGGTCTTTTGGCTAATTCTTTTACCAAAAGAAATTCGGTAGTTGTTAATTTATCAGGCAATTGTTTTCCATCCCACTCGCATTCTAATTGGGAAGGATCTAACTTTAATTTACCATGTGAAATAATAGTTTTATTTTCCTCAATAATATCCTTTGAATCTTTCTTTCTTAACTGAACTCTTATTCTTTCAATTAAAACTTTAATTGAAAAACCTCCAGATTTTTTAACAAAATCGTCTGCACCCAATTTTAAACCTAGTAATTCGTCAATTTCATCATCTTTTGAAGTTAAAAAAATAACTGGTAATGAAGTTTTTTTTCTCAACTTTTTTAATAATTCTTCTCCATCCATTTTTGGCATTTTAATATCAACAATAGCTAAATCTGGTGGAGTTCTGGTTAAACCAATTAAAGCACTTTCTCCGTCTATATAAGTTTGAACTTTAAAACCTTCTTTTTCTAACGCTATACTCAAACTAGTTAAAATATTTCTATCATCATCAATTAAAGCTATTGTTTGTTTATGCATACTTAAATATAAAAATACTAAATTGTTCTAATTTGGGCAATGAAATTTAAATTAATGTAGAGCGCCCCAATTATCACCTATATTCATATCAACTGTTAAAGGTATCGAAAATGAATGTTGATCACTATTAGCTACCCCTGTCATTTCCTCAATAATAATTTTGCCGATTCTTTTTGCTTCATCTTTAGGTGTTTCAAATATTAGTTCATCATGAATTTGTAATAACATTCTAGTTTTTTGAAATTTTTTTTCAGATAATCTTTTTGATAGTCTCATCATGGCTAATCGCATTATTTCTGAAGCAGATCCTTGAATAGGTGCATTAATTGCAGCACGTTCTTGAAAATTTCGAATATTATAATTTTTGTCATTAATACTGATAAAATGAGACCTTCTTCCAAAAATATTATTTACATAACCACTTTTTCTGCAAAATTTTATTGTTTTGTCCATGTAGTCTTTAATTTCTGGAAATTTAGCAAAATATGAATTTAAAAATTCCTCTGCTTCAAAATTACTTACGTTAATTTGTTTTGCCAAACCATACTGAGAAATTCCATAAATAATTCCAAAATTAATTGCTTTTGCTTTTCTTCTTTGATCTTGATTTACTTTTTTAATATCAACGTTAAATATCTGGCTAGCTGTTAATGAATGTATGTCTTCATTATTTTTAAAAGCTTTTTTAAGTTCTTTTACATCTGCTAAATCAGCTAAAATTCTCATTTCTATCTGATTATAATCTGCAGAAATTAATGAATGATCTTTTTCAGCAATAAAAGCTTTTCTAATATCTTTTCCATCCTCAGATTTAATTGGGATATTTTGTAAATTTGGATCACTTGAAGCCAGTCTGCCTGTAGAAGTTGCGGCAAGTAAAAAAGATGTATGAACTCTTTTGGTTTTAGGATTAATATGCTCTGGTAAAGTTTCAGAATAAGTATTTTTTAATTTAGATAACTGTCTCCAATCTAAGACTAATTGCGGAAATTTATGGCCTTTAAAAGCTAAATCTTCTAAAACAGATGCACTTGTAGCAAAACTTCCTTTTTTTGTTTTTTTTAAATTAGCTATCTTCAGATCATTATAGATAATTTCTCCTAATTGTTTAGGTGATGCTATATTAAATTCTTTTTTTGAAATTTTGAAAACATCACTTTGGATTTTCTGTATCTTTTTTTGAAATTTTGATGATAAAACTTTAAGAAATTTACTATCAATTTTAATCCCCTCAATTTCCATAAACGCTAAAATTTTAATCATTGGTTTTTCAAAAACCTCATAAATATTAGTCATTTTTTCTGTCTTCAAGTTTTTTTTAAATTTTTTATATAATCTAAAGGTGATGTCAGCGTCCTCGGCAGCATAATCCTTTGCTTTATCAATATCAACTTCACTAAAGTTAATTTCTTTTTTTCCTGAACCAACTAAATCTTTAAAAGCTATTGGTTTATGATCCAAGTGTATTTCAGATAAGGTATCCATATTATGTCTATTTTTGCCTGCGTCTAAAGCATAAGACATAAGCATTGTATCCTCCATTGAGTTAAGCTCTATTCCTTGATTAAATAAAACAATAAAGTCAAATTTAATATTCTGTCCTATTTTTTTTACACTTGAGTCTTCTAATAAAGGTTTCAATTTTCCTAAAACTAAATTTTTATCAATACATTTATCTGATTTATGGCCTACAGGAATATAACAAGCTTT
>CACBMB010000007.1 GCA_902540275.1 uncultured Pelagibacteraceae bacterium | reverse complement strand
AACCCTATTTTAAAGCAAAAGATATCATTGTTAAAAATAAAGTTGAAGTTTTTTCATCAAATTATTCTTTATATGGAGATTTGTCTAGAAGAGTAATGAGAACTCTTAAAAGATTTAATACAGAAATAGAAGTTTACTCAATTGATGAGGCATTTATAAATTTATCTAATTTTCCAGACTCTGAAGTTGAAAAAGTTGGAAGAGAAATTAGAGAAACAGTTCTACAATGGACTGGTATCCCAACTAGTATTGGCATTGCTAAAACTAAAACTTTAAGCAAAGTAGCAAATCATATTGCAAAGAAAAAACAATCAGGTGTTGTTAGCTTAATTAGCATAGAAAATTTAGATCCAATTTTAGAAAAAGTTGAAATCAATGATATATGGGGTGTTGGTAGGCAACTTACAAAATTTTATCAAAAAAATGGAATTTATAATGCAAAGCAACTTAAGAATAAATCTAATACTTGGATTAAAAAATGTTCTAATGTTTTAAGTTCTAGAACTGCAATGGAGCTTAGAGGCATTCCTTGTATCAATTTAGAAACCACACAAACAAAAAGAAAAAGTTGTGTGGTTTCAAGATCTTTCGGTAAAAGAATTGAAAAGTTTCAAGAACTAAAAGAAGCAGTTGCAAACTATTGTTTAAATGCATCTGAAAAAATTAGATCTGAGTCTTTAGTTGCGAAAGCAATTACGGTATTTGTTAGAACTAGTCCTTTTCAAAGAGATTACGGTTATTATTCAAATGCAAAAACAATCGATTTTCCAATTGCAACAAACAATAGTATTGAAACAGTTAAAACTGCAATTTCAATTTTAGAAAGTATTTTCAAAAATGGTTATCGTTATCAAAAAACAGGTGTGATGCTCACAGGGCTGCGTAATGATGATGGTAGGAAAAATTTATTTTCATCAGAAAAAGATGAAAAAATAAAAAGTTTAATGCGCTCAATCGATAATACTAATTATAGATATGGAAGATCTACTTTAAGTCTTGCAAGTGCTGGGGTTCATAAAAGATGGAATATGCGAAGACAATATTCTTCTAAAATAGATACTGCTGATTTTTATTCGTTGCCAAGAATAAAAATTTAGACTTCTATTTTTTAAATTTTTCTTCTTTTTTTGGTTTTCTAAATACGATGCTATCTAAGTAGACTCTTTGATCTGGTAAGCTTTCCCAATCAGAATTCCAATAACCAATAGTTCGATGTCTATAAATTCCAAATTTCATATAACCCCCTGTACAAGTATCAGCTAAGGTTTTTATATTCTTAAGATCAGCTATAACCTCATTATCTTTAAAAATTTTAAATCTTCCAGTTTCATCAAGTTTCCAAAGCACATGAAATTTTAAATGTGTCCACTTCCCTTTTAAGTCCTCAATTTTTCCAATTATAACAGGTTCTGATGAATAAGCTGCTTTACTTGCCCAACTGTAATAATGTTCACCTTTATATTTAAAATCTTGAGCCCAAAAATGACAACAGCTATGGCATCCTTTAGCTTTATTGTCAGTATGCATTTGACCAATTATAACTACCGCACCTTTCTCTAAAGGTTCATAACTTTCATCAAAATAAACTGCATATTCAAATATATGTTCTTTGTTTTTCAATCTCATATCCCCTAGGTGTATTTCTTGTCTACTTCTATTGCCTTTACCATCGCATTGAATTTGTGTTGTTTGTGCTTTACCTTTTCCGCAGCCTGCATCTTCTCTGTTGACGGTAACTTGAATACTTGTTTTTCCCTCATAAACAGGAAAACCATCTGACGCTTTAACTTCTTTAATTCTATTTACTTTTTTTTCAGACATTGAAAGAAATTGTTCCTTATAACCTTTTATATCTTTAAAATTAGTTTTATGATTGTCTGAAAATACTATTCCAGAAAATGAAAAAAATATAAAAATCACTAATAAAATTATTTTTGTCATTTAACTTTCTCTATATCATTTATATTAGACAAAGCTTTATCAAACTCATCCATATTTTCTCTTAAAGCTAAACTTGAAATTGAATAAATCATTATCAATAATAACATTAAAGGTATTGCCGTAATAACGGATGCATTGCTTTTTATTATCAAAATATAAATGATTATAAATAAAGCTGAACGGATCAAAACTGTTTTTCTAAAAACACTTATAATTGAAAGAGAATGTTTTAATAGGTTAAAAAAACTCATTTTCGAAGGTCCAAAATATCTTGGACCTCTACTAGACGGTATTGGTAATAAATCTTTCTCTAGTTTTGTTAAAGAGCCAGAAAAACTATTCCATGTAGCTTTTTCGTTAATCATTTTTTCAACAATAGTTTTTGGTAAGCAAGTATAATTTCCAAATCTAATCGATTTACCTGTAAAAGTTAAAGTAATTAATTTATGCATTTGATAACAAATTTTAAAAATGAGACCTTCTGATCTTTTTACTCTTTGTCCTATAATAGCTCTACCATTAGATTCATCTATTTTGTTTAAAAATTCTTTTATTTCTTCTGGTCTATCTTCTCCATCTCCATCCATAGGTATAATATAATCAAATTCTTCTTTTTGATAAATATATTTTAATCCAGTAGCAATACATCTTGCGTGACCTTGATTTATTTTCATATTGATAATTTTTAAAGATTGAAAATTTTCGTAATCTTTTTCATTATTTGGACGATCATGATTTGAAGCGTCATTAACTATGATTATAGAAATTTGAAATTTTGGATCAATCGATAAACCATTGATTTCGTCAATTAATTTAAACGTTGATTGCCAATCATTATATACTGGAATTAAAATTTTGATTTTCATCAATTAATCTTTTTCAACCATTCATTCTTTGTTTTTTCATCCAAGAAAGATGATTTAAAGGAATTCTCAATCAATATTTTTATGTGATTTAATTCTAAATTTAGAGCATTTGCAGTATCAATTAAATTTTTATTTAAGTAACCACCAAAATATGCAGGATCATCTGAATTCACCATTGCTCTTAAGCCTTTATCTAACATTTGTTTTAAATTGTGATTTTCTAATTTATCAAAAACACATAACTTAATATTAGATAGTGGACATACGGTTAATGGAATTTGATCTTTTTTTAATCTATTTACCAACTTCTCATCTCTAAGACATTTAACACCATGATCAATCCTTTTTACCTTTAATAAATTAATACTATCCCAAATATATTCTGGTGGACCTTCTTCACCAGCATGTGCAACTGTTAGAAAACCCTCTTCCATAGCTTTTTCAAATAATGACTTAAATTTTGTTGGAGGATTTCCTTTTTCAGATGAGTCCAAACCTACACCGATAATCTTATCTTTATATTTACATGCTTCTTTTAGTACTTCAAAACATGAATCTTCGTCTAAATGTCTTAAAAAACACATTATAATTTTAGAAGAAATATTAAATTTTTTTTCAGCTTTTCTTAAAGCTTTATCAATACCATTAATTATTTTATCAAAACTAACTCCTCTTACTAAATGCGACTGAGGATCAAAAAAAATTTCGGTATGGACAATATTATCTTCCTTGCATCTTAAAATATATTCCCAAGTTAGATCAAAAAAATCTTCTTCATTAATTAAAACTTTAGATCCCTCATAATAAATTTTTAAAAATGAATCTAGATTTGTAAAATTATAAGCAGATTTTATCTCCTCAACTGATCTGAATGGAATCTCAACCTTGTTACGTTTAGATAACTTAAACATCAATTCAGGCTCTAAACTTCCTTCAATATGGAGATGCAATTCAGCTTTAGGTGTTTTATTAATATAATTAATAATTTGGTCAGACATCTTAATTTCCAATCATACAAAAACCTTGTTTTCTAATCTTACCATATATTCCAGGACATACTTGTTTTAAAACATCAGCGTTACCAGTATAGACAACGCCCCCTTCTTTATCTAACTTATCAGCTTTACCTTTAATTGAACTAAACCATATGGGTCTTGATGAAATATGATAAGATAAATTACCTGCATGCCACTCATCACCAACTACATATTTGATTTCATTAGAAAAATTTTTGTTCCATCTTCTCTCAACTAGTTCTGCTATTTCTCTTCCAGAATAATCTGTTCTTTTATTTTTTTCTGAAATAGAAACGTATGAATAAATAGACGGAGATAATATGAATAAAAATAAAAAAGCATAAAGAAATGATCTTATCTTTTTTAAGTTTATTTGAGATTGAAATATGTAAACAAATAATACACCAAAAAATAAATAAAATGGTGTCATCCACATTGTTCTTATTCTAGATCCCATTAAAATAGACGTAGCCAAAATTAAAAATATTGGAAATAAATTAACAAATAATAAAAAGATTAATTTTTTGTCTTTTAAATTTAATTTAAATTTTAATTTATTTATAATTAGCCATCCTAATACCAAAAATGGTATTAATGTTCCAATTTGTTTAAATAAGAATATTCCAGGATATTTAATATGATTAAATAGGCTTGAACTGTCTAAACTTGTTCTTTTTAAACCATAACTCAAAGTAACGAAATCATTATTAAATAACCAAATTAAATGTGGTACCAATAAAACTAAAAATACCTCTATTATTATAAGATATTTAAAATCAAATTTTTTAAATTTTTTTACAAAGATTATATAAATGAATAATGCAACAATCGATAATAACAAATACAAAAATAAATATTTTGATAAAAAACCGATTGCACCAAATAAACCGATTAAAAAACAATCAAAAAATTTTATATTTTTAGCATTATAAATTTTCCAAGAATAATAAACAGTTAATGACCAGAAAGGTAATTGACAGACATTTACATTAAACTCTGGAGTAGTGAAATTAAAAAAATAAATAGACTCTAGTAATAAAACAGAAATCAAACCTAGTTTAATATTTTTAAAAATTTCGTTTGAAAGCTTGAAGACATAAAAAAATGCAATCACAACAAAAATTTGACTTAATAGATAAAAGGCCCAATCTTGCGCTCCAAATATTTGAAAAAACATTTCTGGAAAAAAAGCACTTCCTGGTGGATGTTTGTTAAAACCCCAGTCTAAATTACTTCCCCAAGCCAAAGCCTCTATTACATCCAGGGGTAAGTTTTTATTAGTAATAGTTGGAACAGCCGTCCATATAATTAAGTGGGCAAGTATAAATATAAAAAATATATTTGTAATATTTCTGTTTAAAACATTCATTGTCAATTATTTACAATAATTAAGCTGCCTTGACACTATTAATTTGCTGAATATACTGCCTCGGGTTTAAATTAAGTTATGCCTAAAGCTAGCAAAGTTAAAAAAAAAGTATCAAAAGTAAAATCAGTAAGTAAAGCTAAACCTAAAAGTTTATCTAAACCTAAAGACGTAAATAAAGGTCCAATTAAAATCTCAAAAAACTATATTCCAAAAGAGACTGAAAAATATATGTGCGAAAAACATAAAGTTTTTTTTAGAATGAAATTACAGGATTGGAAAAAAGAATTAATCAAATCAAATAATGAAGCCCTTTACAATGGAAGTATGGATGACAACAGTGTATCAGCTGATATTGTAGATCAAGCAAGTTCTTACACTGACAAAAATGTTGAAATGAAAGCTATCAACAGACAAATTAAACTAATTTCTGAAATTGATAAAGCTTTAGCCAGAATTAGAGAAGATACATATGGATTTTGTTTAGATACTGCAGAGCCAATTGGGCTAAAAAGGTTAATGGCTAGACCAGTAGCAAAATATACTATAGCAGCACAAGAAAAACACGAAAAAGACGAAAAGGTGCATGCTGATGACTAAAAAAAAAAGAAAAGGTAAACCAGTCCATAATCCAATTACATACAACTTTACAAAAAAATATATTTATTTTTATTACGCTTTTTTTTGGATTCTTTTGTTAATATTTGTATTTACTAGATGAACAAGAAATTTATTTTAATAATTCTTGCAATTGTAGCTATTGAAATTTCTGGTCATGGCATTTTTGCTTCTTTATTTAGATTACTTAGCTCAATGAATTAATTAAGGTGAAGGCGGATATTCATCTTTATTCATAAAAGAAAAACCTTTTTTTACCGCATCTCTTTTGCATATTTCAACATACCATCTGGTTAAATTTTTAAATCTTTTTAAACCAATGTCATGCCATTCATGCCGAGCAATCCATGGAAAAGTTCCTATATCGGCTATAGTATAGGAATCTCCAGATAAAAATCTCGATTTTGATAATCTTTCATCTAATTCTTTATAAATTCTTTCTGATATCTTAAAATATCTTTCTTCTCCAAATTTACTTTTGCCTGGGTTGTAGTGATGAAACTGATGATGTTGGCCAAGCATTGGTCCTACATAACCCATCTGAGCCATTAACCACTGATTTATTTCTAATCTATTTTCTTTGTCATAAAATTTTCCACTTTTTTCAGCCAAATAAATTAAAATTGCACCAGACTCAAAAACTGTTTTATCAGAATTGTGATCAATGATTACTGGTATTTTACTTAATGGACTTATTTTTTTAAATTCAGGTTTAAATTGATCACCTTTGTCTAGATCAACCTTGATTACACTAAATTTGTATCCAATTTCTTCGAGCATAATACTAATTTTTTTTCCATTAGGAGTATTAGCTGAAAAAAGTTCAATCACTTTTTACACCAAGGCGATCTTTTATAGTTTTAGAGGAAGTTGTGAATTCAAATCTGTATTTTTCATTAGGTCTTGCTAGTTTAAAACATGCCCTCGCCGCTAAAGCACCCTCATGAAAACCAGATAAAATTAGTTTTAATTTACCAGGGTAATTACATATATCACCCACAGCATAAATACCTTTTTGATTTGTTTCAAACTTCTCAGTATCTACGTCTATTGTTTTCTTATTAAGATTTAAACCCCAATTAGCTATGGGTCCTAGTTGCATAATTAAACCAAAAAAACCTAAGGCATAATCTGTTTTTAAAGTTTTTACCTCTTTATCATCACTAGTTATATCTATGGTTTCTAATTTTTTTTCTCCTTTTATTGCGGTCATTTGAGACTTGGTAAAAAGATTTATTTTCCCTTCTTTTGCTAATTGTCTTACTTTATCTACGGTAGCTTGAGCTCCTCTAAAATCGTCTCTTCTGTGGACAAGATTTACTTTTGAATTTTTTGATAATTCAACAGCCCAATCTAATGCACTATCACCACCACCAAAGATAGAAACAGTTTTGCCCTCAAATATTTTTTTGTCTTTAATTGAATAAAATACCGATTGATTTTCAAATTTTTCACAATCTTTTACAGGAAATTTTCTAGGCTCAAAAGAACCCACTCCACCTGCAATAATAACATTAGGAGTTGTAAATGTTGTGCCATTATTTGTTTTAACAACCCAATTCTCACCATCTTTTTTTACCTCATCCACTCTCTCGTTCAAATGAAATTTTATATCAAAGGGTTTTATTTGATTTAACAAATTTTCTGTTAATTCTCCGCCAGTACACTCAGGTACTGCAGGAATATCATAAATTGGTTTGTCTGGATAAAGTTCTGCACATTGTCCACCAATTTTATCTAAGTTATCAACTATCTCGCAATCAAGTCCAATTAATTTTAATTGATGAGCGGTAAATAATCCTGTTGGTCCAGCTCCTATAATTAAAGCATCAGTTTTTTTCATAATTATCCCTGCTTTGATGGTATATTAACTATTAAACCATTAAGTTCATCTGAAACAACAAGTTGACAACTTAATCTACTATTTTTTTTAGGCTCAAAAGCCATATCCAGCATATCTTCTTCACCATCTTCTTTTTTTGGTAGCTTATCTAACCATTCTTCTTTGACATAAACATGGCAAGTTGCACAAGCCATTCCGCCACCACAATCAGCATCTATACCTGGAATATCATTCTGAACAGCACCTTCCATAACTGTTAATCCATTTTGAACATCGATTTCATGAGTTTTAGAGTCATGAGTTATGTAAGTAATTTTAGTCATTGATTTAAATATAGGTGTAAAAAAAAATAGGGCAAGTATGTAAAAACATACTCGCCCTATAAATTTAATTTAAACAGTAATTATCTGCTTCTTGCGCCAGCTGAACTAACTGCAGCAGCCCAGATTACTAGACCGAATGCAATTTTGTTAATAAAGTCAGCTAAGTTATAAACGACGTTAAGTGAGTTTGCATCTACACCACCTGTTAGGTAACCAAATACATAACCTAATGGGTAAATTGCCCAACCTACTGTAACAATCATTCTCATCGCACCAAAAGCAGTAACAAGAGCCTTGTTTCCACTTTTTGAAGCAGCTTTACCAGCTTCACCTGAGAATATTTCATAAAGAATGTATACCCAACCAGCCATACCGATTACGAAACCAAGTGTAGCGTTGATGTATCCAGCTTCTCCTAAATATCCACCGATTAACATTACTAATGAACCAATTAACAATCTCCAGAAAATTCCAGAGTTTGCTTTTCTTACAGCTACTAGAATTAAATAAAACTCTATCATCTGTAGTGGAACAGTAATCAACCAGTCAATATATCTGTATACTGTTGGTGAATCACCAGTCATCACCCATACTTCTCTCATGTACATGTAATGGATGAATGCAATACCAGTTACAAGACCTGCAACAGTTACTGACGTTTTCCAGCCAGGAGCAACAGTGTTTCTTTCCATAAAAAAGAAAGCTGTAGCAGCCAACATACCCATTGAAATTATCCAAAAAGATATTCCAACGAAGTCATCTTGAGCTAACATAGTAGCAGATGCTGCGTTTGCTACACCTGTAATCCCCAATAGGGCTACAGCTGCTAAAGCAAACAGTTTAAGTTTTTTCATAAAAAACTCCCTCTTTAGTTAGTTTTTACTTATTTAGTTTATATAAACTAGGCTTAGGCTTCCCTAAGCCAAAGTTGAGCGTTAAATACCAAATATAAGGAGATTATTGAAGACTTAAATGTCATTAATTTACATTGATTTTACTGACTTTTTAAAATTAAATACAATTTATAATTTAAAAATCTAATAAAAAGGCACTATCGAATCAAAAAACCTTATGTCCTCAAATTTCACTAAAATTTACCAAGAGTCTATTAATAACCCTGAAAAGTTTTGGAAAGATGCTTCAGAGGATATCTTCTGGTTTAAAAAGCCCACAAAAATTTTAAATAAATCTAATCCACCTTTCTACAAATGGTACGAGGATGGGACAACTAACACATGTTACAACGCGCTAGACTTACATATTGATCAAGGTAAAGGAGCTAAAACTGCCCTTATTTACGATAGTCCTATAACAGGAAACAAAAGTAAGTTTACATATGAGGAGTTAAGATCAAAAGTATCAAAATTTGCAGGTGCACTTAAGAACCAAGGAGTGGATAAAGGTGATCGAGTGATAATTTACATGCCTATGATACCTGAGGCTGTTGTTGCTATGCTTGCATGTGCAAGAATTGGAGCAATACATTCAGTTGTATTTGGTGGATTTGCCTCTAATGAACTTGCAAGCAGAATAGATGACAGTAAAGCAAAATTGTTAGTGACTGCTTCTTGTGGTTTTGAACCAGGGAGAACTGTTGAATACAAACCACTTGTAGATGAAGCTGTCAAACAAGCTCAACATAAAATTAGCAAGATGATCTTGTTCCAAAGAAAAGGTCATGAGGTTAAATTGAATGCTCCGATGGAAATAAGTTGGGATGAGGCCCATGCAAATGCTAAAGATACTGACTGTGTTGAAATGAATTCAAATGAATTTGCCTACATACTTTACACATCAGGCACGACTGGTACACCAAAAGGTATAGTAAGAGATATTGGGGGTCACATAGTTGCTTTAAAATGGACTATGAAAAATATCTATAACATTAGTGAGGATGATATATGGTGGTCAGCAAGTGATATTGGATGGATTGTCGGTCACTCGTACATTGTTTATGCTCCACTTTTTAAAGGATGTACAACAGTATTATTTGAAGGAAAACCTGTTGGCACTCCTGATGCTGGTGCTTTTTGGAAAATAATTTCTGACTATAAAGTAAAATCTTTATTCACAGCTCCAACAGCTTTTAGGGCAATAAAAAAAGAAGATCCTGAAGGAAAATTTTTTTCAAAATATGATTTAAGTAAGTTTGAGAGTCTTTTCCTTGCAGGTGAAAGAGCTGATCCAGATACAATTAAATGGGCAGAGAATTTATTGAAAGTTCCAGTTATTGATCACTGGTGGCAAACTGAAACTAGTTGGGCAATTAGTTCAAATTGCACTGGGATTGAAATGATGAAAACAAAATACGGTTCAGCTTGTAAAGCAGTGCCTGGGTATGATGTTAAAATTATAAAATCTGATCAAACTTTAGCCAAGCCAAATGAAATGGGAGATATAGTTGTAAAACTACCTTTACCCCCTGGAACTTTTCCAACTCTTTGGAATGCTGATCAAAGATATAAAGAAAATTATATGTCAAATTATGAAGGTTATTATCAAACCTATGACGCAGGTCATATTGATGAAGATGGTTATATATGGATTATGTCTAGAACTGATGACATAATAAATGTAGCTGGTCATAGATTGTCCACTGGGGCTATTGAAGAAGTTCTATCTGAGCATCAATCAGTTGCCGAATGTGCAGTTCTTGGTGTTGCTGATAAATTAAAAGGTCAACTACCTATTGGATTAATTGTTCTAAAAGCTGGTGTAGATAAAGATAATGAAAGTATCTCAAAAGAATGTATTCAAATGGTGCGCGATAAAATTGGTCCAGTTGCAGCATTTAAAGTGGCAATAGTTATTAAAAGACTTCCAAAGACAAGATCAGGTAAAATTTTAAGAGGAACTATAAGAAAGATTGCTGACAATATTGAATACAAAATGCCTCCGACAATTGATGATCCAACTATATTAGATGAAATAAAAGAAGATTTAATCAAAAATAAAATTCTAAAAAGTGCTTAAAACTTACTTATTTTTAATAGGAGCAATATTTTGTGAAGTTGCAGGTACAATGTTATTACCGGTATCTCAAAATTTTACAAAGTTCATTCCTACTTTTGCACTTGCTATCTTTTATTTAACTGCATTTTATCTTTTAACTTTTGTGGTAAATAAATTACCCATAGCGATTGTTTATGCAACATGGAGTGGTCTTGGAATATTCACAATCGCAATATTAGGTTACATCTTTTTTAAACAGACATTGGCTTGGCAAGCAATAGCAGGATTATTTTTAATTGTTGTAGGTGTTATTTTAGTTAATACTTTTGCTGGAAAGATTAACTAAACTTTAGTGGAGTGCCCTCAGGATCACCTAAAATTTTACCATCTTTCATTTTTATTTTACCAGCAATTATTGTTGCAACTGGGGTTCCTTTGAACTCAGTTCCATTAAAAGGTGACCATCCACATTTACTTTCAATATTTTCATTTTTGATAAGAATTTTTTTATTCATATCCACAATTGTAAAATCAGCATCATAACCCTCTTTAATAAATCCTTTATTCTGAATTCCAAAAATTTTAATTGGATTTTCACACACAAGATTTATTAGTTGAGTAAGTGATAATTTCCCATCATTAACATGATTTAGCATTACTGGCATAAGAGTTTGAACACCTGGCATACCAGACGGAGAGTTTGGATATTCTTTATCTTTATTCACTTTTAAATGAGGAGCATGATCTGATCCTATTGTGTCATTCAAATTATTTTTTACAGCATACCACAATCTGTCATAATGAGATTTGTCCCTTATAGGAGGATTCATTTGCGCATATGTTCCAAGTTTATCATAACAATCTGGTGCATAGATTGTTAAATGTTGCGGAGTAATTTCAAAAGTAATATTTCCTTTATGTTGGGATAAAAAATCTATCTCTTGTTTTGTTGTAATATGAAGTACATGAGCTTTCTTATTGTGCTTTTCAGCTAGTCTAACAATTCTTCTTGTAGATGACATGGCGCACTCTTCACTTCTCCAAATAGGATGAGAGTGTACATCTCCATTTTTAATTAATTTTTTATTCTTATTTAAAACTTCCTCGTCCTCTGAGTGAACTGCAACAACTTTTGAACAATTTTCAAATACTTTATCTATATCTTTTTCGTCTGCTACTAAAAGATTACCAGTTGAAGAACCAGCAAATAATTTAATTCCACAGCAACCTTCTAAATCTTTTAATTCAGCTAGTTGATTTACGTTATCCGCTGTTGCACCAAAATAAAAAGCGTAATTGCAATACATTCTATTTTTTGCAAGATCTAATTTTCTTTGAAATTCTTTAATGTTTGAAGTGGGCGGATTAGTATTTGGCATTTCAAATACTGCTGTTATACCTCCCGCTACTGCAGCTCTACTTCCAGAATGGAGATCTTCTGTGTCGGTCGAGCCTGGTTCTCTAAAATGAGTTTGAGTATCTATACATCCTGGGAGCACAGTTTGATTTTTTGCATCATAAACTTCTTTAGAATCTTCTGATACCTCACCAATTTTTAATATTTTACCATCTTTAATAGCAATATCTTTAGCCTCTAACTTACCATCAATATAACATTGGCCATTTTTGATTTTTAGATCTAACATTTATGAAAAAAGTTATTATATTAAAATTTAGTATCAATCAAATATGAATAACAGTGTTTATATATTAGATGATAGAGCTATACTTTATATTAATGGCTCCGATTCAAAAGAATTTCTCCAAAATCTAATTAGTAACGATATGAATAAGATTACTGATAGTTCTAGTTGTTTTGCATCGTTACTGACACCTCAAGGAAAATTTCTTTATGAATTTATAATATTAAAACATAAGCAGGGTTATTTTATTGATTGCGAAAAATCTCAAGCAGAAAGCCTATTTAAACAATTAAATAGCTATAAAATAAGATCAAAAGTTGAAATATTAAACTTAAGTAATGAATTTGTTGTTGCAAGCTTTAGCTACGAAAAATTTTTATCCATTGAAGGTTCTAAAGATCTATTAGGCTATACTTTCAAATATCGAGAAGATCCAATAATTCTAGATCCTCGAAACAAAAACTTAGGAGCAAGACTGATTATTAATTTGGAAAAACTATACTTATCTTTAAAAAAGTTAGATCTTCATGATGCAAACTTGAAGGAATACTATTCGTTAAGTCATAAACTTGGAATAGTTCCAAAAGATTTAAACAAATTACAAAATAAGTTATTTGGTATTGAGTGTAATTTTGAAGAATTAAATGGAATTGATTTCAAAAAAGGTTGTTATGTAGGACAAGAAAACACTGCACGAATTAAATTAAAGAACAAACTCTCAAAAAGAATATTTCCAATTAATATTATAAATGGTAAATTGCACCAAGGTGAAAGTATTTATAATAATGAAATGGAAATAGGAAAAGTGTTAATTGAAAATGATTATCCTTTTGCTTTAATCAAATACTTAGACAAAAACTTTGATGAAAAAGTTGATTTTAAAACCAGAGAGGCTTCAATAAATATCAAAAAACCAGATTGGATAAATTAATTTTCAAAGTTAATTATACCAATCGACGGTGTATCCTCTAAAAAAAGATATAATTTACCATCTTTATATTTTAAGTCTCTAATTCTTTCAAAAATTTCAATCCTTTTGAGATTTATTAGTTTTTGATTTTCGCTTAATTGAAAAGAATAAATAGATTTATCTTTTAAAGAACTAACAATAAATTTATTTTCACCAACTTTCACAATTTCTGAAATTCCTATTGATGGAACAAATGAGAATAAAGGTTCAATAAAACCATTTTCGCTATGAGATTTATATAACGGATATTTTTTGTATTTTGTTTCATTAGCAGGCGTTTTACCTCCATAATGTTCACCAGCAGATGCTATGGCCCATCCATAATTTGGTATCTCACCTGAATTGCTACTATTAATCTCAATTAAATTAATTTCATCTCCTCCTAAAGGACCATGTTCAGTTTCTATAACAAAATTATTTTGTTGATCAAAAAATAAGCCTTGAGGATTTCTGTGCCCCATAGAAATTATCTTATAATCAGAGTTATTAATATTTATCTTAATTATTTTGCCAAAAATACTTTTTTCATCTTGAGCATAATGTCTCTCTCTATAATCTCCAATTGAAAATAGAATATTATTATTATCATAATGTACAATCCGACCACCAGATTGATGTGCATTAAACTCACTATCTACATTGTTCTTTGAATTTATGCATTCTTTGTTAGAAAATAATTTCTTAAAATTTATAAATTCATAATTAACCTCTGAAAATATTATACTATTAGTCCAGCAATCTTCCTCTTTTTCCTCATGATATGAAATATAAATTATATTTTGATGAATAAGCAAATCGTTTAAAGAAAATTTATTTGATTTATTAAATTGTTCAATTCCAATAAATTCATTTATGTTGTTTTCAATTTGTTTTAAAATCAACTCACCCTTAATATCTTTTGAGTAAGCCAAAATTCCCCGACTGGATGCAACAAATAAATTGTCTTTATGAAAATCAATAAATCCACTTCCTGGAAGATAATTATAGATTCCTGAATAAAAGCCATCCGCTAAAATAAATTTTTCTAATATCTTATCATTTGATAATTCAAAATCTTTTGCTTTTCCTACTTGGATATTTTTTTTTGAATTTTTAAAATCTAATTCATATCGTGATATTGTTCCCTGAAGTGATTTAATTTTTTCATCTTGAGCAGATATATATTTAAATGAAAAAATATATTTTTTGATTAACTCCTTCTGTTCATTTGATGCAAAATTTTTAATTATTTTTTTACCTACCAATAATCCAATAGCAATAAATAAGATTATAAAAATAAAATAAATAAATTTTTTTTTAATCATAAAAAATTAATAATTTATTATATTATCACCTAAATTAAGTAAATATTTCAATATGTTCCTAAATGACTAAAAAAATAAAATTTAGTGCGGTATTTCTGTTGCCAGTATTATTCACAGTGCTCATACGGTTTAATTTAAGTTAGAAATCTAATTTACAAACTTGGATAGGTCTGGTTTAAAATAGTTTGGTCCTTTCATGACTTTTCCAGACTCGTTATAAATTGGTTTCCCATTATCATCTAACTTACTCATATTTGAATTTTGAACTTCATCAAAACATTTGTCTAAATTTATTCCAAATGCATGTCCAGCTCCATAAGTTACATACAAAATATCAGTAAGCGCATCGGCAACTTCTAATAAATCTTTGTTTTTCATAGCCTCTGTAAGTTCATCAAGTTCTTCTCTAATTAAATCCAACCTCAATTTATTGATTTTTTTCGAACTAAATGATGGTTTTGTTTTTACTTCTTGGCCGAAAGTTTTCATGAAAGTTCCTACTTTATTGAAATTTGTCATTTTGCTCCTGTAAGTTTAAATAAAACTAATATATACCTATAGCATATAGTTTAAAAACGATATTCATGAAATTAAGAAAAGAATACGACAGTATTGGAAAAATCAATGTCCCTGATAATAAATATTGGGGTGCCTCAACACAAAGATCGAAAAAATATTTTGATATAGGTGAATTTTTAGTGAGACCAATATTAATAAAGTCTATTGCAATAATAAAAAAAGCAGCTGCAAAGATTCATGGAAAAGAAAAACAAATTTCACCTAATATTTCGAAAGCAATTATAAAAGCATCGAATGAAGTTATATCAGGAAAATTAAATGAGCATTTCCCTTTAAAGGTTTGGCAAACAGGATCGGGAACTCAAACTAATATGAATGTAAATGAAGTGATAGCTAATAGAGCAATTGAAATCTTAGGAGGAAAAAAGGGCTCAAAAAAACCTGTGCATCCTAATGATCATGTAAACAAATCACAGTCCACTAATGATGTATTTCCGACAGCAATGCATATTGCAATAGCTATTGAAACTAAAAATAAACTTTTACCATCTCTAGAGTTATTAAATAAAGAATTAAAAAAAAAAGTTACGAAATTTAAAAATATAGTCAAAGTAGGAAGAACTCATTTACAAGATGCAACACCTTTATCTTTAGGTCAAGAATTTTCAGGATATCAATCTCAATTAGAAGATTGTATTTCAAGAATAAAAAATGGCCTTAAAGAAATTCATTCATTGGCACAAGGGGGTACTGCAGTAGGAACTGGTATAAATAGTAAAAAAGGTTTTGATAGAAAAATTATCAACGAAATCAAAAAAATAACTAATATTCCATTTAAACCAACAAAGAATAAATTTGCAGCTTTAGCTGCTCATGATGAAATTGTTAATTTTTCAGGTACATTGAATACTACTGCTGTAAGTTTAATGAAAATTGCTAATGATATTAGATTTTTAGGTTCGGGACCAAGAGCGGGATATGGCGAATTAATTCTGCCTGCCAATGAACCAGGCTCATCAATTATGCCTGGTAAAGTAAATCCAACCCAATCTGAGGCAGTAACAATGGTATGTGTAAAAGTTATTGGAAATCATAATGGAATAACTATGGCTGGATCTCATGGTCACTTCGAATTAAATGTATTCAAACCTTTGATAGCACATAATATTCTACAATCCATAGATCTTCTTGCAGATAGCTCAAGGAATTTTGCGTTGTACTGTATTAAAGGATTAAAGGCAGATAAGGATAAAATTAAATATTATTTAGATAATTCCTTAATGCTTATAACTGCGTTGGCACCTAAAATTGGTTATGATAATGCAGCTAATATTGCAAAAAAAGCTCTTAAGAACAAGACAACTCTAAAAGAGGAAGCCATCAAAACTGGATTTATAAATGAAAAAGATTATGATAAAATTATAAATCCAAAAAAAATGATTTATCCATCGTAACTTTCAAATAAATCATTTACGAAATTTCTAAATCTAACTTTGTTAAAATTTTTTTTTGGATATGCATTGTAGTCATTAACAAAATCATTTAATTTTGAATTCTCTTTATTATCTATAATGATATTATCAAAATTTAATTGTGAATTACTAATATTATAATTTAAATCAAATTCAATTTTTTTAATTGCTTTTCGGTTTTTTCTAGGAACTTGAAAGAAACTAAAAAAATCCATAGCATCTTTTAAATTTACAATAATTTTAGATACGAGATAAATTTCGCTTTTATCGTAAATCAAATAGCTTTCATCTAATTCTATTTTTAAATCATCTTTCCACATTACACTAGAATTAGAAGGACTTATATTTCCCTCTGATAATGAAAGATTTAAATCTAATTGATTAAATTGATTTATATCGTTTATATTATCGATTTTAAAATTAGTATTAATATTAAGATTTTTATTATTCAAAATTTCAGATTTGAACAAATCGACAATAATTGAGTCGTTCTTTAACAAATTTTTTAAAGTCATATTTTCATAATTAAAATTTGCTGAAAGGTAAAATGGTTTAAAATCTAAATACCCATTATATTTTTTTTTTTCACCTAATGATTTAAATGTTAATGAATTTTCTGATATTTGATAATTCAATTTTGTATCTTTATTTATTAAAAGAATACTAATTAATCCCTTTTTTATTTTTTCTTTGTAATGAAGTTCGTTTTCAATACTAAGTCTTATTTTTTTCGAGTTAAATATTGATGTAAATTTTTTTTCAATTGGTTTATTTTTTATTTTTAACTTAAATGGAACATTAAACATTTCATTTTTAAAAGACAGGATGTTTTGTAAATTTTTTTTATCATAAATAAGATTTATGTAATCAATTTTATTAATAAATAAGGTTTCATCATCTTCTTTATTAAAAAAAATATTACTTTTTATTATTGATAAACTATAATTATTTGGATCAATAAATAAAAGATTTTTAAAAAAATCTAAATCATCAAAATTAATATTAAAGTCTGCTTTAGCAAATTGTACATCCTTAATTAAAAGATAGTTCATTTCAAACAATCTACTAGTAGAAATAAAAATTTTAAAATTTTTTACTTTTGCTATATCTTTATTTTTTGCAACAATGGATAAATTTTTAGAGTAAAAATTAGGTGTAGGAAAAAAGCTATATTTAATTTTTTCATTGAAATTTATTTCTATACCGTATCTCTCAAACATTTGATTCTTTATTTTATTTTCAAGAACGTTTTTATCGTAAAGGGTTGGCATTAAAAAATAAGCCAAAGTTAAAATCAGCAGTGCTCCTAAGCCATAAAAAAGTCTGCTATTTGCGTCAAATTTTGTTTTTTTTAAATTTGATTTAATTTTATTGAAATAGTTTTCTATTGAATTATTTATTAATAAAATTTGTTTTCTGAGCTTTTTTGCTAATATATTACTTTTTTGCATAAAGTTTTGGAGTATTTATATTAAAATAATTTAAATGTTAAACTCTGATTTTTTAAAAAATCTAAATAAAAACCAAAAAGAAGCTGTGATGTGCCTTGAAGGCCCATTATTAATCGTAGCCGGGGCTGGTTCTGGTAAAACAAAAGTTTTAACAACAAGAATAGCCAATATTATTTATAGTAAAAAAGCTTTTCCCAATCAAATTCTAGCTGTCACTTTCACAAATAAAGCTGCGAAAGAAATGCAAACTAGAGTAAGCAAGATTCTTGGATCAGCTGCAGTAGGTTTGTCATGGTTAGGAACCTTTCACTCAATTTGCGCCAAACTATTACGAAAACATGCATCAGCTGTAAATCTAAATTCAAATTTTACAATTATAGATACAGATGATCAAATAAGATTAATAAAAAATATTTGTAAAGCAGAAAATATTGATGTCAAACAATTAGCACCAAGATATATTCTTGCAATTATTGATCGTTGGAAAAATAAAGGTTTTTATCCGAACGAGGTAATAATTAATAAAAAAGATATTTATGAAAAAACGATATTACCAATCTACAAAATTTATCAACAAAAATTAATCGATTTAAACACATGTGACTTTGGGGATTTAATTTTACACACTGTCAAAATTTTAGAAAAAAATTCAGACATTAGAGAAATTTATTCTAAAAATTTTAGGTATATTTTGGTTGATGAATATCAAGATACGAATTTTATACAAAGTAAATGGTTAAATCTATTAGCTGAAAAAAATAAAAATATTTGTTGTGTTGGTGATGATGATCAATCAATTTATAGTTGGAGAGGTGCAGAGATCAAAAACTTTTTAGAATTTGATCAGGTTTATACTGATACAAAAGTAATCCGATTAGAAAAAAATTATAGATCAACTCAAAATATTTTGTCAGTAGCTTCAAATTTGATTTCTAATAACCAAAATAGAGTTGGCAAAACTCTAAAATCAACTCAAGAGGATGGTGAATTAATTCAATTAAATTGCTTTAAAAACGGAAAAGATGAGGCCATTGGAATTTCTGATGAGATTGAAAAATTAAAAAAAAAATATTCTTTGAATAATATATCAATTCTCGTTAGAGCTATTTTCCAAACTAGAGAATTTGAGGAAAGATTTTTAAAAATAGGTCTACCTTATAGAATTCTAGGCGGAATTAAATTTTATGAAAGAGCTGAAATAAAAGATTGTGTAGCTTATTTAAGATTAGTTTATCAAAGTAAAGATGACTTGGCTTTTGAAAGGATAATCAATAATCCAAAAAGATCAATTGGAGATAGCACTATCAAATCTATTCATGAATATTCTAAAAAAAATTCTCTATGCTTAGAAATTTCATCAAAAAAAATGATTGAAAATAATTTAATTAAACCCAAAGCCAAAATTAGTTTAAGAATTTTTTTAGATCTTTTGGATAAGTGGAGAGAAAATTTAAATAAAAGAAAATTTAATCATGTTAAATTACTTCAAATAATTCTTGATGAGTCTGGTTATTCGACAATGTTAAAAAATAAAAAAGATTTAGAAAATGAAAATAGAATTGAAAATATAAAAGAATTACTTAGCGCAATGAAGGAATTTGATAATTTAGAAAGTTTTTTAGAACATGTTGCTTTGGCTACCTCTGTTGATCAAGATTGGGATGGGCAAAAAATTAATATGATGACTATGCATGCTGCCAAAGGTTTAGAGTTTGATGTTGTATTTTTACCTGGATGGGAAGAGGGTTTATTCCCTCATCAAAAATCTATTGAGGAAAAAGGTCAAAATGGCCTAGAAGAGGAGAGAAGACTTGCTTATGTTGGTATTACCAGAGCAAAAAAGAAAGCTATAATTTCATTCTCTATGAACAGATTCTATCAAGGTGATTGGATTGATAGTATGGCCTCTAGATTTATTGATGAACTTCCAGAAGATTATTTGGAAAAAAATTCTTTTTTTGATGAGACAAATAATACCGAAGAAGATTTTGATTTTAATCAAGATTTTGAGGAGAATGATAATATTAGAAGTCCGGGGTGGATAAGATATCAAAAGCGAATTAAATGATTAAAAAGAAAATTAATGAATTAAGAGAAAAATTTAATTTTTTTGGAATTGATGGTTATATTATACCAAAAAATGATGAATATTTTGGTGAATATGCTCAAAACGATAGATTAAAGAAAATATCAAATTTCAGTGGATCTGCTGGATGTGCGATAATCTTAAAAAAGAAAAATTATTTATTTGTTGATGGTAGATATACAATTCAAGCAGGAATTGAGGCAGGAAAATATTTTAAAATAATCAGTTATGAAAAAATTATAAATTGTAAAATTTTAAAAAATCTTAAACTTGGAATTGATCCAAAAATTTTTACATCATCAAAAATCAAAAACTGTTTTAATAAAAATAACGAAATTAAGAATATTGATCAAAATTTAGTAGATTTAGTATTTAAAAAAAATACCCCAAGTACTAAATCTTTTTATTCAATCAATAAAAGTATTACCGGGCAAAGCCACCTGATTAAAATTAAAAGAGTTATTAGTCACATGAAAAAAAATAAATCAAAATATCTTTTTATAAGTGCACCAGAAAATGTTGCATGGTTACTAAATATAAGAGGATATGACAATCCTACTAGTCCAATTCCTAATTGCCGCTTACTACTAGATGATAAAAAAAAAATTTTTTTAATTGCAGAAGAAAAAAAAGTTAAAAGATTAATTAAAGAAAAAAAAATTTTCAAACAACAAATAATTGAACCTAAAAATTTTGAATATTTTATAAAAAAAATAAAAAAAGGAAAAATTATTATAGATAAAAACAGTTGTTCAATTTATTATGAAAACTTAATCAGAAGTAAACTTGAGATTGAAAGTAATGAAGACCCGATATATTTTTTTAAATCCTTAAAAACACCAAATGAAATAAATTCAATGATTGACGCACATGTCTTAGACGGAGTTGCATTAACTAAATTTCTTTATTGGATAAAAAATGTAAATAAAAAGAAAATTTCAGAATTTGATGCACAGAATAAATTAGAGTTCTTTAGAAAAAAAAATAAAAAATATTTATATCCAAGTTTTAATACAATTGCAGGATCTGGAAAAAATGGTGCTATTGTTCATTATAGAGCTAACAAAAAATCAGCTAAAAAAATTGATAAAAAAGATATTTTTTTATGTGACTCTGGTGGTCAATATAAATATGGAACAACTGATGTTACACGAACGATCTGTTTCTCTAAACCAAAACAAAATATTAAGAATGTTTTCACTAAAGTATTAAAGGGTCATATAGCAGTAGTTTCTGCTGATCTTAAAAAAAACTTTAATGGAAAATTAATTGATGTGCTAGCAAGAAAAAGTTTAGTAAAAGATGGTTTAAATTATGAACATGGTACTGGCCATGGAGTTGGATTCTTTCTCAACGTTCACGAAGGACCTCATGCAATATCTAAATTTAATACTATAAAGATGCGTGAAGGAATGATTTTAAGTAACGAGCCTGGCTATTATAAAAAAGGAGAATTCGGTATACGAATTGAAAATCTTATATATGTAAAAAAAGATAACAATCAATTAACTTTTGAAAATTTAACACTTGCACCTATCGAAAAAGACTTAATAAATTACAAAATGTTAGATGATAAAGAAAAAAATTATTTGTTTAAATATCATTTGACCGTTTACTCTAGATTATCCAGATTTCTAAATAATAAAGAAAGAAAATGGTTAGCTAATTTTATCTAACATTTTAAGCCAATCAGATTGATTTAAAATTTTTATATTGAGCTCTTTAGCAGCGTCAATCTTTCTTTTAGTTGGTTTATCTCCAATGATTAAGTAATTGAGTTTTTTTGATATATTACTAATTATAATTCCTGAATTTTGCTCAATTAAAGATTTGGCCTCTGCTCTACTCATATTTTCTAATTTTCCAGTAAACATAAAAGTTTTATTTTTTAAGTGGCCATCTTTCCTGAATTCTACACTATTGTTAATTGAAATTATTTTTGAAAGATCATTCAAAATCTTTGTATTTTCTCGATTAGAAAAAAAACTCTTAATTGAATTAATTTGTGTTTCTCCAATTCCATCAATATTTAATAGTTCACTAAAGTTTTTTGAATTAGATAAATTTAAAAAATTTTTAAATGATTTTAAATTTTTTGCTAACAATTTTGCATTTTCTAAGCCAATATGTCTTATACCAAGAGCAAAAATAAATCTTTCAAATGAAATTTTTTTTCTCAAATCAATAGAATATTTTAAATTTGCAACTGATTGTCTCCCCCATCCATCTAGATTTTCAATTTTTAAATAATCTAATTTGAAAATATCTTGTGGAAATTTTACCAACTGCAAATTCCAAAAGTTTTCAACAATTTTTTTTCCAAAACCATCAATATTAAAAGCGTCTTTTGAAACAAAATGTTTGATTTTTTCAATAGAAATTTTTTCGCATTTAAAACCTTCACTAGAACATCTTCTGACTGCATCTTTTTTTTTAGTTGTAACGTTATATTCTTTAATTGTTTCTGATCCACATGAGGGGCATTTTTTTGGGAAAACGAACTTTCCTGAATTTTTTTTTCTTTTACTAAAATCTACAGAAATGATATGAGGGATAACATCTCCTGCTCTTTCAATAACAACTGTATCTCCGACTCTTATATCTTTTCTATTTATTTCATCCTCATTGTGTAGCGTTGCATTTGAAACCAAAACTCCACCAATATTTATAGGTTTGATTTTTGCAACAGGTGTTAATGCCCCTGTTCTACCAATTTGAATATCAATATCTATTATATTAGATACACCCTTAGTCGAAGAGAATTTATGGGCTATAGCCCATCTTGGAGCGTTAGCTACATTGCCTAATCTTTTTTGAAGTTTAAAATCATTTACCTTATAAACAATCCCATCTATATCAAAGTCTAATTGATCTCTTTTTTTTTCAATTTCAATATAATTTTTAAATAAGTTTTTAATACCGATTATAGTTTTGTTTAATGGATTTGTAACAAACCCCCATTTTTTTAAATTTTTTAAATATTCACTTTGAGTGTCTATTTTCATATTTTTTTCAAATCCATATGTGTAAGCAATGAATCTAAGTGGAATTTTTTTGGTTTCATTTGGATTTTTTTGTCTTAAAGAGCCAGAGGCAGCATTTCTTGGATTTGCAAACTTGTCGGATAACTTTTTAAAATCTGAGTTTCGAATAAAAACTTCTCCTCTGATATCTATTTCTTGAGGAAAATTTTTTGAGTCAATTTCAAGTGGAATATCTTTTATAGTTTTTAAATTTTCTGTTATATCCTCACCTTCTTTTCCATCTCCTCTTGATAATCCAGTTATAAATTTTCCATTTTCATATAATAAAGACGCGGATATACCATCAATTTTAGGCTCAGCACTATACTCTATTTGTAAATCTTTTTTTTTATCTAAAAAATTAATAATTTTTTTTTCAAAATTAATTAAATCTTCTTCATTAAATGCGTTAGATAAAGATAACATTGAAACTCTATGTTTGACTTTTCTAAAATTTTTTGAGGGTTTAAATCCAACAATTTTTGAAGGTGATTTATCACTAGCTAAAAATTTGTGTTTTTTTTCAAGGTCTAATATTTCTTTTTTAAGTTCATCATATTTCTCATCAGATATTAAAGGATTATTTTTATCATAATAATTTTCATTATGTTTTAAAATTTCATTAATCTTTTTATTATATTTTTTTTTAATTTCCTCAAAATTCATTTTTATTTAAATAACTCTTTAAATTTTCTGAAAATAAAATTTTGTTTATCTTTTTTGATTTTTTCGATAGGACTTATGTATTCTTTATTAAAAACCTTAAAGGACTCTTCATACCATTGACTACTTTTATAGTTATATCCTAACAAAACTGCATATTTTTTTGACTCATTTTCTAATCCTAAAATATAATTTATCTCAACCAATCTATGTAAAGCTTCTTCAATATATTCAGTTTGATCATAATTATTTACAATATTTTTGAACCTATTTAATGCTGGAATCCATTTTTTTTTAGATAAATAATATTTTCCAATATATAGTTCTTTTGATGCCAAAACATTATCTATTAAATTTAATTTAAACTTCGCATCTAAAGAAAAATCTGTATTAGGATAATTTTTAATAATATATTCAAAATATTCTTGTGATTTTAGTATCGATGATAAATCTTTTTTTTCATCTACTATTAACTCATAATAGCAGCTTGCCATTAAATAATAAGCATAAGGATAGTTTTCATTCTCTGGATAATTTTTCAAAAATCTTTTTAATTCTGAAATAGCATCGCCATAATAATCATGATAATAATATGAATAAGCTGCCATTAATATTGATCTGGGTGCCCAAATAGATTGTGGATAAATATTTTCTACATTATTAAAATTTTTTGCGGCAAATAACATATCTCCCTCTTCAAAAGCTTTGACACCCTCATTATAAGCTTCGATCATTTGTGCCTCTAAATCGTCACTCTTTAAAACAATTGTCTTCTCTTTTTTATTTTTACAACCAGACAAAAAAAATACCATAACTACAATTAGGGTAAAAATAATTTTCATTTATCTATATTATTAATTGAAAATAAAATTTATGCTATTGATTTAAGCAAATTTTTATTAATGAGCGTGTGAGGTAAAGTTTTCTCTTTAATTTCTAACACTGTATAATTCTCTTGATTTGCAAATACTTTTTTTAGTAACTCATTTGTTAAAAAATGACCGCCTTGAGAACACTTGATATTAGCTAATAATCTATAACCACATGTATATAAATCTCCAATACAATCTAAAATTTTATGATTAACAAATTCTTTTTTGTTTCTTAATCCTTCTTTATTCAAAATTTCCTTATCTTTAACAACAATAGCATTGTTCAAACTTCCACCTTGAGCTAATCCCTGACTTTTAATTCTTTCAATATCTTCATACAAGCAAAAAGTTCTAGAATTATAAATGTCTGTTAAATCGTCCTCATATACTTTAATTAAATTTCTTTGGTTGTTAATAATTGGGTTGTCAAATTTTAATTCAAAATCAATATTTAAACTCAATTTAGATGGTTCAATTATAATTGACCTTTTGCCATTGAGATATTCTACTCTTTTTTTTATTTTAATAATCTTAATTGGTACTTCACTTGGAGTGATACCAGTTCTAACTAATTTTTGAACAAATTGAATTGCGGAGCCATCTAGAATAGGTACTTCTTGATTATCTATTTCTATTAAAGCATTATCTATACCCAAACCAAATAAAGCTCCCATCAAATGTTCTATAGTTGAGACTTTAACTCCAAACTCATTAGATATTGTTGTATTCAATGAAGTGCTAGTTACATTATTAAAATTTGGAAAAATTATATTATTCAAATTTAAATCTACTCTTTTAAAAATTATTCCTGTATTGGGTGCCGCTGGTTTTATGCATATGCTAGATTTTTTACCCGTATGTAACCCAATACCACTAAATTTGGTAAGAGATGAAACAGTTTTTTGGGTTAAATAAGACATAGATCTTTTTAGATTTTATTTCTAAGAATTTAAAAACAACAAATGTTACCGTAAAATACAAATTAGCTAAAAAGTTGAAAAAATTTTTCAAAAAACCCTTTATTTTTTGGAGTTTTAGGAACTAAAAAAGCTTCATTTGGGTTGATACCCGAAATAATTTGCTTAGTCATACTACACAAATCTAAATTTAGGTTTTCTTTAAAGTAATTTTTTACATAATTGAAACTGACTATTTTATCTACAGATATTTGATAACTATTTAAGATGGCCTCTATAGAATTTATTAAATCATTTGAAAGACAAATGAAGCTTACATCTAAAGAGAAATTTTCACACTTTAAATCTTTTGGAAAATACGAATAATCCTTTTTATCAATTTGAAAATTATTAATAATAATATGTATTATTTTATTATCCCCAAAAGTTTTTTTACATTGATTCTTTAAATCATTTATCAAATAATTTAAATGTATTTGATCAACAAAATTACCAGAATAATTTTTTTTAATTGAAGAATTAATGGAAAAAAATTTATCACTTTCAATTATTAAATAAATTTTTTCTATAAAATCACCTAAAATTTTTTCAATCTCAATTATATTATTATCAATAAATTCTTTTAGAGAATCTATTTCTAATTTACCTGAACTATTTTCTACAGATATCTCTTTTTCATAAATTTTTTTAAAGTCAGATTTTTTAAAAATAGATATTACAAACTTGTTTGGTCTGATTAATAAAAAAGTTTCAAAATCTAAATTATTCATTTACTACTATCTGATTTTTTTGACGCATATCAATTAATGTTAAATCTTCAAATCTATCTCCTATCAATAATGAATGTGCTAAATTCAATTTCTCTTTTACTTTTGTTTTTGGCAATTTAATTACAATGCCAGAATTAGTATGAATGTCCCACCTTCCAGATGGAAAAAAATATAAAAATTTTATATCATCATAACCAAATTTTGTCTCATCTATTAATTTTTTAATTCGAATAAATTCTTTAATTTCAAAATTACCAAAAATTTCTGGAAGTTTTAAATCTACATTATGAGTTTTAATTAATTTTTTATTTGACCCAATGAAATAGAATTTTTCACCTATCTTTGTGATTGCAAGATAATTTGTTTTATTTATTTTCAAAATTAACTTGGATGGAAATTTTTTCGATATATGATAATTCTCTATTAAATTATTCGAATTTAAAATTTTAGTAATTTTTTTTTTATTAAGAAAAAATAAATTTTCTGATTTTAAAAATTCTAAATTTTTATATAATTCATTATTTTCACTTTGGTCAAAGCCATAGATATCTATTTGATTTATGTTAGGTAAATGAAAATTAATCAAATTTTTATTACTTAGTGTTGTTAGAGAAATAAATAAGAAAAGATATAAAAATATTTTTTTACTTACTTGTCTTTGCATCGTTTAAAATCAATTTAATCAACTTTATAAAACTAATACCGCGATGAGCTGCTATCTCCGGAACTAAAGAAAGTTTAGTCATTCCAGGTTGAGTATTAATTTCTAATAAATAAAATTTATTATTATAATATTTAAAATCTGATCTTGTTACACCTTTACATCCTATTAATTTGTGTGTTTTAAGCGCTATATTCATTAAAGTATTATATTTTTCTTTAGATAGATTTACGGGAATAATATGTTTTGTTTTAGCCCTAGGATTATATTTAGCCTGATAATCATAAAATTTTCTTTTTGGTTTTAATTCAATCGCTCCAAGTTTCTGCTTACCAATAATTGCAGCTTGAATTTCTCTACCTGGAATAAATTCTTCAATTATAATTTTTTTATATTCTTTAAGAAATTTTAAATTTTTCAAAATATTTAATTTTGTACAAATAAAAACATTTACACTAGATCCCTCATTAATAGGCTTGATCACCACAGGAAATTTTAATTTTTTCTCAATTTTTTTAATTAATTTGAATTTTGTTTCATTAAATGTATATAAAAAATATTTAGGCGTTAGTATTTTATTTTTAGTAAAAATTTTTTTTGATAACTCTTTATCCATTGCAATTGCAGATGAAATAACTCCTGAATGAGTATAAGGAATATTTGTAGTTTCTAAAATTGTTTGAATATAACCATCTTCCCCGAACTGTCCATGCAAAGCATTAAATATAATATTTGGTTTAAAAAATTTAATGGTATCCAGCAAACTAAAATTTGGTTCACTTATTTTTATTTGATAACCATTTTTTTTTAGTTCTTTTGCTACTTGTTTTCCTGTATCCAAACTAATTAATCTCTCTTTTGAAATACCACCGGAAATTATTAAAATTTTTTTTTTCAATTTATTTTAATATTTTAATTTCTGTTTCTAAACTAATACCAGTCTTTTCTAAAACTTTATTAGACACAAAATCAATTAACTTTTTCATATCTTCATAAGACGCATTACCTTTGTTGACAAAAAAATTACAATGTTTTTTTGAAATACAAGCATCTCCAAAGGTTATGTCTAATGGAACTGATTCTTTTATAAGTTCCCACACTTTTTTTTGCGTTTGTAATATTGGATTTTTAAAAGTGCTTCCACTTGTTTTTACTCTGGTTGGTTGTTTTTTTTCTTTTTCAGCTTTAAGCCTGATTGTTTCTTCTTCAATTTTTTTAAAATCAGCTTTTTCACCTTTAAAAGATGCACTTAGGAAAATTAAGTTTTCAGGTAAGTTGTTATTTCTATAATCAAATTTTATCTCTTCTACTGGAATTGTTACTACATGTCCCAAATAATTGATTGCTTGTATTGATACTAATATATCTTTAAATTCTTTTCCAAAACATCCTGCATTCATTTTTATTCCACCTCCTATGGTGCCAGGAATACAAGATAAAAATTCAAATCCACTTAAACTATTTTTTATTGCAAAATCTGATAAAGTTTTATCTAAAACAGCGGTTCCAGCAATTATTATATCATTTCCTAACAATGAAATATTATTAAAATTTTTGCCTAACTTAATTACAATACCATCAAATAAACTATCTGAAATTAAAGTATTGGAGCCTGCGCCTAAAATAAATATCTTTTCCTCATTATTAATTTTTTTAATAAAATTTACTAAATCTTTCAAATTGTCTGCCTTATAATAAACTTTAGTCTTTCCTCCAATATTAAACCAATTCTTTTTTTTCAAATCATACTCAAATTTTACATTAGTGTTAAATTCCTTTAATAAAATTTTTAATTGATTTGTTTTCATTTTATATATTCTGGCAAATCTCTCATCCAATTTGTAATAGTACCTGCACCCATTCCAATAACAATTTTTCTTCCATAAATATTACTTTTAATAAATTTTGCTAATTGAATTTTGTTTTCAACTATAAATAATTTTACATTAGAATTTTTAATAATTTCCTTTGCAAAATTAATATAATTAAAACCTAATTTAATTTTTTCTCCTGCGGTATAAATTGGGCATAAAATAACAATATCAGCTTTTTTAAATGCGAAAGAAAATTCTTTCCTTAAATCTTTTAATCTAGAAATTCTATGTGGTTGAAAAACACAAACTTTATCAAAATCTTTATATACCTTGTTCACTCCATCCAAAACAAACTCGATTTCTGTTGGATGATGAGCATAATCATCATAAAAATCGATGTTGTTATAAGTGAAAATCTTATTAAATCTTCTTTGAACACCTTCAAAATTTAACAGTCCTCTTTTTATGTCTGAAATTGATATTCCAACTGTTAAAGCAACAGCAATGGCTGCAACAGAATTTCTTACATTATGCATACCAAGAAGAGGTATTCTAATTTTTTTGATACTCTTTTTTTTTTGATTAGGAAGATTTATAATTAAATCAAAATCTGTAAATTCTTTATTTTGTTTTATATTTTTTATTAAAAAATTGGATTTTAAATTGCTTCCATAAGTATAAAAATTTTTAGTTTTTAAATTTTTAATTAAATCAATATTCATTTTATCGTCAATGCAAATAAATGATTTTCCAAAAGAAGGGACCTTCTCTAAAAACTGTATAAAATAATTCTTTAATTCCTCCATAGATTTGTAGAAATCCATGTGTTCTCTATCTATATTGGTAATTATAGAATAGGTTGGAGGTATATGAACAAAACTACCATCTGACTCATCAGCTTCTAAAATTGACCAATCACTTTTTCCAAGTTTGGCGGAACTTTTAATTGAATTAATAACACCACCATTTATTATTGTTGGATCAATTTTGGTTCTTTGAAAGATAGAGGTTATCAAAGAAGTAGTTGTAGTTTTTCCGTGAGAACCTACAACAACAATATTTTTCATTAAAGTGACGATATGGGCTAACATTTTACCTCTTTTAATAATTGGTAGATTTTTTCTTTTTGCCTCCAACAATTCTGGATTATTTTTTTTTATTGCTGAAGACATGACAACTATTGTTGCGTTTTTAAGATTTTGTTTTTTATGGCCAATAAAAATCTTTATTTTTTCTTTTTTTAATCTTTCAATATTTTTATTTGAAGAAATATCACTTCCCTGAATTCTAAAACCTTTACTTTTCATAATTAAGGAGAGACCACTCATTCCAATTCCACCAATACCAACAAAATGGATTATTTCATTTTTTGCTAATTCAATTTTCATTTAAAGCCTTTAATAATTTTTGATTAACATTAATCCATGAATTTTGGTAATTTAATTTCTTTAAATTTTCTTTTTTTTTCAATAAATCTTCTCTATTTTTTAAAATATCTAACAGAGTCTGCTCAATATCATTTTCAAATTTTTTTTGATCAAGGACCCAGCAACATTCTTTATTTTTATAAAAATTTGCATTCTCTAGTTGATGGTTGTCTTTTGATGATGGCAGTGGAACAGCTAAGAATGGTATATTTGATATTGACAATTCTGCTAAAGTCGAGGCTCCAGCCCTAGTAATACCTAAATCAGTTTCTTGAATTATTTCTTTAAAATTTTCATTAAAACAAAATATGAAATTTTTAATATTTTTATTTGAATAAAATTTCTCAAGATTTGTAACATTTTTTTTGCTTGTTTGTTGAATAATTTTTATTGAGTATTTTTTTGAAATATTGACAATAGAATTTTTTAAATTTTCATCAAAAATTCTTGCACCCTGACTCCCTCCTATTATCAATAAATTAAATTGATTTTTTTTTGTCGAGACTTGATTAATTTTATAAAATTCCTTCCTGACTAAGGGATTGATTAAAATTATCTTATCTTTGAAGTGATTAGGAAAATTCTTAATTTGATCACTATAGCAAAAAATTTTTTCACAAGAATTTAGAAAAAATCTATTAGCACGTCCTAAAACTAAATTTGGTTCCAATAAATAAATTTTTAATTTACAAAATTTCGCAGCTAAAATTAAAGGTAAAGACATATATCCCCCTGTAGAAATAATTTTTTCTATATTCTGACTTTTTATTAAAAAATATGATTCAAAAGTTAAAAATAATATTTTAAATAAATTTACAGGTAATAAAAATATATTACTTAATTTTGGAGTATTTATAATTTTAAACTTGCTGATGTTTTTGTTAAAAAAGTTCAATCCTCTTTTATCTGTTGTTACAAGTACTTCAAATTTTTTAAATAAATGATTATAAAGAATTAATGCAGGTATTACATGACCGCCTGAACCTCCAGTGGTAATTAAAATTTTTTTTTGCATATTATCTAATTCTTCTTTTAGTCAAGTTCAAAATAATTCCAGATAAAATTGAAACACTTATAATTGAGGAACCACCATAACTAATAAAAGGAAGTGTCATTCCTGTGGTAGGAAATAATCTGATATTTACTCCAATATGAATCATTGCTTGGACTAAAATAAGACTTACACAACCAACTAAAATTAATTTAATCCTTTCTTTATTTTCTAAATGAACTTTTTTAAACACTGCATAAATAAATATTAAAAATAAGAATAAGATTAAAATTATGGCAATTACGCCAAACTCTTCAGAAATAACAGAAATTATATAATCAGTATGAGCTTCTGGCACTCTTCCTTTAAGAGTTCCCTCTCCGATTCCTTTACCAAAATATCCTCCGCTTGTAATAGAATCAATTGCTTTTTCAGATTGTGCATTATGAGTTCCTGTTTCACTATTAAAGAATGATAATATTCTATTTTTAATGTATTCAAACTTAGGAACAAATCTAATTAAAAAATATAAAATTATTGATATGATCAAACATGAAACTGATAAAAAAATAATATTAACTCCTGATATAAAGATTAAAACTGACCAACTAAAAAGAACTAGTAAGGTCTGTCCAATATCTGGCTGAGCAGCTAATAATATTGTTATTAGTATTGTTATTAAAAATGTAACTAGATACTTAAAATAAATATTTGAATATTTTTCGCTACTCAAAATAATACTAATTATAATTATTAAAAATGGTTTAACTAATTCAATTGGTTGGAATCGTGGTAAAAAATAAAAATCAATCCATCTTTTGGCACTATTAACCTCGACACCTATAATAGGTACTAAAAATAAAAAAACTATAGATAATAGAAAGATTATTGGAGAAATTCTAAATAACCTCTCTTCATTTATAGAAGATAAAATGAATATTATAATGATACCTAAAAAAACAAAAGATAAGTGTTTAAAGAAAAAAGTATAATCATTCGTATTCAATTTATCTGAAACTAACAAAGATGTAGACACTAATGAAAAAAATAATCCCGTGATAAATAGTAAAATTATCAAAAAAAACAAAAATTTATCAATATTTTTCCACCATTCATAATATAAATTATATATTGATCTATTTTGCACCATTTAAATACTTTTTAATCAAATTATTAAAATAAGAACCTCTGTCCTCAAAATTTTTAAAACTATCAAATGATGCGGCACATGGACTAAACAATATTGTCTTATAAATAAATTTATTCTTATTAATAATCATAAAAACTTTTTTTAGTGCATCTTTTAGATTATCAAAATTTTTATATTCAATCTTACCTTTTAGTTTTTGGTTAAAAAATTTTTTGTTTTTACCATATACAAAAGCTTTGATATTTTTAAAATATTTGCTTGGTAGAATAAATTTATCTCCTTTCTTAGGAATTCCACCTAATAACCAATAAATATTTTGATTTGATTTAAGAACTCCTATAGATGAGGAAAAACTCGTAGATTTAGAGTCATTAATAATTGTAAGAAATTTTTTTTTAATAATAATTTGTTGACGATATTTTAATCCATTAAATTTTTGAATTGTTTGCTTTATTAAACTTTGTTTTAGTTTTAATTTTTTAGATATTTCAAAGGCAAATAAAAAATTTTCTTTATTAGTTTCGGTCAGAAAATATTGGTTTTTTGTTTTCTCTATTAGTTTGTTATTTTTTTTTGTATTTACTTTTATAACTTTACAATTCAATTTATTTTCTTTTAATTCTTTACTGATAAGAAAATCATTTTTTTTAACAAAAGCAAAATTTTCTTTTGATTGATTCTTAAATAATTTAAATTTAGATTTAATATATCTTTTTAAAGTTTTGTGTCTCTCAATATGATCCGGAGATATATTGAGGATAGCTGCATATTTTGATTTAAAAATTTTACTATATTCTAATTGATAAGAAGAAGCCTCGATAACAAATATTGTTTTTTTATTTACTCTTTTAACAGACAAAATTGGGTTTCCAATATTTCCTACTAATTTAACATCAGCTTTTTGATGTAATAAAATTTCATACAGAAGTTGACATGTTGTAGACTTTCCATTTGTGCCTGTAATTGTAATACAATCATTTTTATAAAATGAGTAAAAAACATCTAAATCAGAATAAACTTTATCATTGTTTTTCTTAAGAAATTTAGACAATTTACATTTGTTAATATCAATTCCAGGGCTTATAATTATTTGATCAAATCTTGATTTTAATATGTTTTTATAAGTAATTATATTTTTTTTTAAATTTAAAGCTTGGACCTTCGAAAAATTATCATCATATAAAAATATTTCACTTTTTTTCTTCAGAAACGTGAATGAAGACAATCCACTTTTCCCTAAACCATAAATCAATATTTTTTTATTTATAAAGATATTCAAACTTATGCCTTTTATCTAAGTTTTAATGTAGCTAAGCCAACCATTGCCAAAACAATTGAGATAATCCAAAACCTAATTACAACAGTAGATTCGGGCCAACCTTTTTTTTCAAAATGATGGTGTATAGGCGCCATCTTAAATATTCTTTTTCCAGTTAATTTGAAAGAAATAACTTGAACCATAACTGAAACCGCCTCTAAAACAAATAGTCCACCAGTTATTGCTAAAACTATTTCGTGTTTTGTTATAATTCCCACAGCTCCTAAAGAACCTCCAAGAGAAAGAGATCCTGTGTCACCCATAAATATTTTTGCAGGCGGTGCATTGAACCACAGAAAACCTAAACAAGCTCCTATAATAGCTCCACAAAAAATTGAAATTTCTCCTGTGCCTTCAATATATGGAATTTGTAAATAATCTGAGAAAACTATATTTCCAGTTACGTAACTTATAAAAGCAAAGCAAACAGCAACTAGAATAACTGGTACTGTTGCTAGACCATCCAAACCGTCCGTCAAATTAACAGCATTTGATGATCCAACAATTACAAAAACCGCAAAAGGAATAAAAAACCAACCTAAATTTATTATTAAGTTTTTAAAAAATGGAAAAAATAAGTTTGTTAAATCAGCATTATTTGAAAATTCATTTAAAAATAACAATCCTATTATAGCAAGTATGATTTGAATTATTAATTTTATTTTAGATGATATCCCTGAAGAATTTTTATATTTTATTTTTTTATAGTCATCATAAGCTCCTAGTAACCCAAACGATATTGCAATATATAGAGCAAAAATTACGTAAATATTTTTTAAATTACCCCACATTAATACTGAAATTAATAATCCTGTTAAAATAATTAAACCTCCCATTGTCGGTGTCCCAATTTTTTTTATAATATGATCTGAGGGGCCATCATCTCTTATTGGATTTGTAATTTCTTTATTAGCAAAAAATCTGATAAATGGATTCCCAATTAGTAGAACTATAATTAATGAAGTAAATACTGCTAAACCAGTTCTAAAAGTTATGTATTTAAACACATTTAAAAAAGAAAAAATATCTACAAAATTTAAAAGAAAATTATAAAGCATAAGTATTTATCTTTTTTAATTTACTTATATGATTAAATAAACCCGTTGAATTTGATCCTTTTACCATTAAATAATCACCATCCCTCAAATTGTTTACTATAAGTTTATTTAATTCCGAATCATTTTTTAAAATTAATCCTTTTTTAATTTTATGAATTTTTTTAAAAGTTTCTTTAATATCACTACCAATTACATGAACCTTATTTACCGAAATTTTATTAATTTCTTTTGCGATAGAGATGTGTAATTTTTTCGAATGATTTCCTAATTCAAGCATATCTCCTAATAAGATATGTTTTTTTTTATCATTTACATTTATTTTATTAAAATTTTGTAAAGCTGAGGTCAAAGATAACGGGTTGGAATTATAGCTTTCATTTATAAGATAAATTTCTCTCTTATTCAGTGTTACTTTTGAAATATCTCCTCTGCCTTCTGTTGATTTAATATTCAAAAATATATTTTTATTTAATTTGGTCACATCAAAATAAATTTGTATGACCGTAAGTGTAGCTAAAATATTATATAAAAAACTTTTAAAATCTCTTCTTATATAAAAATATTTTTCTAAATCATTAATCCTAAAAATAATTTTAAACATATTTTTTTGTTTAATGATTTTTTTTATATAAACGGTTGCATTTTTCTTATTAAAAGAAAAAGAAAAAACTTTTATATTTTTTTTAGCTGCTAATTTTTTGTGAAAATCAAAAAATTTATCATCTGCATTAAGGATAATTGACCCATGCTTATTAATATTATTAATGATTTCACCCTTTGCAGCTGCGATTTCTGAAATATTCTTAAAATTTTTTATATGGGCAAAGCTTATATTTGTTATCATTCCCACATCGGGTTTAATAATTTTTGACAAAAAATCTATTTCTCCTTTTTTATCCATTCCAACTTCTAATACACCAAATTTATCTCTCTGATTTATATTAAATAAACTTAAAGGAACCCCATATTTATTATTAAAAGATTTTTTTGAAAAAGTGGTTTTAAAATGTTTGTTTAAAACAAGTCCCAACATATCTTTAAGTGATGTTTTCCCACAACTTCCTGTGATTGCTATAAACTTAGTTTCTAAAGAATCTCTCAAAGTCGTCGCACACCTAGTTAAGAAATTCAAAGTATCTTTTACTTTTATTTGTTTTGTATAATTTGATTTCTTTAGTATTTTTTCAACAATCGCAATTGATGCTTTTCTTCTAAATACCTCGCTTAAATATCTGTGAGCATCATTTTTTTTTCCTTTAATAGTAAAAAAAATATCATTTCTATTCACATCTCTTGAATTAATTACTGCATTATTAAAATTAATTTTTTTTAACGATAACTTTGATTTTGAGATCTCTTTAATGATGTTTAATTTAATATTATTTGATAAATCTTTATTTTTATTTTCTATTGCTACTTTAATAACTTCTCTATCAGAAAAAAATCTAACTTTATTCTTATAAGTTTGAGTAGTTTCGTGACCCTTTCCAGCTATTAATAAAATTTCAGAACTTTTAAGATTAAAGATAGCTCTATTTATAGCTTCTTTTCTATCAGCGATTTCAAATAAATCTTTTTTTTTTATTTCTTTTTTAATTTCTTTTCTAATTAAGTTTGGATTTTCATTTCTTGGATTATCATCTGTTATATAAATTTGATTACAATAAATGTTTGCAATTTTTCCCATTTTAGATCTCTTTTTAATATCTCGATCTCCGCCACAGCCAAATACTATTGAAATCTTATTATTTGGAAATTGTTCTTTCAAATTTTCTAAAACAGTTTTTAAAGCTTCAGGGGTGTGAGCATAATCTAAAATCACTTTCGAGTTATTTTTGATTTGACCAATCTTTTCTAATCTACCGTTGATAGGTTTTAAATAATTTAGATTTTTGATAATGTTAGAAATTTTAATACCACTTTTTTCGGCGGCTAATATAGCCATTAATACATTTTTAATCTGAATCTTTCCAATTAAATTGACTTTAAATTCTAAAATTTTTTTTTTATAATTTAAAATAACTATTTGTTTTTCCCCATCGAATATATGTGAAACAACTTTTATCCCTAAATCTTTTTTATCACTTAAAATTAAATTAAGTTTTAATTTTTTGATTTTAGAAATTTTTTTAATTTTTTTAAATTCAGGAATGGAATAATCAGTAACAATATTTCCATTTTTTTTTAATAACTTTCTAAATAGATACATTTTTGCATTCAAATATTCTTTAAAGTTTTTATGATAATCCAAGTGATCATGAGAAAGATTCGTAAAAATACCTATATCAAACAATAATCCATCTAATCTATGTTGTTTTAATCCATGACTAGATGCTTCCATAATAACATTCTCTATTTTTTGTTTTTTTAAATTTTTTAATATTTCACTTAATTTAATTGGATCTATTGTTGTATTTGATAAACTTTTAAATGATTTATTAGTTCTGATGCCTAATGTCCCTATAGAAGCAACTTTTTTTTTATTTAATTGAAGTATTTGAAAATAGAAATCAGCAATAGAGGATTTGCCATTAGTGCCTGTAACAGATACTAAATTATTTGGTTTATCAAAATTTATTCTAAAAGCAATCTCAGCCAATAACTTTCTAATATTTTTAGTATATATAAATAAAATTTCATTCTTTAACCCTGTAAATTTTTTTTCATGGATAATTATTTTTGCTCCTTTTTTTATGGCATGATTTATAAAATCATGACCATCATGATTATTGCCTTTAATTGCAAAAAAAATAAAATTCTTTTTTATTTTTGAACTATCAAAAGAGATATAAGAAAAAAAATATTTTTGAAATTTTTTTTCTATTCCAGGAAAGTAATCTTTGAGAAACATTATTAATAAATTTGAAGATACTTTGTGGCTAAAATAGGCCCAATTTTTTCTATAATTTGACCTGCAACTTCAACAGAAGTCCATCCTGCAGTATTAAAAGGTGTTCCAGTAAAACTCCCTTTTTTATTTCTATAGTTATAAACATAAGTTGGAGAGCCTTTTGGTGAATCGAGCATAACAATAAAAACAAACTCAGGTTTTGATGACGGAAAAACTGATGCAAAAGTATTTATTTTATTTTTTGAATACTCACCATCAATTACCTGTTCAGCGGTTCCTGTTTTACCAGCAATTTCATATCCTTCAACATTTGCTAAACCTGCAGTACCCTGACTATCAGTAACGATTTTTCTTAAAATTTTTACTAATTTCTCTGAAACATCTTTCTTTAAAATTGATTTTTTTTCACTCATTAACTTATCAGAATTTCTAATTACTAATTTTGGTTCAACGTCATATCCGCCATTAGATATAACTGCATAACCTTTAGCTAGTTGCAACAAAGTTGTAGTTATCCCATGTCCAAATGCAGCTGTAGCTAATTTGCATTTGCCCATAGAAAAATTTTTATAAACAGCTACTTCCTCTAGATCAAAATTAAAATTTCCAATAACACCTATTTTTTCTAAAAAATTTTTAAATTTTTCTTCACCTATTTTTTGAGCTATCTTAACTGATCCAATATTTCCAGATCTTACTAATATTTCTTCCGCAGTTAAACTGCTTGGAATTTCTTTATCATATTCTCTGATTGGAAATCCTGAACATTTGATCGACTTAGGCAAGTTTAAAAATTCTGTTGATGGCTCAATTAATTCCATATCTAGTGCAGCCGCAAAAGTAAAAGGTTTAAATACAGATCCCAATTCATAAGATCCTTTGCTTACTCGATTAATGTAATTTTTATCTTTAATTTGTTTTCTCTCATTCAAATCAAAATCTGGTAATGAAACAAAGGACAGTATTTCTCCACTGTGAATATTCATTAAAAGCGAAGCGCTGCCTTTAGTCTGAAAAATTTTATTAAATTCGATTAATTCTTTTCTAATGAGATATTGAATATTCGAATCTACACTTAATCTAATAGGATTGGAAAATTTCTTTAAATCATTATCTAAGGATTTTTCTAAACCTGATATTCCATTATTGTCGCTATCAATTTGACCAATTATATGACTGAATAGATTCTTTTGTGGATATAATCTAATAATGTTTGCCCTAGGTTCTATAGACTTGTCTCCAAGTCTCATTAATTTTTCATAATTTTCATCTGATACTTTTTTTTCAAAATAAAAAAATTTTCCCTTATTAATTCTTTTTTTTATTTCAGAATAATCTTTATCTGGAAATATATACCTTAGATTTAGAATTAACTTTTTCTCATCAATAATTTGTGACGGACTTATGCCTATGTCTATTGAACTAATTGTTTTACTCAAGTATTCATTGTTTCTGTCAACAATATCAGCCCTATAAAATTCCTTATTTGATTCAACGGGATCAATTTTGATAGTATTTTTTAAATTTCTAGAACCTAGATGAATAAGGTGTATTGAAAAAATTACAGATATAATAAAAAAAACAAAAAAAATAAAAGCTATTCGATTAAAATTGATATTTAAATTTGATTTACTTTTACTAAAGATATAATCATTTTTTTGCTCTTCTAAAATAATTCTATTTTCATTATTCATGATTTAATTCAAAACTACTAATTTCCTTTATTTTTTTTTGAACTAATTTATTCTCAAAATATAATTGTTGATATTCGATAAGCTTTTCGGCTGAACTTAAATAATCAAATTCTAATTTTGATTTTTCATAATCTTTTATTAAACTTCTTATATTTTCCTTAATTAAAAATGTTTCATCTTCAAATTTTTTAGTAGAATTTTTTACAATAGTAGTAATTAGAATTAGAGAAAACATTAATGTAATAACTACAATTTTTTTCATAATTTATTTCCAAAATTCTCAATTTCAATTAAGTGATTAAATTTATTCAAAATATCTGTTTCAAATTTATATACATCATTCATTTTTATGACGTATCTTAATTTAGCAGATCTTGAAGGAAAATTTTCTTTCAATTCTTTTGCGGAAGGTGTAATGGGTTTTTTTTGTATCAATTTGAATATTGTATCCGGTTCATCTAATTTAGGCACATAACGAGAAATACTTTTTTTTTCTGACAAACTTCTGAAAAAATATTTAACAATTTTATCTTCAAGTGAATGAAACGTAACAACTGCTAACACACCATCTTTTTTTAATATTTTTGAAGCTGCTATCAATCCTTTTATTAACTCGCTTATTTCTTTATTCACAAAAATTCTTAAAGCTTGAAAAATTTTTGTAGCACTATGAATTTTAAAATTTTTTTTCTTTTTTGTTTTTTTAATTATTTCAACTAATTTTTTTGTATTAATATTTTTTTTTTTTCTCTCTTTAACAATATTTACTACAATTTTTTTTGCCTCTTTTTCTTCTCCAAAGAATTTAAAGATTTTTTCTAACTCAATAGCATCCAACTTATTTATTACCTCGTTAGCCGAGAAATCATTTAAACCCATTTTCATATTTAAATCACCAGATGAATCAAAAGATAGGCCTTTTTTTGGATCTTTAATTTGTGTGTATGAATAGCCTAAGTCAAAAATTACAGATCTAACATTTTCATTTCTGAGCTTAAAATTATCTAATTGACTAAATTTTTTATTTTTAAAAACAAATCTTTCGTTGAACTTATCAAAAATTTCATCAGCTTTAATTTTACTTTCAATATCCCTATCGAGAGCGATTACTTTAGTATTTTTATAACTTAAAATCTTACTTGAATATCCGCCTTGACCAAATGTGCAATCAATAAATGTGCCACCATGTTGAGGGGTAATAATGCTAATTAATTCACTTAGCAATACCGGATAATGTTTTGGAGCATCCGATACCATGGTGGCTTCCATTTATTTTTTCGAAGACCATTAATTCTTTTGTCTTCTTAAAAATGCAGGTATTTCGAGATCATCTTCCTCGTTTTCTTCTTCTGAGGTCTCGAGCAGATTATCTGAGCTTGGATTAGGATCATCAGAATTAAATAAATCTGGTTCTCTAGTATCAACACCAAATTCTTTTAAATCATTTGATGGCTCATTTTTATTTTCCAAAGATGACTCAATATCATGAGAAAATGACATTTCATTTTCATCTAATGTATTTTCAACTTCTTGGTTCTTTAACAATTCTTCATGATATTGATTATTTATTTCATCAACAGAATCGTTGTTAATATCCTCACTCATCACTTCATTATCAAGTTTTAAAGCATTAGCACCATGTGAAATTGGATTTGTGCTTGCATTAGTAAAATTAAATGTAGGAGTTCCATTGCTTGTAGTAAAATCAGAATATCCAGGATTACGATTTTGGATTCTATGTACCATATTAATTACTGATTTACTTTCTGGCTGTTGACCATCCAAAGCAGTAGCAACTATCGAAACACGAATTTTACCATCTAAAGATGGATCAATAATTGATCCATTTATAATTTCAGCTTCTACATCCACTTCGGATCTTATTTTATTGACGATTTCATCTACCTCGAAAAGTTTTAAGTCTTCACCACCAGTAATATTTATCAATAAACCTTTTGCACCTTTTAAAGAATAATCATCAATAAGTGGATTGTTTAAAGCTAATTCTGTAGCTTTGGCTGCTCTACCTTCTCCTTCTGCTTCTCCTGTTCCCATCATTGCTTTTCCCATAGAGCTCATAACAGTTTCAACATCAGCAAAATCTAAATTAACAAGACCATCTTTTACCATCAAATCTGTTACACTCTGAACTCCATGTCTTAAGATGCTGTTTGATAATTGAAAAGACTCTTTGTAAGTGGTTTGTTCATTTGCAATTTTGAATAAATTTTGATTAGGAATTACTATAATAGTATCTACATGTTTTCTTAATTCCTCAAGGCCTTCATGCGCTCTTCTCATTCTTGATGGAGCTTCATATAAAAATGGAAGAGTTACTACACCTACTGTCAGAATATTTAATTCTTTTGCAGCTCTTGCAATTACATGCGCAGCACCTGTGCCAGTTCCTCCACCCATTCCAGCTGTAATAAAAACCATATTTGCACCTTTTAGAATATCAACAATATCATTTAAAGACTCATTAGCTGCAGCTAGGCCTATCTCATGTTTTGCTCCAGCACCTAACCCTTTAGTTAAATTTAAACCAAGTTGAATCCTTGTTTTGGATTTACTTGTTTTTAAATCTTGAGCATCAGTGTTTACTGCAACAAATTCAACGCCTTCTACACCCGCATCGATCATTTCATTTATTGCGTTACCTCCAGCTCCCCCAACTCCTAGGACTAATATTCTAGGTTTTAATTCTTTTATTTCTGGTACTTTAAAGTTAATTGTCATTTTTCTATCCCCCGTTATTTATTAAGTTGATGCTCCCATTTAAGACTCGCTCGATTTAAATTTGCTTTTTTTCTGGCATTTGTCCTAAATTTTTCAAAAATTGTTGGTTCCCATATTTGAAATGTTTTTCCTTGACCAACAAAAATCATGCTACTTCTTATTTTTGCATGCTTTAATAATTTCGATGTTAATGAAATTCTTCCTTCACCATCAAATTGTAAATTAATACTTTCTGACAAAACTGATGTTGCAAAAAAATCTCTTTTTTCTTCAAAAGGATTTAAAGATTCTATCGCATTAGAAATTTTTTCTATTCGATCTTGTGGCCACGCCTCTATAGATTGATTATTAAATGATGGATAACAAATTACTCCATTATAACCCAAGTTAGATAAATAAGATCTAAAACTTGCAGGCACTGACACCCTTCCCTTTTTGTCTAATTTGTTTTGGTACGTCGATAAAAACATAAACCATAAATTCCTTAAATTCCCTTATATGGGAATATATGGGACAATATGGGTTTTTTATCTCAGAGTCAATACATACAATTTGAGGTTTAATACAAAGGTTTTTTATTTAATAATTTATGGAAAGTGAATCAAAACGAGAACATTAATATTAATTACTTAAGGATGGTTCTAATTTTGCCAGATAAACTATAAGCCGGGTTCTGTCATTTAAACTTATCATTTGTCTAGGCTTAAGATCACTCTTAAGCTCAAGCAACTAACCCTGATGACTAGCCAAGGATGGCTTTTAGTTTTCACAATGTCATCTCTACTTAGTCTTGCTCTCAGTGGGGTTTTCCAGCGTTCATTGTTACCAATAGAACCGGTGTGCTCTTACCACACCTTTTCACCCTTGCCATGTTATGGCGGTTTATTTTCTGTGGCACTATCCCTAGGGTCGCCCCCGCCAGGAATTACCTGGCACTGTATCCTTGTAGAGCCCGGACTTTCCTCTTTAAATAAAATTTAAAGTGATAAGTCATTTATCTGGCAAAAAACAACTTATAATTTAATTATTAAATTTCAAGAAATAAATTTAAGATTTTATAAGATTTTTACTTATTAAAAGACATTCTTTATCTATCTTTCCATCAATCAATTCTTGTCTAAAATGTCTTTGGTATGCAATTATTATAAATCTAGTGTTTTTGTCAAAAATTTTCTTTATTTTAAGATTATAACCAATTTTAGATAAATTATTCAAAAAATTTTTTTTTTCCTTATCTGAAACAGAAATTCCTCTAAATTTTTTTATCTTTTTTCTATTCAGAGTATGCCATTTACATAAATTTTTTTTTGCTAATTTTTCCCAAGGAAATTTCTCTCCAGGATCTTTTTTTCGATCTGGCGCTATATCTGAATGACCTAAAACATTAACTAACTTAATATTATATTTTTGTATCAAAAAACTTAATAACTTTTTCAAAGAATTAATCTGTTTTGAATTAAATTTATTGTAACCAAACTCATGCCCTGGATTATTTATTTCAATACCAATTGAGTACTTATTTAATAAATCAAATTTCTTCCACTTAGATTTACCCGCATGCCAAGCTGCATATAAATCTGGAACTAAATTCAATATTTTACCACTATTTTTAATAAAATAATGTGAGCTTACTTTTGAGTTGTAATCACACAGTTTTTTTATCGCGTCGGTTTCTTTCCTCATTCCGGTGTAATGAAGGATTATGAACTTTATTAATTTTTTTGCTCTTTTAGTCGGACTAAAATTGTATGAATAATTTCTAGTCAAATTTAAGCCCATTTTTGATCGCATTTATTATAAATACTTAATTTACATTAGATTTGAATATAATATAAGAGTGCTTATGATTAGGAAAATTGCAATTATTATAATTACAACTATTGCGCTAGTTACTAATGTTAGTGCGGCTTCAGATGGTGAACTTTTATTAAAAAAAAATGAGCCTGCAGAAGTTAAAGATTGTTTTGAAAAACTAAATAGAGTTACATTTGCTTTTAATAATGCTCTTGATGGAATTATATTTAAACCTGTCGCAAGTGTTTATAAAGTCTTACCCTCTCCGGTAAGAACAGGAGTAAGCAACTCACTTGATAATCTGTCAAGCTTAGTAACGATTCCAAACAATGTTCTTCAGGGTGATTTTTCAAAAGCTGGAGTAAATACAGGTAGATTTTTAATCAATACAACTATCGGGTTATTAGGTTTAATTGATGTTGCAACATATCTTGGTCTAGAAGAGTATGAAAAAGAAGATTATGGACAATCTTTGGCCAAGCATGGAGTGGGTCCTGGCTGTTATATTGTTTTGCCAGTTCTTGGTCCAAGCACTGCTAGAGATACGGTTGCTACAACATTTAATTTTTTAGGGGGAGATCCTTGGTATAATGTTACTGTAAAAAATGACACTCAATATGTAAGTCATGAGGATTATTATATGTCTAAAGTAACTGGAGGCGTAGATTTTAGAGCAAAAAACTACAACTCAATTGAAAATTTGAAAAAAAATTCTGTTGATTTTTATGCATCTGTTAAAAGTTTGTACTTACAGGACAGACAACAAAAAATATTAAATTCAAAAAAAATAATCAGCACTCAGGATGACAGTGACTGGGAAGAAATTGAAAATTAATAATTAAAATAAAATAAAATGAAAAAACAAAAATTTGTTTTGATTATTTTTATATATTTTCTAAGTCTATTGAATGTCAATTCAACAGAACCTGATGTTTTTGTTCAATCAACAGTTAATAGAGCTTCAAAAATTTTATCCAATGATATCTCTAAAGAGCAAAAAATTGAGGAATTAAAAAAGATTGCAAAAGATACTGTAGATATTAATGGTATTGGTTTCTATACACTCGGTTCAGCAAGAAAAAGTTTAGATGATGCCCAAAAAAAAAAGTACGCAATTTTATTTGAACAATATTTTTTGAAAAGTTTTTCAAGTAGATTGGCAGAATACACCAATCCTGAAATAGATGTTTTTGGTAAAGAAAAATTGAGTGAAAAATATACAATTGTTAATAGTTTGTTAAAAGCCACAGAGCAAAGACCTGAGGTAAAAATTGACTGGAGAATTTATACTAAAAATCCTGAAAATCCTCAAATTAGAGATTTAATTATAGAAGGATTAAGTTTAGCTCGAACACAAAAAGAGGAGTTTGCGTCAATTTTAAACTCAAATAATGGCGATATAAATATTCTATTTAAAACTTTAGAGGAATTTTCAAAAAATTAGATTTTTTTTATAATTGGTGGGCCCGCCAGGACTCGAACCTGGGACCAATACATTATGAGTGTACTGCTCTAACCAACTGAGCTACAGGCCCAAATGAGATTTATTTTTACTTTGTTACTTTAATAGAATCAATAAGATAATTTAAATTAGATGGTGGGCCGTGTTGGTTACGCTCCAACTACCCCTGCAATGTCAATGCAGTACTCTACTATTGAGCTAACGGCCCTTAAGATATTATATTTAACTTTCTAAGAAACTTTTTAATTGTTTAGATCGACTAGGATGTTTAAGTTTTCTTAGCGCTTTGGCTTCAATTTGTCTTATTCTCTCTCTAGTTACTGAAAATTGTAAACCAACTTCCTCTAAGGTGTGATCTGTATTCATTCCAACACCAAAACGCATTCTTAAAACTCTTTCTTCCCTAGGTGTCAAAGTCGATAATATTTTTGTTGTAGCTTCACCTAAATTTGATTTTATAGCTTGTTCCAAAGGAGCAAGAGCTTTTGTATCCTCTATAAAATCACCTAAACTACTATCTTCCTCATCTCCAACCGGTTTTTCTAATGAAACAGGTTCTTTAGATATTTTTAAAACTTTTCTAACTTTGTCTAAAGGCATTCTTAATTTTTTTGCTAATTCCTCAGGAGTTGCCTCTCTACCAAATTCACTTAAAATTAATCTTTGAGTTCTAACAATCTTATTTATTGTTTCTATCATATGAACTGGAATTCTAATTGTTCTAGCTTGGTCAGCAATAGATCTAGTAATTGCTTGTCTAATCCACCATGTTGCATAGGTTGAGAATTTATAACCTCTTCTGTATTCAAATTTATCAACAGCTTTCATTAAACCAATATTTCCCTCTTGAATTAAATCTAAAAATTGAAGACCTCGGTTAGTATATTTTTTTGCAATAGAAATAACTAATCTTAAATTAGCTTCAACCATTTCTTTTTTGGCGATTCTTGACTCTTTCTCACCTTTTTGAACTCTACTTACTAATTTTTTGAAATCAGTGACAGACATTCCTAATTTATGACTAATTTCAATTAATCTTTCTCTTATGTTTTTAAATTCTATCTTATTTTTTGTAAAAAATTGTTTCCAAAGAGAATTGGTATCTAAAAATTTTTTAAGATTAGGGTTAATTTCATTTCCTACATAAAATTTTATAAATTCATTTCTAGGTATTTTTTGATCTATTGCTAACCTTAACAAGTTTCCTTCTAAAGAAATTATTTTTTTATTTTCTATATAATGTTTTTGAACTAATTCTTCCAAAACTGAAGGAGATAATTGTAAGGATTTAATATTTTCTAAAATATCATTAACTATTTTTTCATAACCTTTTTCTTTTGTTGACGAAAATATTTGTGAATTTAAAACACATTCCAATTTTTCTTTTTGATATTTAATTAATTTGTTGTATTCTTTTGTTAAGGTATTTACTGTTTTTAAAACTTTTGGTTTAATTTCTGTCTCCATTGCTGCAAGGGTAGGATTAAAATCATCTTCACTCTCATCATTTGAATTTTCTTCTTTATCGGTTTCACCAGAATTTTTTTGTTTTGCACTTGGTCCTGTGCTCTCATCTTCCATATAGTTGGTATCTATATCAATAATTTCTCTTACTAAAATTTCATCTTTAGTTAATTTTTCATTCCAGTCGAAAAATTGCTGAGCAGTTATGGGACTTTGAGATAATGCAATTAACATTACATCTTTTCCTGCTTCAATTCTTTTTGCAATTGCGATTTCACCTTCCCTAGAAAGTAATTCAACACCTCCCATTTCTCTTAAATACATTCTTATAGGATCATCGCTTTTTTCTATACTCTTGCCTTCGTCTTTAGAAGAACTTTCTTTTTTTCTTAAAACTTTGTAATCAGATTTTTTTTCAACTAATGTAATTTTTTCATCTAAAATGTGCAAAAAAGCTTTAGACAAGTTTTCATCAGATAGATTTCTTTTACCTAAAGACTTACTAAGCTCTTCATAAGTTATGAAACCTCTATGAGTACCACGACCCATTAATCTAGCGAACGACTTTGTAATTATTCTTTCCACAGCTGTATAATTAGAAGAGTCTTATATAATGCTTAATCGAAAAAAATCCATTACTAATTTATTAAGTATTAATTGATATTTTGCTTTTTTTTAAGCTCTTTTAACTCGTTAAAAGTAACTTCACTTAAATCTTTTGAAAACTTAGATTCTAATTCCTTTATTCTAAATTCCAAATCATAGTTATTTAGATCTCTCCTAATATCATCCAATAATTCAATTATCTCATACTCATTATTAGATTTATTTTGTAAAATATATTTAATAGGTGCAAATTTATTTATTTTACCAATTAATTGACTATCAATATCTAGAGCGCTGATTGAAGTGTTATCCTCTGATTTAAGGCTTAAAATAATTTTTTCGAAAATTTGTTTATTTATATCTGTAAATATTTTTATATTTTCTATTAATTGAATATTTTCTTTGAATAATTTAAGGTTAGTCATAATTAAGTATAATACAGAAAATTCTTTTAATTCTACTGCAGTTAAAGAATGACTTTCATTGTAATGTTTTTTGGTAACATCTAAAGATTTTGTTTTTTTCGTGAAATAATTTTTTTTATTTTGACTAGTATGTGGAGCTAAGTCAGAAATTTTTTCTAGGAAATATTCTAAAACATATTTTTTTATATATTCGTCCCTAATTGTATTTGCTATTGATCTTAACTTTTTGTCAAAAATTGCCATTGAAGATGGGTTATTTTCAGTCTGTTTTTTATAATGACTAAAAATAAATTGATGTATTGAAATTTTATTTTGTTTCGAATAATCGATAAAATAATTCTTACCGTTTTTATTTATAAAACTATCTGGATCTTCTTTGTCTGGCAAAAATAAAAATGAAATATTTTTTTCAGGCTTTAATTCTTTTATAGAATTTTCAGCAGCTCTTAAAGCAGCCTTGTAACCACTTTCATCACTATCGAAACAAATAATTATGTCATCAAAAAATTGGTTTAAAGTTAAAATTTGCTTATCAGTAAGTGAAGTTCCTAAATTAGCTACAGCATTTTCAACCCCATTTTTACTTAATCCAATAACATCCATGTAACCTTCAACAAGATAAATTTCATCTAACTTATTAGATAGTTTTCTTGCTAAATCTAAATTATATAAATTTGAACCTTTTTTAAAAAATAATGTCTCAGGTGAGTTTATATATTTAGCAAGATAATCACTTTTTTCAATAATCCTTCCTCCTAAAGCAATAGGTTGTCCAGAAATATTATTTATAGGAAATATTAAACGACCTCTAAACCTTTCAACATAAATTTTCTTTTTTTCATCCAAATAAAATAAACCAGTTTCTAATAAATCCTCTATCTTAAAATCATTTTTGAATTTTTCGAAAAAATTTGGTTTTTTTTCTATATAACCTATTTTAAATTTTTTTACTTGCTGTTTATTCAAAGATCTATTTTTCAAATACTCGCGAACATTTGTATATGTCTCATTTTTTAAAAGTTCCTCATGATAAAAATCGACATAACGTTTAAAGATAGATGAATATTCTTTCCATTTCCTCTCCCTCTCTTCATCTTGTTTTGAAAAAATATAAGGCTGCATACCTGCAAGATTAGCTAAGTATTTTACAGCTTCACCAAATCTTAAATTTTGTGTTTTCATTACAAAGTCAAAAATATTTCCATGTTCAGAGGTAGCAAAACAATGATAAAATTCTTTTTCATCATTAACAGTAAATGAGGGTGTTTTTTCATTTTTAAAGGGTGAAAGACCAACATACTCCTTTCCTCTTTTTTTTAAGTTTACAAACTTAGAAACTACTGTTGATACTTTTAATCTTGTTTTAATCTCATCAAGATATTCTTTTGGATATTTCATTAATTATTTAATAATTCTTTTATAAGTATTCCAGCTTTTGCAAAATCTATCTCATCTGCATAATTTTTTTTTAATTCTCCCATAACTTTTCCCATATCTTTAATTGATGATGCCCCTAATTTAGAAATTATTTCTTCACATATTTTTTTTGTGGCTTTTTCATCAAGTTGTTTCGGAAGAAAACCTATTAAAATATCATGTTCGTTTTGTTCTATTTTAAGTAAATCTTCTCGATTATTTTTTTTATAAATCTCAATTGATTCGGCCCTTTGTTTAACCATTTTTTTAAAAAGTTTTTTAATATCTTCGTCATCAGTCTCCTTTTTATTGGGCCCTGATCTATTGGTAATATCTAAGTCTTTGATAGAAGATAAAATTAACCTATAAGTTGATATTTTTACCTTATCTTTTGATTTTAAGGCGTTTTTGTATTCTGTTTGTATTGTTTCTTTTAAAGACATTTTTTTTAATCTACTTTAAAGAAAAAAATCTTCAAAAGAAAAATTGTTTTTTTACAATTTTATAATACATCTTTGTTGCGATAATAAACCAATTATTGTATTAACCTTTAACTTATGAGTTGTAATTGATCAAAAAAGCAAAAAAAACAAACTCAAAAAATTCACAATTTAATACAGGCATTTTAGTTCTTGAAAACAAGAAGATTTTTAAAGGGATTGGAATTGGTTATCAAGGAGAAGCAACTGGTGAAGTTTGCTTCAATACTTCTTTAACCGGTTACCAAGAAATTATTTCTGATCCCTCCTATGCAGGACAAATTATTAATTTTACATTCCCACACATTGGAAATGTTGGAACAAACAAAGAGGATGTTGAGTCTGACAAAATCTGGGCAAGGGGTGTAATCTTAAATTCTGAAATAACTTCTCCTTCAAATTATAGAGCATTTTTGCATTTAGATACCTGGCTAAAAAAAAATAAAATTGTTGGAATTACAGGACTAGATACTAGAAGTCTAACAAACTTTATTAGAGATAAAGGGGCGCCTAAAGGGACAATATCATATTCAAAAAATGGAAAATTTAATGTGAGCAAACTAATTAACTCAACAATTAAATGGAGTGGATTAAAAAGTCTTGACCTAGCAAAAACAGTAACAACTTCAAAAAACTATATTTGGAATGGCCTTAAAACTTGGAAAAAAGAAACAGGATATAAAAAAAATACAAAGAATTCTTTTCATGTGGTTGCAATAGACTATGGAATTAAAAAAAATATTTTAAGATATTTTTCAGATTTTAAATGCAAAATAACAGTTGTTTCTTGCAAAACTTCTGCAAAAAAAATTTTAGAGCTCAAACCAAATGGAATATTTTTATCTAACGGACCTGGCGATCCTGCAGCAACAGGAAAATATGCAATAGAAATAATTAATGAATTAATTAAAAAAAACTTACCTATTTTTGGGATTTGTTTAGGTCATCAAATTTTAGCATTAGCTTTAGGTGGAAAAACAAAAAAAATGAAATTGGGACATAGGGGGGCAAACCACCCTGTCAAAAATTTAGTTAATGAAAAAGTTGAAATTACCAGTCAAAATCACGGGTTTGTAGTAGTCGAGGAAACTTTACCAAAAAAAATTGAAGTAACTCATAAATCTCTTTTTGATGATACCATTGAAGGAATAAGACTCAAAAACAAACCTATATTTTCAGTACAATATCATCCTGAGTCAAACCCTGGACCACATGATAGTGTCTACTTGTTCGAAGAATTTATTAACAATATGAAAAAAAATGCCAAAAAGAAGAGATATTAAAAAGATATTGGTTGTAGGAGCTGGACCAATAATAATTGGTCAAGCATGCGAATTTGATTATTCAGGTACTCAAGCTTGTAAAGCATTAAAAGATGAGGGTTATAAAGTGGTTCTAATCAACTCCAACCCTGCAACAATTATGACTGATCCAAATATTGCAGATAAAACTTATATAGAGCCAATAACATTAGAGGTTCTAGAATTAATTTTAAAAAAAGAGAAACCAGATGCAATTCTTCCTACTATGGGTGGTCAGACTGCACTTAATCTTGCAATGGAAGCTGAGAAAAGGGGAATTTTAAAAAAATATAAGATTGAACTCATAGGAGCCAACTCTAAAGCAATTGCAAATGCAGAAGATAGGAAAAAATTTAGAAAAAATATGATCGATATTGGTTTGGATTTACCTAAATCTGAAATTGTAAACAATATTAATCAAGCTTCTAAAGTTTTAAAAAAGATTGGCCTTCCTGCAATTATAAGACCAGCATTTACACTTGGAGGGCTTGGTGGTGGCATAGCTAAAAATAAAAAAGATTACCTTAAAATAATTAAAAATGGACTTCATGAGTCTCCGGTTAGCCAAGTTTTAGTTGAAGAATGTTTAGAGGGCTGGAAAGAATTTGAAATGGAAGTTGTAAGAGATAGAAAAGATAACTGCATCATCATCTGCTCAATTGAAAATGTTGACCCAATGGGGATACATACTGGGGATTCAGTGACTGTTGCTCCGGCTCTTACTTTGACTGATAAAGAATTTCAAGTAATGAGAAACGCCTCTATTGCATGTTTACGAAAAATTGGGGTTGAGACAGGTGGATCAAATGTTCAATTTGCAATTAATCCTAAAAATGGTCGAATGGTTGTAATCGAAATGAACCCACGTGTATCAAGATCGTCAGCTCTTGCATCTAAAGCTACTGGATTTCCGATTGCAAAAGTTGCTGCAAAACTTGCAGTTGGTTATACTTTAGATGAATTAAAAAATGAAATCACCAAAGTAACACCTGCTTCATTTGAACCAAGTATTGATTATGTGGTAACTAAAATTCCAAGATTTACTTTTGAAAAATTTTCAACTTCACCAGCAACTCTAGGTACATCAATGAAATCAGTTGGTGAAGCGATGGCTATAGGAAGAAACTTTAAAGAGTCTTTACAAAAAGCTTTGGTATCTCTTGAAACTGGTTTTTCAGGATTAGATAGAATATTTGATTTAAATAAAAAAGAAATTGAAAAAAAGCTTAAAGAAAATATTCCAAATAAACTCTTATTAGTCGCAGAAGCAATTAGAAAAAAAATAAATTTAAAAAGAATATTTGCTCTGTCAAAAATTGATCCTTGGTTCTTAGAGCAAATTAAAGAAATTGTTGATAATGAAATAAAATTGAAAAACAAGGGTCTTCCAAAAGATTTTGAAGAATTTAATAGGATAAAATCCATTGGATTTTCTGATAAAAAATTATCAGAATTGTCAAATACGTCCGAAGATATTGTAAGAAGAAAAAGATCAGCACTTAATGTAATGCCTGTATATAAAAAAGTTGATACATGTGCGGCTGAATTTAAATCATTCACACCCTATATGTACTCAACGTATCAACGAAGTTTCTCAATTAATTCAGAATGTGAAGCATATCCATCAACAAAGAAAAAAATTATTATACTGGGTGGTGGACCTAATAGAATTGGACAAGGGATAGAATTTGATTATTGCTGCTGTCAGGCAAGTTTTTCTTTAAAAGAAGCTGGATTTGAGACTATTATGGTAAATTGTAATCCTGAAACAGTTTCAACAGATTATGATACTAGTGATCGATTATACTTTGAGCCACTAAAAGAGGAGTATGTTTTTAATATAATAAAAAAAGAGAAAGAAAAAGGAAACCTGGTTGGAATTATTGCTCAATTTGGTGGCCAAACTCCAATTAAACTTGCAAAGTTTTTGCATGATAACAAACTTCCAATCTTAGGAACACAATACACATCAATTGATTTAGCTGAAGACAGAGATCGATTTAGGAATCTTTTGAATAAACTTAAATTAAAACAAGCTGACAGTAGTATTGCTAAAAACTATAAACAAGCAATTCAAATAGCTGAAAAAATTGGCTTACCATTAATTGTTAGACCTTCATACGTTTTAGGTGGAAGAGCAATGGAAATCGTTTATGAAAAAAGCAAATTAAAAAATTTTGTTGAAGAAGCATTTAAAGCTGCAGAAGAAAATCCAATTTTAATAGATAAATTCATAAACCAAGCTATGGAAGTAGATGTTGATGCTTTATCAGATGGAAAAGAAGTTTTTGTAGCAGGTATAATGCAACACATTGAGGAGGCTGGAATTCATTCAGGAGACTCAGCTTGTAGCTTACCTCCTATCTCAATTAAGCCTTACCTTATTAAAGAAATCGAAAGTCAAACAAAGAAATTAGCTTTAGCTTTAAATGTAAAAGGGTTCATGAATATACAATTTGCAATAAAAAAAGATAAAATTTATGTAATCGAAGTTAATCCAAGAGCAAGCAGAACTGTTCCTTTCGTCTCTAAAGCAAAAGGTTTGCCTCTTGCAAAAATTGCTTCGAGAATTATGACTGGAGAAAAATTATCTAAATTTAATCTTAGGGATAAATCAAAAGGTATGTTTGCAGTCAAGGAAGCCGTATTTCCTTTTAACAAATTTCCGAACAGTGATTTGCTTTTAGGACCAGAAATGAAATCTACTGGTGAAGTGATGGGCTTTGATAGAGATTTTGGTATGGCTTTTGCTAAAAGTCAGATTGCAGCTGCTAATTCATTACCAAAAGAGGGTCTGGCATTTATATCTCTTAAAAATTCTCATAAAGATGAGGGAATTAATTTGGCTAAAGAGCTTACAAAGTTAAAATTTAAACTTTCTGCAACAAAGGGAACTGCAGAATATATAAGAAAATTTGGGATGAAATGTAAAATAATAAATAAAGTAAGTAGCGGTTCACCACATATTGTTGATGTATTAGATGCCAAAAAAATTTCTCTTGTTATCAATACTGGTGGTGGCAATAAAGCTTTCCGTATCAGTGACGCAATAGCCTTGAGAAGAGCTACTTTAAAAAATAAAGTTCCTTATTGTACCAATATGTCCACTGCTTACGCTTGTTTAGAAGCAATTAAATCTCTTAAAATAAAAAAATTAGAGATCAAATCTTTACAAGATATAAATTAATTCACCTTAGGGTTGAACCCAAAATGATTAGTTATTTCGTTGTTATATATTTTATTTTTTAATTAAATGTTAAAATAAAATATGAGTTCAGAATTGCATAAATATATTGAGGATGCTGTTAAAAAGAAGGCGAGTTTATTTGATGCTAAAGTTTTGGAATTTCCAAAAGATAAAAAAATAAAAGTCTCAAAAAATTTTGAATTAAATCACAACAATTATTGGAAAATTGACGACAGCTCCAATGATGATCAATTAAAAGCTATTACAGGTATTTGCTTGATGTTTGGTTTTTTGCTGGTTATGGGAATATTAGGAAATCTAAATCTAATATAATTTAAAACTAAACTTAATTTATTCTACTTTCCAATCAGTAGGGAAAGTTACATAATTAACTTGTATACATCGTCTTTCTTTTAAAATTTTTTTCTTTTCCATTCCATGCCATGTATCGTGACCACTAGTAAAAAAATAACCATAATTATGTTTATAGGGTACTGTTTTGACTTTTTTTAGGTCTTTATTATAAAAATCGGTTCCTAAATCCTCAGACTCATTAGTTTTATTTACAAAAATTAAACCTGACATTAATTTTTCTTTAATATCACAATGGGGTTTAAGCCAAAATCCTTCTCTATCACAAATTACCTCAACTCTTACATAAGAGTTAGATAAATCCTTCTTAATCATTTTTGAAATTGTTTTATAAGTTTTTTTAGACTGAAGTTCTTTGATAAAATTTACTAAATTTGGAAATTGAAAAGCATTTTCTTTAGTTATAAAACATCTGAATTTTAAAGCTTTGCCGCCAGATGCGATCCCCTCTCTAAACTCGGCTGCTCCCCCATCAATTGCACGTGTGCCATCATATGAAAGGTTATGCTTTCTTACGTCAGGAATGTCGGTATTAATTATTTCTTTAATTTGTTCATCAGTAAGAGCATTGTCATACTCCCAATGATCAAACGGGAATTCATGTTTTTTTGATTGTTTTAAAATGGAATTAAGAAAATTCATAATTTTTTATTTTTTCCTTTATATAACTCGATATCCTATTGGTTTCATTAAGTTTTTCGTAATTCCAATTTTCAACTGTATTTCCTAAATCTTTAATAACATTTAGAGATTTAAATAATTCAAAAAATTTAACAAATCTCTCATTTTTTTTTATTGAAGGCATTTGAGCTACATAAATTGGTTTTCCTGTTATAGCAGCCTCTGAAATCATAGAAGTAGAGTCACAAGTTACGACAATATGATTTGATATTTTTAAAGAGGAAAGATAAGCTTTTTTATCAACTTCAGTAATAATTATTTGATCACTGTTAAAAAAATTCTTTGCTAAATCAATTATTTTTTGAGGTGTTCTCATTGAGGGAATAAATATTAACTGAAATCCTTTCTTGATAAAATTTTTATCAATTTTTGAGAATATTTCTTGGATAGATTCTTCATTATAATCATAATATTTATTTGGTCCTCCTACAATTAATGTAACTAAATTTTCTTTCTTGATATGAGATTTCAAATAATCTTTATTTCCAGCTAACTCCTCGTCTCTCAAATAATGAATTGCTCCCTTAGTTGTTATGACATTTTTACCATTTACTCCATCATGTTCAGGAATGACAACAAAATCAAAGTTATCTAGTGAAACTTTCGGATCTTGAATATGAATATTCATTATTTTCTTTTTGAACTTTTTCTTTAAATAAAGTGAAGGAATTACACTCTTTCTTCCGCAAGATATAATAATATCGAACTTTTCATAAATTTGATTTTTAAATACAAAAGATTGTATTGGAGTTATTTTTGGTGGAATAAGTTTCCAAAAATTATTTAGTTCAATTTTTTCGTGCATAAAATCTAAGTCTAATGCCTTAGCTAGACCTTCCACCTGACTAATCATGCCATGCATACCTTCTGTTAATAATAAACCTTTTAATTTAGACATTAATTACTATATAGCTTTCATATGAGTCAAAATCCAACTAAACACACAAAAGTGTTAATAATTGGATCTGGTCCGGCCGGATACACTGCTGCAGTTTATGCTGCTAGAGCAATGCTTAATCCAATTTTAGTTTACGGTTCAGCTCCTGGTGGACAATTAACTACTACTACTGACGTTGAAAATTATCCTGGTTTTGCTGATGTTATCCAAGGTCCCTGGCTTATGGATCAGATGAAAGATCAAGCTAAAGCTGTTGGAACTGAAATGATTGAAGATCATATAGCTTCGGTGAATTTAAAATCAAAACCTTTTGAAGCAATCGGGGATAGCGGTCAAAAATATACGGCTGATAGTATAATTATTTCGACTGGTGCCCAAGCAAGATGGTTGAATTTGAAATCTGAGCAAGAATTTAGAGGATTTGGAGTTTCAGCATGTGCCACATGTGATGGTTTCTTTTTTAAAAATAAAGAAGTTGCAGTTGTAGGTGGTGGTAATGCGGCTGTTGAGGAAGCAATGTTCTTAACGAAATTTGCATCTAAGGTAAAATTGATACACAGAAGAGATAGTTTAAGGGCCGAAAAAATGCTTCAAAAGAAATTAATGGAAAATAAAAAAATCGAAATCATTTGGGACTCTGTAATTGAGGATGTTGTTGGTGATAAAGAACCAAAAAACGTAAAAGGTATAAAAGTAAAGAATGTTAAAACTAACAACATTAGTGAATTGAAAATAGATGGTTTATTTATCGCAATAGGCCATGATCCAGCTACACAACTATTTAAAAACCAATTAGATATGGATAATGAAGGATATTTAATAACTAAACCAGACTCAACAGAAACAAATATACCTGGTGTTTACGCAGCTGGTGATGTTAAAGATAAAACATTTAGACAAGCAGTCACCGCAGCTGGAATGGGATGTATGGCAGCCTTAGAGGCTGAAAAGTTTTTGGCTCACTAATTATGAAAGACTTTCACAAAAAGATTTTATTCTTTGCATTGCTTTTTCTAAGTTATCCATTGAAGTAGCATAGGAAATTCTAAAATAACCCTCCAAACCAAACGCTGAACCTTGTACAACTGCTACATTTTCTTTTTCAAGTAATTTTTGAACAAAGTCGGTGTCTGATTTAAGCTTTGTCTTTTTATTTAACAAGCCTTTGCAGCTTGGAAATACATAAAAAGCTCCATTAGGCGTTAAACAATTGATTCCTTTAATATTATTTAAACTTTTTACAACGAAATCTCTTCTCCGTTTAAATGCATCAGATCTTTCTTGAATAAAATCTTGTGATCCATTTAGAGCTTCAACAGCTGCTGCTTGACTTACAGAAGAAGGATTTGAAGTTGATTGAGATTGAATTTTACCAATAGCTTTAATTATATCTTTTGGACCAGCTGCATAACCAATTCTCCACCCTGTCATTGCATATGATTTACTTACTCCATTCATTGTTAATGTTCTATCTTTTAATTTGGATATTTGAGCAATTGTAAAAAAATTGAAATTGTCATATTTGATATGTTCATAGATATCATCACTTAGAATATAGACTTTTTTGTTTTTCATTAATACTTTGGCCAAGTCTTCAATTTCATTTTTTGTATAACCTGCTCCAGTTGGATTTGATGGTGAGTTCAAAATTAACCATTTGGTTTTTTTTGAGATTGCTTTTTGAAGTTTTTTTGCTGTAAGTTTAAAACTATCTTTTTCTTCACATTTTACAATTTTTGGTTTACCTCCAGCTAATAAAACCATGTCAGGATATGAGACCCAAAAAGGTGCAGGAATTATTACTTCATCACCTTTATTTAAAGTTGCCATGAAAGCATTATAAAGAACTTGCTTTCCACCAGTGCCAACTGTGATTTGATCAGTATTGAAATCTAATTGGTTCTCTCTTTTAAATTTTTCAACAATAGCTTTCTTTAAGGCAGGAGTTCCATCAACTGCTGTATACTTTGTATCTCCATTTTTGATAGCTTGAATTGCTGCATCTTTAATATTGTCTGGGGTATCGAAATCTGGCTCACCAGCTCCCAAACCAATCACATCATTTCCAGCTGCCCTAAGTTCTCTTGCTTTTTGAGTAACAGCAATAGTTGGTGATGGTTTAATTCTTTTTAAACTGTCTGATATTATGCTCATTGAAATATATATTAATTCTACTACGTTCTTTAATATATGGAAAATACTTATCAAGATTTAATTACAGATATCCAGAGCAAAAATCCTAAAATTAGTGGAAAACTTGAAGGTGGTAAAAAATTTAAAATTAAATCAGATTTTAAGCCTGCAGGTGATCAGCCAGAGGCTATAAAAAAATTAGTTAAAGGAGCAAATAAAGAAGAATTTAATCAAGTATTACTGGGAGTAACTGGTTCAGGAAAAACTTTCACAATGGCGAAAGTAATTGAAGCAACCAATAGACCAGCATTAATTTTAGCTCCAAACAAAACTCTTGCTGCACAGCTATACGGTGAGATGAAAACATTTTTTCCAGATAACGCAGTTGAATACTTTGTGTCTTATTATGATTATTATACACCTGAAGCCTACGTCCCGAGATCAGATACATATATTGAAAAAGAAGCATCTATTAACGAACAGATAGACAGAATGAGACACTCTGCAACAAGATCTCTGTTAGAAAGAGATGATGTATTAATTGTTGCCAGCGTATCTTGTATTTATGGATTAGGATCAGTTGAAGCTTATAGTAAAATGACTTTAACTCTTCAAAAAAATTATGATTATAATAGAGAACAAATAATAAAATCCCTAGTTGCTTTACAATATAAACGTAATGATCAAAATTTTTACAGAGGTACTTTTAGAGCTCGTGGAGAATATTTAGAGATATTTCCATCTCATTTAGAGGATAGAGCTTGGAGACTTAGTTTGTTTGGAGATAAACTTGAAAAAATTGAAGAATTTGATCCGCTTACAGGTGATCAAGTAAGAGAGCTAAGTTTAGTTAAAGTTTATGCAAATAGTCACTACATAACTCCAAAACCAACTGTAGAACAAGCCATAATCAATATTAGGAAAGAGTTAGAGATAACGCTTAAAAAACACAGGGCGGAAAAAAAGTTACTTGAAGCTCAACGATTAGAGGAACGAACTAAATTTGATCTTGAGATGATAGAAGCTACTGGTTCATGTGCTGGTATTGAGAATTATTCAAGATTTTTATCTGGAAGAAAGCCAGGAGAACCTCCGCCCACTCTATTTGAATACTTTCCAGATAATACATTAATTTTTGTTGATGAATGTCATGTCACTGTACCTCAACTAAATGGAATGTACAAAGGAGATAGGTCTAGAAAAAGTACTTTAGCTGAATATGGTTTTAGGCTTCCATCTTGTATGGATAACAGACCGTTAAAATTTGAAGAATGGGATCTGATGAGAACTCAAACAGTATTTGTTTCTGCAACCCCTGGTCCTTGGGAATTAGAACAAACAAAAGGTAAGTTTATAGATCAAGTTATTAGACCTACAGGATTAATTGATCCACCTGTAGAAATAAGACCCGCTAAAAACCAAGTAGATGATTTAATGCATGAATGTAAAAAAGTAATTGAAAATAATCATAGAGTTTTAGTTACAACTTTAACAAAAAAAATGGCAGAAGACTTAACAGAATACCTTCATGAAAATGGAGTAAAAGTAAGATACCTCCATTCAGATATAGACACACTTGAAAGAATAGAAATCATGAGAGATTTAAGAATGGGTGTCTTTGATGTTTTAGTTGGAATTAATTTATTGAGGGAGGGATTAGACATACCTGAATGTGCTTTAGTTGGAATTTTAGATGCTGATAAAGAGGGCTTTTTAAGATCAGAAACTTCATTAATACAAACTATAGGAAGGGCCGCTAGAAATGTAGATGGAAAAGTTATTCTTTATGCTGATAAAGAAACGAAGAGTATTAAAAAGGCAATCCAAGAAACTGAAAGAAGAAGAAAAATTCAATTAGCGTATAACAAAAAAAACAAAATTGATGCTAAGACAGTTAAAAAAGAAATTAATGATATATTAGAGAGTGTTTACGAAAAAGATTATGTAAAAATTAGTGAAGGATCTAATGTTGGAGGAAATCTAAAAAAACACTTAAAAGCTCTAGACAAAAAAATGAAAGAAGCAGCTTCTAACTTGGAATTTGAAGAAGCAGCCAAAATAAGAGATGAGATAAGAAAATTAGAAAGTACTGAATTAGAAATCACATTAAACCCAAAAATAAGACAATATGACGTGAAAAATAAACTTTATCCAAAAGGTAGATCGACAATGGGTATGCCAGGAACTAAGGTTACCAAAAAAAGAGATAAAAAATGGAAGCACAAAAGATAATTATTACTGGTGGAGCAACAAGAATTGGTGCTGCTATAGCTGAAAAATTATCAGGTCCAAATAAGCAAATTGTAATTCAATACCATAAATCTAAATCAAAAGCTGAAAATCTAAAGAAAAAACTTCAATATTATGGAACAAAAATTTATTTAGTTAAAGGAGATCTTAGTAAGGAAAAAGATATCATTAAAATTATTAAATTTTCAAAATCAAAAATGAAATTTTTTGACTGCTTAATAAATAATGCCTCATTATTTGAAAACGATAAATTAGAAAATTTTACATCTAAAAGCTGGGAAAAACATATTTCTATAAATCTTAAAGCTCCTGCTCTTTTATCAAAAGAATTTTCAAAAAATATCAAAGGAAAAAATAATAATATTATTAATATAATTGATCAAAGAGTATTTAAACTAACCCCATTTTTTTTCTCATACACATTAAGTAAAACTGGTTTATATACTTTGACCAAAACTAGTGCGATGAGCCTTTCACCTAAAATAAGAGTTAATGGAGTAGCTCCTGGACCAACAATTAAAAATAAAAGACAATCTGAAAAACACTTTAAAAATCAATATTTAGCAACTCCACTTAAACAACAAGTTAATGTTAATGAGATTTGTAATGCAGTTGACTTTTTTATAAAAAACAGTTCTATTACAGGTCAAGTTTTGGCAATAGATAGTGGTCAAAGCTTAAATTGGCAAACACCAGATATAATAAAAGGGAAAGAATGAAAAGAATAATTCTAGTAATATTTGCAATTTTTTTTACAACAAATCTTTTGGCACATTCAACAAAAATTGATTTTAATTCTAAAGAAAATTGTACCAAAAGAAAATCAATGTTGAATGGTATTGCTAAATTAAAAACTCACAAAGGTGGAGAGATAATAAAATTTAACTCATACACTGGATTTGATCAAAGAACAGTATTAATTGATGGACATTTGAAAAACCCTATTGAGATAACAGGGTACCTACAATTACCAAAGGGAAATGATAAAGTTCCAATAGTATTTTATACTCACAGCAGTGGTGGCCCAGGTGATTATGTTTGGAATGACTTTGTTTATCATGCAACACAAAATCTTTTAAATAACGGCATTGGTGTATTATTTATAGATAATTTTTGTCCTAGAGGTGCAAGAGCAACTTGGAGAGATCAGTCTAAAGTTCCTCTAATTAATGGTGCAATTGATGCTATGATGGCATTAAAAGTTTTACAATCACACCCAAGATCAAATGGAAAATTTGGAACTACCGGTCACTCTAGAGGTGGAACAAACTCATTTTATTTGTCAGATGTAAAATTTACTTCAAAATTTATTGAGGGTACTAAAGGTTTCGACGCAATTCTTCCAGAAGCAGCAGAATGTAGAATGGCTGGTTTTTTTAGAGAGCCTGAATTAACCTCTAATACAACATTACTTGTAGTACACGGAGGAGCAGATGACTGGACTTTAGCAAAGTATTGTAAAGAACATGCAGAAAGAATAAAAGCTCCACCAGGTAAAGTAAAAATTGATATTAAAGAAGGCTGGTACCATGTTTGGCATGCTGGTAAAAAACCTTGGAAAGAAAAAATGGCAATGACACTTCATGATTGTCCTGATGTATATATTGATAATAACGGTAAAGTTATCAATCCAATATGGAAAGAGTGGCTAATAGACAAATATAAAATTTTTCCTAGTGAAGAGGCTTGGTACGAAGCGGCTCAAAATAAACCAAGAAAAACTTTCAAAAAAGTTTTTAAAGCTATGAAAAAAGAAAAGTGTCTCTCTAGAGGTGTTACCATTGGTGGAGATAATATGGATGTATATATGCCTCAATTCATCAATTTCTTTAAAGAAAATTTGCTATAAATGAGAAAAAATAATTTTAAGATTGTTAAAATTGATAAATCCAAAAGCTTATTTAACTATGAGAAAAAAATTCTAATTAATGAACTTATTTTGGATTTGAAGCTTGGCTATTATGATTTTGAAAAAGAAAAAGCCCAAAGAGTAAAATTTAGTCTTGAAATAGATTATCAAGATAAAAAACCATCAAATGATAAAGATATCAAATCTATTGTTAATTACAGCACTATTGTCAAACTCATTTCAAAGTTGGTCAAAAAGAAACATTATAATTTTTTGGAAACTCTTGCTGAAGCTGTTTTTGATGAACTGTTTAAAGATAAAAGAATTGCAAAGATAATGTTAAAAATTGAAAAATTAGAAATTTTAAAACAATGTTCATCTGTTGGTATACAAATTACCAAAAAAAGAAGTCATGATAAGTTCTGAAATTGGTAAAGAAGTAATAAAAAAAGAACTACCTCTAATTCCTAAACTTCCTGGTGTTTACAGGATGTTAAATGACAAAGGGGATATTCTCTATGTGGGTAAAGCAAAAAATTTACCTAACAGACTTAAAAGTTATGTAGCAGAAAAAAATCATATTATAAGAACTGAAAGAATGTTATCTCAAACAAAAAAACTTGAGATAACAACTACATCAAATGAAAGTGAAGCTCTACTTCTTGAAGCAAATTTAATCAAAAAATATAAACCAAAATTTAATATTCTTTTAAGAGATGATAAGTCTTTTCCATTTATTTTTATTGGTAACAAAGATAAATGGCCGCAAATAAAAAGACATAGAGGGAAAAAAACTAAAGAAGGTTTTTATTTTGGTCCATTTGCATCTGCTGGATCTGCAAATTGGACTATAAAAATGATACAAAAAATTTTTCATTTAAGAGTTTGTGATGATACAGTTTTTAAAAATAGAGAGCGCCCTTGTATTTTATATCAAATCAAAAGATGTTCTGGTCCATGTGTTGGGTATATAGAAAAAGATGACTATAAAAAAACAGTCGATGATGCGATTGAATTTGTATCTGGCAAATCAAGAAAAATACAAAAAAGTCTCTCAGACCAAATGGAAAAGGCAAGTGATAATTTAGATTTTGAAAAAGCTGTAATCTTAAGAGATAGAATAAAATCTTTGAATATTATTCAATCATCACAAAGAATTAATGAAGCAAATTTAATTGAAGCTGATGTAATCGCCGGTTATAAAGAGTCTGGTAAAACTTGCATTCAGGTTTTCTTTTATCGTTCAAAACAAAATTGGGGTAATCAAGCTTTTTTTCCAAAGCATGATCCTGATGAAAAACTAAGTGATATATTGAATTCTTTTGTTTCTCAATTTTATGAAAATAAAAGTGTTCCTTCATCAATTATATTATCTGAAGAAATCAAAGAAAAAATTTTAATTGAAAAAACTCTATCTCAAAAAGAGGAAAAACAAATTGATATATCTGTTGCAAAAAAAGGATCAAAGTTAAAAGTAATTAATCAGGCAATTAAAAATGCTAAAGATAGCCTAACTAGAAAACTTTATGAAAGTCAGAATAATAGAGAATTATTTGATGCAGTAGCTAATAAATTTAATCTAGAAACTAATATTAATTTGATAGAGGTTTACGATAATAGTCATATCCAAGGAACTAATAGTGTTGGTGCATTAATCGCCTATGGAGATGAAGGATTTATTAAAAAAAGGTATAGAAAATTTAACATTAAAATTCAAAAGAATGAGCAAGATGACTATGGTATGATGCGTGAAGTACTAAATCGAAGATTTAAAAGAGCTATCCAAGAAAAAGATAATTATCTAACTTTTCCTGATTTAGTCCTCATTGATGGTGGAAAAGGCCAATACTCCGTTGCAAGAGAAACTCTAAATGAACTAGGGCTTCATGATTTACCAATAGTCGCGATAGCCAAAGGAAAACAAAGAAATAGTGGTAATGAAGTTTTTTTCCATAATGGTAAAGAATTTAAATTTGCAAAAAATGACTCTACTCTCTTTTTTCTTCAAAGAATTAGAGATGAATCTCACAGATTTGCCATAAGTGCTCATAGAGCTAAAAGGAAAAAAGGAATTAGCAAATCATTACTTGATCAAATTGAGGGAATAGGCTCTATAAGAAAAAGAGCGTTATTAAATCATTTTGGCTCAGCAAGATCTGTTGAGTCTGCAAGCTTAGATGAAATCAAATCTGTAGAAGGTGTTGAGGAAAAAGTTGCAAAAAAGATATATAATTTTTTTCACGAATAAAAAGATATGCTAAAAAAAATACCAAATATTCTAACTGTAGGAAGAATTTTAATTGTTCCTTTTTTTGTTTTAGCTTTTTATTTGCCTGGCTTCTATGGAGATTTAACTGCATTAATTTTGTTTATAGTCGCTTCGTTCACAGATTTTTTAGATGGAATGTTAGCTAGATTTCTAGGGGAAGAGTCAAAACTGGGTGAATTACTAGATCCTATTGCTGATAAAATTATTATAGCTACAGCTCTAATTCTTCTAGTCATGGATGGTACAATTCGTAACTATGAAGTGATTGCAGCAATAATTATTTTAACAAGAGAAATTTTAATTTCTGGTCTAAGAGAATTTTTGGCTAAAGGAAAAATTAAACTGCCAGTATCTAACCTGGCAAAACTTAAAACTGTTTTACAAATGATTTCTATTGCTCTTTTGCTTTCTGGAGAGACTGGAAATAAAATTATAAATTTTCAAGATTACAATGCTCAAACGATAGGGATTATACTTTTATGGCTTTCTGCCGCTCTAACTCTTTTTACGGGATATGAGTATATGCGTAAAGGTATAGATCATGCAATATCAGAAGATAGTAAAGATTAGGCTGCCTTTTTCTTTTTTACTAGAGACTGGTAACTCTCATTTAAGTCAATAATCATTTTACAAACTTTAAATTTATAATCAGCAATACATGCTACTGGTGTTACTTCTGCTGCTGTACCTGTTAAAAAGCATCCAACAAAATTTGAAAGCTCTTTAGGATTTATTTTTCTCTCGTGAACTTTAATATTTTTTGATTTTGCTATTTCAATTACAGTTCTTCTTGTGATTCCATCTAAGAATGAATCTGGTATAGGCGTATGTAATTCTCCATTTTTATCTTTAAAAAAAATATTCGCCCCGGTTGCTTCAGCAACATTTCCTTCATGATCTAACATTAAAGAATCTGTGTAACCTTGTTTTTCTGCCTCATGTTTTGATAATGTACAAATCATATATAGACCTGATGCTTTAGTGTCCCATGGAATTGTGTCAGGAGCAGGTCTTCTCCAGCTAGAAATATTTAATCTTATTCCTTCAACTTTAAGTTTAGGATCAAAATAAGAACCCCATTCCCAAGTTGCAATTGCAACATGAATTTTTGTTTGCTGAGCAGAAATAGCCATCATCTCACTTCCTCTCCATGCAACAGGTCTCACATAACCGTTCTCAACTTTTTGATTTAGAATAATATTTTTACTCGCTGAATTAATTTCATCTTCGCTATATGGGATTTCAAAACCCATTCTTCTTGCTGAGTGAAATAATCTTGAAGTATGCTCCTCCAGCTTAAATATGGAACCATCGTAGACTCTTTCTCCCTCAAAAACACAACTTGCATAATGCAAACCATGGCTCAATACATGAAGTTTGACATCTGACCAATCTACTAATTCGCCATTGTACCATATTTTGCCAGATCTTTTATCGTAAGGTATCATTGAAAAAAATTCTTACTGAAAAATATCTTTGTATCTATAATATGTCAATATAACTTACCTATAATGAAAGAACTTTTATATCTTAAAGATGATCAATTAAAAGAGCTAATCGAAAAATTATTCTTAAGTTACAGGGAAACATTTTCTGACTCTAAAAAAGTCCTTAGTAAATATTCTTTAGGACTAGCCCATCAGAAAGTTATTCACTTATTATCTATGTATGAGGGTATCTCAATTTCAGAATTAATGGCTAAATTAAAAGTAACAAAACAAAGTTTAAACAGAGTTCTTAAAGACCTTTCAAAATTAGAGATTATAAATTTTGAAAAAGATAATAAAGACTCACGAGTAAAACATGCTTTTTTAAATGAAAAAGGTAAAAAAATATTTGATGAAATTTTTAACATACAAAAAAAAAGAATTTACAATGCTTTGTTAAATTCAAGCTCAGAAGAGGTTATTAATTTTGATAATGTATTAAAAAAGATTATTAATGGATAAATTTAAAGCACATATATTGGTTGTAGATGACGATGATGGAATCAGATCTTTAGTCAAAAAATATCTTAATGAAAATGATTATTTGGTTACTACTGCTGATAGTGCAGAAGATGCAATGGAAAAAGTTAAAGTTATTGAATTCGATTTAATCATCTTAGATATTATGATGCCAGGTAAAAGTGGTTTAGATTTCATAAATGAAAAAAAAAAAGAATTGGAAACACCAATAATATTATTAACTGCTAAAGGAAATCCTGACGAAAGAATAGAGGGCTTAGAAATTGGTGCTGACGATTACTTACCAAAACCATTTGAGCCTAAAGAATTAATTCTTCGAATCAAAAATATCATTAGTAAAACAAGAAAAATAAATTCTAAAAGAGTTATTGAATTTGAGACGGTTAAAATTGATCTTAATAAACTTTTAATTTCTAAAAATAATAAAGAATTTAAAATTAATAAGACAGAAAAATTAATATTAGAAAAAATGATTAATAACCCGGGCAAAACCTTTTCAAGAGAAGATATTGGCAAACTGATAGATTTAGATAAAGAAAGATCTATTGATGTAATAATAACTAGATTAAGAAAAAAAATTGAGTCTGATCCAAAAAAACCAAAATTTTTACAAACAAATAGAGGTGCAGGATATGTTTTATGGATTGAATAGATTAATAAAAAATATACTCCCAAAAAGTTTATTTTATAGAGCATTATTAATTGTAGCAATACCAGTTATTTTCTTGCAACTTGTAATTACAATTGTCTTCTTTGATAGTCTTTGGATAAAAACTACAAAAGGAATGACTAGAGCTCTTGTAAATGAAATGAGTACATTCTTAGAATTCTATAATAATGAAGAATATAACAAAGAGGAAATAACTAATTTATTTTCTGTATACCAAGATTTGAATTTTGAGTATGTAAAAGATGAAAATTTTAATTTTATTTATAATGAAAGATGGTTTAGTCCTATAGATAGAACACTTAGACGAGAATTAAAATCAAGATTCAATGAAAAAAATTTTTGGTTCGATACGACAAATTACAAAGAATTAATTGATATAAGAATTAAATATGAGGATGGTTATTTTAAATTTTTAGTCCCAAGAGATAGAATAACAAGCTCATCAGCCAGAATATTTGCTTTATGGATTACTGTACCAGCATCTATAATGGTTTTAATTTCGTTAATATTCTTAAAAAATCAAACTAGACCAATAACAAATCTTGCTAGAGCTGCAGAAAAATTTGGCAAGGGGGAAGAGATAGAAGAATTTAAGCCTTCTGGAGCTTCCGAAATTAGAAAAGCAGGTTATGAATTTGATAAAATGCGAAAAAGAATAATTAGACATTTGAATCAAAGATCAGAGATGCTCTCTGGAATTAGTCATGATTTAAGGACGCCATTAACGAGAATGAAATTACAGATAGCATTTATAAAAGACAAAGATTTATCAAATAAATTGGCCGAAGATATCAATGAAATGGAAAAAATGCTTAATGAATATCTTCAATTCGCAAAATCATCTTTTCAAGAAAAAGATGAAATGTTCAATTTGACTGAATTAATTAATGAAATAATAAAAAAATACGACAAAGAAAATATATCGAAAAATTTAATTGATAGAATTTATTTTAATGGAAGAAAAAATTTGATTAAAAGATGTATCAACAATTTGATAGATAATGCCATAAAGTATGGAAAAAAAGTTAATATAGAGCTTAACAAAAATAATAATAATATATTTATTAAAATTGATGATGATGGGCCTGGTATACCAGAAATTGAATATGAAAATGTATTTAAACCATTTTACAAAATAAATAAAGGTAGAGCCGATTCTAAGTCAAGTGTCGGTTTGGGATTATCTATAGCATCCGATATAATTAGGTCGCATGGTGGAAATATAAACTTAGAAAAATCAAAAATGAATGGTCTTGGAGTTAAGATTTTTTTACCTTTTTAGATTTTAATTTTTTTTTTGTTTGTAATTTTTCTATTTTTTTTTCTAAGTTTTCAACTCTTTTGGAAAGTACATCAAATTCATCTTTGCTAGTTAATTTTAGTCTAAATACCAATTCATCTCTTTTTGACCTTAATATTGTTAATAACTCTGACGTGAGATCTTTTGATGAAATTAAACCCTGTTCAAATAATTTTGTTAGTTTATCAATGACTATTTTCGAATTTTTCATATATTTATATAATAACTTATTATAGTTTTAATTTATAATTATTATTAAAAATGTTCACTAATAATTTTGACCCAGTAGCTTTTCAAATTTTCACTCTTGAAATAAGATGGTATTCTTTAGCATATATAGCAGGAATATTAATTGGGTGGTTTTTAAGTAAAAAAATATTTATTTCAACTGAGAAAATTAAAGAAAATTTTGATGATTATTTAACTTATTTAATTTTGGGAATAATTATTGGAGGTAGACTGGGCTATGTTTTTTTTTATAACTTTGGTTACTACTCACAAAATCTAAATGAAATAATAATGATTTGGCAGGGAGGTATGTCATTTCATGGTGGTCTTTTAGGAGTAATTTTAGCAACATTCTTATTCGCAAAAAAAAATAATCATAATCCTTTTGAATATTTGGATATAGTTGCATTAGTTTCTCCTATAGGTATTTTTTTTGGAAGAATAGCTAATTATATTAATTCTGAACTTTACGGTATCGAAACAAAAATGCCTTGGGCGGTTAAATTTACTAAAGTTGATAATTTATTTCGTCATCCATCTCAATTGTATGAGGCTGCATTAGAAGGTTTAATACTATTTATAATTTTACTTTATTTTAGATATAAAGGTTTTCTAAAAATTCCAGGAACAATCTCAGGAATATTTTTAACTTTTTACTCTTTTTTTAGATTTATAGTTGAGTTTTTAAGAGTCCCTGATGAACAATTAGGATACTTATTTTTCAATTTAACTATGGGGCAAATTATTAGCTTAATTTTTTTTATTATTGGTATTTATTTAATATTTAAAAAAAATGAAATCAAAACATAAAAATAGTATTCCACTAGATGACTATATAAATTTATCTCTTTACGATAAAAAAAAAGGATATTACATGAAAAAAAATCCTTTTGGTAAAAAGGGAGACTTTACAACTGCGCCTAATATCTCCAGATTATTTTCTGAAATGATTGCTGTTTGGATCGTAAATTTTTGGCAAAATTTAGGTTCTCCAAAAAATTTAAATCTAATAGAACTCGGAGCAGGTAATGGTCAAATGATGAAAATTTTAATTGAAAGTTTTAAAAATTTTCCTAATTTTTTTAATTCTTGCAATATCTTTATTCATGAAAAGAGTCCGCTTCTAATAAAAATTCAAAAAAAAAATCTTAAAGGAAATAGTATAATTTGGTTAACTAATATTAATAAAATTAAAAAAAATCCTACAATTTTTATTGCAAATGAATTTTTTGACTCAATAGCAATAAAACAATTCATTAAGATGGAAAATTCATGGTTTGAAAGATATGTAAAAATGAAAAACAAATCTAGAGCCTTTTTTTTTGATAAAAAATTTAATATGAAAACTTTTGAAAAAAAGATCAAATTTCGAATTAGCCATAAACAAAATTTTATTGAATATTCTGAATTAGGAGTGAAATATTTAGAGGTTTTATCCAAAATCATAAAAAAAAATAATGGAGGAATACTTATTATAGATTACGGATATTTTGATGAAAAAATGAAAAATACACTTCAAGCAATATCAAATCAAAAATATTCAAATGTCCTAAATAATGTCGGTAGCTCTGATATAACTCACAATATAAATTTTAATCTATTTAAAAGAATAGTAAAAAAAATAGGAGGACTCAAAGAACTAACTGCAACACAAAGAAATTTTTTGATTAATATTGGTATAAAAGAAAGGGCTGAAATAATATCTAAGAACCTACCATTTTTAAAAAAAGCAGATATCTACTATAGGTTACAAAGATTAATAGATGAAAAACAGATGGGAAATATTTTTAAAGTTATGTTAATCAAAAATAAAAGTAATAAATTTAATTTAGGATTTTAAGAATTGATAAAATCAAAAAAATTAAAAAAATTAAAAAGTATTTCTCATGGTTTCTTTAACAAAGAAGGTGGAAAATCTAAAGGAATTTATCAAAGTTTAAACTGTGGACCTGGTTCAAATGATAAAAAAAAACATATCAAACAAAACTTAGAAATTGTAAAAAATAAAATAAGTAAGAAATCGAAAAAAATATTCCTCCTCCATCAAACGCACAGTAATAAATTTATTTTTGTTAATAAATATTTTAGAATAAATGAAAAAAGACTAAAAGCTGATGCGGTAATTACTGATCAAAAAAAATTACCGATAGGAATTCTGACAGCCGACTGTGCACCAATATTAATTTACGATAATATGTCAAAAATAGTTGCTGCAATTCATGCTGGATGGAAAGGAGCTTATAAAGATATAATAAGTAAAGTTATTAAGTTTATGTTAAAGAAAGGTTGTAAACCAAAGAATATTCATGCTGTTATAGGTCCATGTATAACAAAAAAAAATTATAATGTAAGGGATGATTTTTTAAGAAAATTTTTAAAAAAAACAAAAAAAAATATAATATTCTTTAAAACTAGAAAAAAGACAATTTATTTTGATTTACCTAAATATATAAAATCACAACTCAAATCCAATAAAATCTCTAATATTGAACACATAAATATAGATACTTTTGAAGCTAAAAATAAATTTTTCAGTGCTAGACGATCTTTACGACTAAATCATGCTGATTATGGTAGAAATATTTCAATAATTATGATTAATTAAACTTTTCAATGAAATTATTAACAGGAAATAGCAATAAAGCTCTAAGTAAAAATATTGCTAAATATTTAAAAACTAAAATTGTAAATTCTAGTATAAGAAAATTTTCTGATGGAGAAATCTACATTGAAATAAATGAAAATATTAGGGGTAATAGTATTTTTATTATTCAGTCAATTTCATCACCTGCGAACGATAATCTGATGGAATTATTGCTCTGCATTGATGCTCTAAAGAGATCATCAGCAAAAAATATTACTGCAGTCATCCCTTATTTTGGTTATGCAAGACAAGATCGAAAAGTTGTTCCTAGAACTTCAATCTCTGCAAAACTTGTTTCTAATTTAATTACTAAAGCTGGAGCAGATAGAGTTGTAACAGTAGACTTGCATGCGGGGCAAATACAAGGTTTTTTTGATATTCCTGTAGATAACCTTTTTGCAACACCAATTTTTGCAAGACATATCAAAAAAAAGATAAAAAGTAGAAATACAATTTGTATTGCGCCAGATGTTGGTGGAACAGAGAGAGCAAGAGCTCTTGGAAAAATTTTGAATGTTGGTCTAGCTATTGTTGATAAAAGAAGACCAAAGCCTGGTCAATCTCAAGTGATGAATATAGTTGGAGATGTAAAAGGTAAAACTTGTATAATTGTAGATGATATTATTGACTCTGGTGGAACGATTGTAAGTGCAGCAAAGGCATTAAAGCAAAGAGGAGCTAAAGAGGTTTATGTTTATGTCACACATGGTGTGCTAAGTGGTGAAGCAGTTAAGAAAATTAAAAATTCTGTCATAAAAAATTTGGTAATAACAGATACTATTGATAACGTTGCTAGAACAAAAAATGTAAAAAATATTGAAGTTTTACCAATTTCAGGACTAATGGGAGAGGCTATTAAAAGAATTTCAAACTCTAATTCAGTATCAGATTTATTTAAATAATTACCTTGATTATTTATCAACATGAGTTAAAAAACTGTGTTTTATGAATTCTTTAGAAGCAAGCATTAGAGAAAATACCACTAAAGGTCAGCTTAGTAGCATTAGAAACAGTGGTAATGTTCCAGCAATAATTTACGGTGGTAAAGAAGAAAATCAGAAGATAACAATTTCAAAAAAATTACTTAAAATTCTTATAGAAAAAGAAAATTTCTTATCAAGCATTATATCTTTAAATATTAATGGAAAACCTCATAATGTTTTACCGCGAGAAGTTAAGTATGATATTATAAGTGATGAACCAACTCATGTTGATTTTTTAAGAGTTTTACCTGGTGTCAAAATCAAGATTGAAGTACCAGTGAACTTTATTAATCATGAAAAATCACCAGGACTAAAAAGAGGTGGTGTTTTAAACATTGTAAGAAGAAAAGTTGAGTTAAAATGTCCAAGTGAAAAGATACCAGCAAATCTAACTTTAGACCTTGATGGTATAGATATTGGTTCAAGTTTCAAAATTTCTTCAGTACAACTTGATCCAGAGGTGGTTCCTACTATTCAAGGTAGAGATTTTGTAATTGCAACTCTTGCAGCACCGACTGTAATGAAAGAACCAGAAAAACCAGCAGAAGGTGAAGCTGCAGAAGGTGAAGAAGGAGCTGAGGGAGCTGAAGCTTCAGCAGCAGATGGTGATAAACCAACACCAGAGGGTGATAAACCAGCAGCAGAGGGTGATAAAAAAAATGCAGATAAAAAACCTGCTGAAAAAAAATCTGCTGAAGAGAAAAAATAATCAAATAAAATTTGGAATTTAAATCTCAATAATTTATGCTTTTATTTGTAGGTCTAGGTAATCCAACACAAGATAGTGAAAATAACAGACATAATGTAGGGTTTAAAATTATAGACTCTATAAATAAGAAATTTGGCCTTTCAAAGCAAAAACCTAAGTTTAAAGGTTTACTAACAACTGGAAATATAAATAACAAAAAGATTTATGCCATAAAACCTCTCACTTTTATGAATAATTCTGGAATTTGTATAAGAGAATTAATTGAATATTTTAAAATTGACGCTGAAGATGTTGTCGTTTTTCATGATGATCTAGATATAGAATTCGGCAAAATAAAAGCAAAATTTGGTGGTTCAAGTGCAGGACACAATGGTATTGCATCAATAGATAAATTTATTGGCAAAGATTATTCTAGAGTAAGAATTGGTATTGGAAAACCCAAGAACAATATTGAAGTTGCAGACTATGTTTTACAAAATTTTGATGAAGAAGAAACTTTAGGAATTGATAAAATTTCAAAAAATATTACTGAGTCAATATCAATTCTTGTGGAGAAAAAATTAGATTTATTTTCTAGCACAGTAAATAATAAATAATGAGTTTTAAATGTGGAATTGTAGGATTACCTAACGTTGGTAAATCAACTTTATTTAATGCTTTAACAAATTCAAACAAAGCTCAAGCTGCAAACTTTCCTTTTTGCACAATAGATCCTAACGTTGGTGTAGTCGCCGTTCCTGATCAAAGACTTGAGAATTTAGCTAAAATATCTCAATCAAAAAAAATAATTAATACCTCAATATCATTTGTAGATATTGCTGGTTTAGTTAAGGGTGCATCTAAAGGTGAAGGACTTGGAAACAAATTCTTATCACATATAAGAGAAGTTGATGCAATAATTCATATGATTAGATGCTTCGATTCGAATGATATTCAAAATGTAAACCCTAATGTAGATCCAGTTAGAGATCTTGAAATTATTGAGACAGAAATGATGCTAGCCGATCTCGAGTCAATTCAAAAAAGACTTGAAAAAAACAACAAGAAAAATGTTGATGAGGAACAATTAAAAATCTTAAAAAAAGCTTTAGATTTTATTAACAATAATAAAGACTTATCAATTCTTTACTCTGAATTTAATAAAAAACAACTTAATCAAAGTGGATTATTATCTTTAAAACCTAAAATATTTGTCTGCAATGTAGATGAAAAAAGTGTTCAAAACGGTAATGAATATACAAAAGCATTTATAGATAAATATAACAGTGAAAATACATTAATTGTTTCTGCAGATATAGAAAATCAAATAAATGAATTGGATATTACTGAGAAAAAAAATTATATGGAAATGATAGGTCTTAAAAAAACTGGGTTAGATATGTTAATTCAAAAAGGTTATAAAATTCTTGAATTAGAAACTTATTTCACATCAGGTCCTGAGGAAACTAGAGCTTGGACTATTCAAAAAAATTGTACGGCACCAAAAGCTGCAGGTGAAATTCATACTGATTTTGAGAAAGGCTTTATTAGAGCTGAAACAGTATCTTATAGTGATTTTATTACCAATGGTGGATGGTTAAACTCAAAAACTAACGGAAAAATGAGACTAGAGGGAAAAGATTATGTTGTAAAAGATGGTGATGTTCTAAACTTCCGTTTTAATACGTGACCATATCTTTTTCATACTAAAGTAGACTAATATTGTTAAAATTATCAAATATACGATTGCTTTAAAACCCATCTGGTGCCTTGACTCTAAATGTGGTTCTGCTGCCCACATTAAAAATGTTGTTACATCTTTAGACATTTGTTCTACTGTCGCATTTGTTCCATCAGAATATTCCACTAAACCATCAGATAACTGATTTGCCATTTTGATTTTATTTCCATACATATACTTGTTGTAATAAACACCATCATCCAAAGTCACACCTGGAGGTGGGTCTTCATATCCTTGAAGCAGTGAATATATATAATCTACTCCTCCACCCCTTGCTTTAACTAAAACTGACATGTCTGGTGGATATGCACCACCATTAGCTGCTTGGGCAGCTTTTTTGTTTTCATAAGGCATAACAAATTTATCTGATAATTTACCCGGTCTTGTAAACATATCCCCATCAGCATTTGGTCCATCTTTAACTTCAAAAGATGCTGCTATTGCTTTTGCTTGCTCCTCACTAAATTCTGGTCCACCCTTTTCCGCTAAGTTTCTATAACTCAAATATTTCATGGAGTGGCAAGATGAACAAACCTCGGTGTAAACTTGATATCCTCTTTGAAGTGCAGCTCTATCAAACTTTCCAAAAAGTCCTTTAAAACTCCAATCAGTTTTTAAATATTCAACTTTTTCAGCAGCATTAGAGTTATATTGAAATCCAATAAGTAGTGATATTAAGAATAATATTCTAAAAAAATTTTTCACTTAACTATTTAAACTCACTTTTTTTTTTGCTGCAGCTAGATTTGGTGACCCACCCAAAACAGGCTCAGTTATACTCAAAGGTAAAGGAAGGGTTCTTTCTTTAAAACCAAGAACAGGTAAAATTACTAAAAAGTGCAAGAAATAGTATGCAGTAGCTATTCTTGCTACTAACAAATATAATCCTTCTGCTGGCATTGCTCCCACATAACCTAATATCAAAACGTCAGCAACAAGTATCCAATAAAATTGTCTATATAAAGGTCTAAATACTGCTGATCTAATTTTAGAAGTATCTAACCAAGGCAAAGCAGCCAAAATAAAAATAGCAGAAAGCATAGCAACAACTCCTAATAATTTGTCAGGCACTGATCTTAAGATTGCATAAAAAGGTAATAAATACCATTCAGGTACAATATGTGCTGGTGTCACTAGTGGATCAGCCTCAATATAATTGTCTGCATGACCTAATATGTTTGGCGTATAAAAAACAAAAAATGCGAATACAATCATAAACATCAATAAAGCAAAACCATCTTTAATTACAATATAAGGATGAAATGGAACTGTATCTTTTGATGGTTTTTTTATATCTATTCCAACTGGATTATTATTACCTGGAATATGTAGTGCCCAAATATGTAAAACAACCAAACCTAAAATTAAAAATGGTATCAAATAATGAAGTGTAAAAAATCTGGTTAATGTAGGATTATCAACTGAATAACCACCCCATAACCATGTCACTATTCCCTCTCCAACTAAAGGTATTGCACTAAATAAGTTTGTAATTACTGTTGCGCCCCAAAAACTCATCTGTCCCCATGGAAGAACATATCCCATAAATGCTGCCGCCATCATTAAAAGATAAATAATAATACCAATTATCCAAATTATTTCTCTGGGAGCTTTGTAAGACCCATAAAATAAAGATCTAAATATATGAATATAAACTGCTAGAAAAAACATTGATGCACCATTTGCATGAATGTATCTTATTAACCAACCGTAATTTACATCTCTCATTATGTGCTCAACACTATCAAAAGCCATGTCTGCATGAGCAATATAATGCATTGCTAGAACTAAACCTGTTACAATTTGTGTAATTAAACAAAACGTTAGAATTCCGCCAAACGTCCACCAATAGTTTAAATTTTTAGGAGTTGGATAATCGGTTAGATGATTTGCAAGTGTAAGAAGCGGCAAACGATCGTTAAACCATTTTCCAAATTTTGATTTCGGGGTATACTCGTGATCACTCATAATTATTATCCTATTTTAATTGTATTAGAATTAACAAATTCATATTTAGGAATTTCCATGTTTGTTGGTGCAGGACCTTTTCTTATTCTTCCTGATATATCATAATGAGAACCATGACATGGACAAAACCAACCATTGTAATCACCTTTTTGATCTAAAGGAACACAGCCAAGATGAGTGCATACTCCCAGCATAACAAGCCACTCCGGATCTTTAGCTCTGTCTTCATCTTTCTCTGGATGTTTTAAATCCTCTAACTTTACTAATCTAGCTTCAGCTATTTCATCTTGAGTTCTTCTTCTAATAAAAACTGGTTTACCTCTCCATAAAACAGTTATTGTTTTTCCTGGAGTTACAGTGCTCACATCCACTTCAGTGCTTGCCAATGCTTTTACAGAAGCATCGGGATTCATCTGATCTATCATAGGCCAAATTGTTGCGCCTACACCAACTGCTCCAACTGCATATGTGGCTGTGAATAAAAAGTCTCTTCTGTTAGTTTTTTTTTCTGACATATTAGCTTATTTAAATATATCCAATATAGAATATTTCTACTTAAATATATGATTTCATATAATATAAAATAGTAAATTTACTACTGTAAGAATGACACAGAAATTAACAAATCAGAGGCCAAAAATTGCATTATTTGAACCAGATATTCCTCAAAATACTGCAGCGATAATAAGGACGTGTGCTTGTCTTGGGGCAAAATTAGAGATTATTAAGCCATGTGGCTTTTTAATAAGTGATAAGAGATTTAAAAGGGTGGTTATGGATTATATGAACTCTGATGAAATAGAATTCTACGAAAGTTCAGATCATTTTTTTAAATCGAAAGAGAATCAAAGAATTGTATTGATGACAACTAAAGCTTCGGTATCTTACACTAGTTTTAAATTTAACAAAAATGATACAATTTTGTTTGGAAGAGAAAGTGGAGGCGTTCCAAATAAAGTACACAAAAACATCAAAAATAGATTAAAAATACCTATGAAAAAGAATATGCGATCGCTTAATATTGCAACATCAGTCGCGATTATTTTAGCTGAAAGTTTAAAACAAACAAAATTTATTTAATATGAATTTGAATATTAAAAAAGATCTAACAAGTAGTTGGTTCAAAACTTTGCAGAACTCTATTTGCACTAGTATTAGTAATCTTGAAAAAAATAAGATTAAATTTGAAATAACCACATGGAAAAGAAACAAAAAAAAGAATGAGGGAGGAGGTGAGTACAGAATACTTAAAAATGGAAAAGTATTCGACAAAGTTGGAGTAAATTTTTCTGAGGTATATGGTAAATTTCCCAAAAAATTTCAAAAAAATATTCTTGGTGCTAAAGATAATCCAAATTTTTGGGCATCAGGAATTTCTGTAGTCATGCATATGAAAAATCCTCTAATTCCAGCCATGCATTTTAATACGAGATATATCTGCACTACTCAAGAATGGTTTGGTGGCGGTATGGATGTAACCCCATCTAAAAAAGATGATTTGGAAAAAAAAGAATTTCATAAAATTTTAAAAGATATGTGTAATCGCCATAATAAAAATTATTACCCTAAATATAAGAAATGGTGCGATACATATTTTTATTTGCCTCATAGGAAAGAACCAAGAGGAATTGGGGGTATCTTTTTTGATTACAAAAAAGATAACTTTGAAAAAGATTTTAAATTTGTAAGAGATCTTGGTGTGACATTTCAATTTATTTTTCAAAAAATTATAAATAAAAAAATTAAAAAAAAATGGACTTTAAAAGATAAAGAAGCACAATATGTTAAGAGAGGTAGATATGCAGAATTTAATTTATTGTATGATAGAGGAACAAAATTTGGATTACAAACTAGCGGCAATGTTGAAGGTATACTTATGTCGTTACCACCATTAGCTAAATGGAAATAATATGGAGAAAGAACCCATCACACTAAAAGGATTAAAAAAATTAAAAGACGAATTGATTTTTTTAAAAGAAAAAAAAAGACCAGAAATAGTTGCTGCAATAGCTGAAGCAAGATCTCATGGTGATCTAAAAGAAAATGCTGAATATCATGCTGCAAAAGAAGAGCAATCTCATAATGAAGGCAGAATAACTGAAATTAATGATATCATAGCAAGAGCAAATGTTGTTGATGTAACAAAATTAAATAATGAAGGTAAAGTCATATTTGGTTCAACTGTGTACTTAGAAAATTTAGATACAGGTGAAAAAATAGATTATCAAATTGTTGGTAAAGACGAGGCAGACCTAAAAAATAAATTAATTTATTTCCAATCACCTATCGGTAAGGGTTTAATAGGAAAAAATAAGAATGATTTAGTTGAAATAATTACTCCAGCAGGAACTAAAAATTTTGAAATTAAAGACGTAAAGTACATTTAATTATTTATAATATTATCAACTTCATTATCTGAAATTTTAAAATTATTTTTTACCCATATATCCTCTATTAATTTCAGCTTGTTTCCTAAAATTTTACCCTCTGGTATTTTATATTTCGACATCAAAATATCTGCTTTGATAGGCATAATAGGAATTGATTTTTCTTTAAATAACTTTGTTAATTCAATTAAATGATTATCAAATTTTTTTGATTTAAATAATTTAAAATATAAAATATCAATCAATGCCTCTTTACCTTTATAATAAAAAATACTATTTAAATTATTTTCATTAAATGTTTTCGATGTTAATTTTTCTTTGTAAAATTCATCTATATTTTTTATTCTTTTTTGGTCTTTTTTTGAGATATTAAACTTATAAATGAAATAATCAGCATTATCAGTTTCATCAATCATTAATAAAGAAATTAGAAAAATAAAGTCTACTTCTTGAAGTATTTCATATAAATATGAATTAATTTTTGTGAAAATATTAAAGTATTTTAACTCTGGAAAAATAATCTTAATAAATTCTAAACTTATTTTGTCTTTAGATAGTTCTATAAGAGATTTTGAATTAATCATTTTTCTTAATTCATCTAAAAGTCTCTCTTTTGATAGTTTTGAAATGCCATCAATATTCATTCTTAAAAATTTGATAATTTCTGGCTTATGTTTCTGTTTTGAATAATTCAAAAAAAATCTAAAATATCTTAGTATTCTTAAATAATCTTCTTTTATTCTTGTTTCTGTATCACCAATAAAATTAATTTCTCCTTTTTTTAGATCTTCTTTACCATTATAAGGATCAAACAAATTACCCTCTTTATCTGCATAAATTGCGTTTATTGTAAAATCTCTCCTAGAAGCATCCATTTTCCAATCTTTAGAAAATTTAACTAGAGCGTGTCGGCCATCTGTAGAAACATCTTCTCTTAAACTTGTAATCTCAAATTTATAATTATCGTTTAAAGCAGTAATCGTTCCATGTTTAATTCCAGTTTCATGAAAATTAATCTTATTTCGACCTAAGGCCTCGCAAACTTGAATTGGTTCTAAGTTAGTTGCTAAATCAATATCATCAACTTTTTCCTTATTGATAATCTTTCTAATGCAGCCCCCAACATATCTAATTTCACTTGATGAAGAATAAGACTCTATAGCATCAAAAATTTTTGATATCGGAGTGTTGCTTGAGAGATCTTTTATATTTTTACTGATATGATCTAGATTGTTGCTTCTTAAAAATAATTTATCTAATAAGTTTTTCATATTTGGCTGGGGCGCTAGGATTCGAACCTAGGATGCAGGTACCAAAAACCCGTGCCTTACCGCTTGGCTACGCCCCAATTATAATTTCGTATAACACAAAAAATGAAATTTATATAGTTTTTGAACTTATACACCAGTATTTTTTATAATCTCTACAAAATTGTTTTTTAGCTATGTCGCATTGTTTTTTTGAATGATAATATGCAATAAATGCAGATCCTGAGCCTGTCATTCTAACAAAAATTGGCTTTTCTAAATTACTCAAATATGAACGAATTTTTTTTAAAATCGAGTACTTATTAATAACAATTTTTTCTAATGAATTTTGCGCTTCTTTTAAAAAATCTGTATGAAACATTCTCTTAGAAGGTCTATTAAATTTTATCTTATCAAACTTATTTACTTTAGAAAATATTTCTTTAGTTGAACAACCAAAAGGTGGTTTTATAACTAATGTGTACATTTTTTTACAATTTCTAAATCTTTTTATTAAATTTTTTGAGGTTAAAATTGAATTACAGGTCTCTAAACCTAAAATAACATCAGATCCCACAAAACTTGCTATTTCTAAAATTTCTTTTTTACTTATCCAAATCAATCTTTTTTTTATCAAATAATTCAAAATATTTGCAGCATTCATAGAGCCACCACCCAAACCTGCTTTTTGAGGTATATTTTTAATAATTCTAATGTGAAATTTTTTGCTGATTAATTTTTTTTCATCTAAAATTTTAAATAATTTTGAAACTGTATTATTTGAATTAATATTTTTTGAAAATTTACCAGTAAAAGAAATACGATTTTTTTTTGATTTAATCTCTTTAATCAAAATTAAATCATAAAAATTTATAAAAGTAACCAAACTTTCAATATTATGTAATTTACTTGATTTACTAATAATATTGAGAGCTAAATTAACTTTAGCAAATGATTTAATTTTACTAAAATTCATACACTTATGAATTTTTTGGTCCTTCAATTAATTTAATATTTATTTTTTTAATCATCTCTTCTTCAACATCTTTCATTTTAAGTACATTTTTCCAAAAATATCTTGCTTGAATTTTTTGGTTTAATTTCCACAATATGTCTCCATAATGATCGTTTACTATTGGGTCATCTGGCATAAGCTCTACTGCTCTTCTCAAAAATTCTTCTGCTTTTGAGTAATCATTTATTAAGTAATAAGCCCATCCTATAGAGTCTATAATATAAGGGTCGTCTTCTGTAGAATTGTAAGCTAATTCTAACATTTCTATTGCTTTATCAATTTGATATTCTCTTTCTAGCCAAGAGTAAGCTAGATAATTTAAAACATATGCATCACTCGGATCAATTTTCAAAGATTCTTGTAAATCTTTATCAGCATTAATATAATCTCCTTTTCTTTCATAACTTCCCCCTCTTCTGTAAAGAAGATCTGACTTAATATCTGAGTTATTATCTAAATCATCAATTACTTTTGTATAGTATTCGATTGCTTTTTCGTAATTTTTTGTATTTTTATAAAAATTTGCTATGTCAAAAATTATTTTATTATTTGGTTTTTCTATCTTATCAAACTCAGAAGTAATATAATCTAACGATGCTTTTTGATTTTTTTGTTTTGCAATTATTTGAGCCTCTTTCTTTAGACGAAACCAATAATAAAATTTATCTTTTTTTTTGAAATTAAATAGAATTTTCCTCGATTTCAAATAATCCTCGTTAAGAAAATGATTTTCTACAACTAAAGATAAATTATATACAAATTTTGGATTTAAATAATTTGAGAGATATAAATAGAAATTTGATCTTTCAAAGTTATCTTGTGATGAATAAAGATTTGAAATTAAAAACAAAAACTCACTTATAATATCATTGTGATTTTGACACGAAAATATTTTTTGAAATTTTTTATAATTTTGTGACTCTATCCAACTTTTTCCTTGAGATAAAAGTAATGTTGAATTTAAATAATCAATTTTAGATGTTATCTCTTTTACATCATTAAATTTATTTTTTTTGATCAAATAAGTAAGATAAAAATAAATATATCTTGTATAATCTGCGTCATTCTTATTTATGAGGTTAGAGAAATAATTTTCAGTTTTTATATCATCTAAAAAACATCTTTGAAAGGTTTCTGTTATAATTGATAAATTTCCAAAATTTTTCTTTTCGTTAGATAATTTTTTTTCTTTAAAAACAAATATGTATTCATTTAATGTTTCTAATATTACTGAATTAAATCTGTTTTCTTCTGCAAACTTAAAAGCAATATTTAAATCAGTATATGCTTTTTCGATATTATTTTTTTTTAAACTATCTAAAATTAACAATAAATGAGCATCAAAGAAATCTGCATTTTTTTCATCTTTATTTTTTAAAAGTATATTTATTGCTTGAGGAACTTTATTTTCTAAAACTAAAGATGTTATATATCTTTTTAAATAAGGATCATGTTGATTAAGTAAAACTTTTGATGAATTGAAAAATCTTAACGCATCTGAATTTTTTTTATTTTCAAATGCAACTATGCCTGAAAAATAATTTGATAAATCTTTTGAATCAAAACTTTCTAAACTAGTGCTTTTAGAATGGGAAGTGCTTTGGTAGGATAATGTAATAATAAAAAAAAAATTTAAAATTTTTTTAAACATAATTGTACTTTATGACTAAAAGAGACTTAAATCAAAATGCCAAATATGATCAGGAATTTATAAATATTTTTGAGGAACAGTTCATTTTTGGCAATAAACCAATAAATAGGATCAATATTTTGGATAATATCAATACTTCAGAACTCTTAAATAAACCAAAGAGATTATTAGAATTAAAAAAAGAGATAAGTTCAATTGAAAATTGTAATTTAAAAGATAATTCAAACGGCATAATTTTAGGGGATGGTGATGTTAATAGTCCAATTATATTTATTGGTGAGGCACCAGGTTTAGAAGAGGAAAGATCGGGTAAAGTTTTTCAGGGGGAAGTGGGTGCTCTTTTAAAAAAAATGTTAGCTGCGATAAATATTAAAATAGAAGATGTATATTTATCCTATTCTATAAATTTTAGACCACCTGAGGACAGAAAACCTACAGCACAAGAAATAAAACGATATTCAATTTTTTTAAAAAAACATGTTTCAATAATTAACCCAAAAATAATTGTTTTAATGGGCAGCACAGCTATGGAAGCTTTAGTTGGATTAAGTAGCAAAATTACTCACGAAAGAGGAAAGTGGAAAGAAATAATACTAAATAAAAAAACATATCCAATTATGATTACATTCAATCCATCATATTTGATTAGATTTCCTGAAAACAAAAAATTTTCTTGGGAAGACTTAAAAAAAATTAAACAAAAAATTAAAGATCTTAAAATAAAAATTTAATGAAAATTATTGCCGGTGTTGATGAAGTAGGACGAGGTAGCTTAATAGGGCCTGTGTATGCTGCTGCAGTGATATTAAATAAATCAATAGACAAAAAAATATTAAAAGATTCTAAAAAATTATCTAAATCTAGGCGAGAAACTCTAGAAAAATATATAAAAAAAAACTCTATATGGGCTATAGGTAAAGCTTCAGTCAAAGAAATTGAAAAAATAAATATATTTCATGCAAGTATGCTTGCTATGAAAAGAGCAATTATTAAATTAAAAAAAAAACCTTCCCTTGTCTTAATAGACGGAAATAAATCGCCAAATATTAAGAATTATAATCTTATTTGTGTTATTAAAGGTGATCAAAAAATACCATCAATTTCAGCAGCCTCTATAATTGCAAAAGTTACACGTGATAAGATGATATCTGCTCTTGGAAAAAAATTTAAAGGTTATAATTGGGATAAAAATTTTGGTTATGGAACTAAAGAACATTTGAAAGCTATTAAAAATTTAGGCATTACATCCCATCATAGAAAAAATTTTTCACCTATTAATAGAATTAGATAAGTTTCACGTAGAAACACCATATCTAGTTGTCTTAAAAAAAAATTACACAAATCGAATCTAAATAATTCAATCGTAGGTTGACCAATGAATCTTTTTGGAGTCTAATTTATTTTTAGGAAAAATGAATTTAGATTTCAAAAATAAATTAATTAATGGAAATAGTTTAGAAGAACTAAAAAAAATTCCTGATGAGACGTTTGATTTAATTTTTGCTGACCCTCCTTACAACCTACAATTAAAAAGTGAATTAACAAGACCAGACAGATCTAAGGTTAGTGCGGTAAATGACAAATGGGATCAATTTGAAAATTTTAAAAAGTATGATGATTTTACTTGTTCATGGTTGAATGAATGTAAAAGAATTTTAAAGAAAGATGGAGCTATCTGGGTAATTGGTAGTTATCACAATATTTTTAGAGTTGGTACAGCTATTCAAAATTTAGGTTTTTGGATTTTAAATGACGTAATTTGGAATAAAAGAAATCCCATGCCAAATTTTAGAGGAACACGTTTTACGAACGCCCATGAAACATTAATTTGGGCATCTAAGTCCGAAAAATCAAAGTACACTTTTAATTATCAATCCTTAAAGTGTTTAAATGACGATCTTCAAATGAGATCTAACTGGGAATTGCCAATTTGTAACGGATCTGAGAGGCTAAAGAAGAATGGTAGAAAAGTGCATTCTACGCAAAAACCAGAGGCTTTAATTCACAGAATTTTATTAGCAACTTCAAATAAAAATGATTTTGTTTTAGATCCTTTTTTAGGATCAGGAACAACCGCAACAGTTGCAAAAAAATTGGGTAGAAATTATTACGGAATTGAAAAAGAAAAAAACTATTTCAAAGCTGCAGAACAAAGATTAAAAAAAACAAAACCTATAGAAGATCATTATTTAGATACTCTTAAGAACAATAGATCTAAACCAAGAATACCTTTTGGCTCATTAGTTGAATTAGGAATTATTAAACCAGGTACCACTATTTTTGATAATAAGAGGAAAATTAGTGCAAAAATAATGGCTGATGGCAGCATCAAACATGCCCAGACTGAAGGTTCAATTCATAAAGTGGCAGCTACAATTTTAGGTGCTGAAAGCTGTAACGGATGGACTTATTGGTATTTTAAATTAGGTAGTTCTTTTGTGCCAATAGACAATTTAAGACAAAAATTCCTTGTAGATAAAAGTTATCTATAAATTTTACCAAGATAGCTTTCTAAAAACTTCTTATTTTTAACCAATTTTTTCAAAAAAATATTTCTTAAAAATGTAGTTAAAGGATTAGATAAATGAAATGCAAATTGATTAAATTTTGATCTGTTATTAACCATTCTAATTTTACCAACCCTATTTTTAAGATAACTAATTTCTGTTTTGTTTTCTATACTTTTAAATAATTCATAGGCACCCTCTATTGACTGTGATGCGCCCTGAGCAAATGATGGAGGAAAAGCAAAAAGAGCATCTCCTATAAAATGAATATTATCATTTTTTAATTTAGAAAAATTATTGCTGATAAAAACTGGGAATATCTTTAATTGCTTAATTTCATTTAGAAATTCTCTCATCTCTAATGGAATATCATCTAAAATTTTTTTGATAAAATTATCATCATTGAATAACAAATGGTTTTTTTGTTCATTTATTGAAAGGTTATATTTCAATATCGCTATAAAATTTAAATCTCCACTAGGACTTACAGGATAAATTACCTGATGAAAATCAGGACCTAAAAACAACGAAATATTCTTACAATCAATTTTTTGGGAATTAGGTATTGTACCTCTTATAGCCAACATTTTATTGAACCTTGGTTGAGTTTGATTATTTAAGATAAGACTTTTGCTTTTTGAAAAAACTCCATCTGATACTATCAAATAATCACATTCAAAAATTTCATTGTTTTCAAAATGAAGTTTAATCTTTTTATTTTCTTGATCTATCTTTGAAATATTATGACTGGTTTTAATTAAATGCTCTAAACCCATCTTTAAAAAATTGACTAAGTCAGACCTTTTCAAAGTTGTATATTTACATTCTTTTGAATTAAATTCAGAAATATCCAAATCACATATCTTATTGGAGCTTTTAATAGAATAGAAATTTATTTTATCTGGATTGAACTTTTTATCATCTTTAAATTTATCAAATCCAATTTGGTTTAAAAGCTTCACGCTATTAACTGATAACTGAATTCCATAACCTTCATCTAAATCAATTGCATGGTTTTTTTCAAAAACTGTAATTTGATAATTTGAATTTTTTTTAAATAAATTAGCAATAAATAGTCCTGAAATACCAGCTCCAATAATGCCAATCTTTTTCATTAATTTTTCTCTAAATATTGAACAACTTTTTTTGT
>CACBMB010000006.1 GCA_902540275.1 uncultured Pelagibacteraceae bacterium | reverse complement strand
AAATGCAGTCAAAGGAGTGAATATTGGATCAGGCATGAATTCTGCTAAGTTGTCTGGTGAAGAAAATTCAGATGAAATTTCACAAAAAAATAAAAAAATGAAATTTAGTTCAAACAATGCAGGTGGAATACTTGGCGGTATATCTTCTGGTCAAGAAATAATTGTTTCTTTTGCTGTAAAACCTACATCTTCAATTTTAAAAAGCAGAAAAACAATTAATAAATTTGGAAAAAATACTTCAATATCTGTAACTGGTAGACATGATCCTTGTGTTGGAATTAGAGCAGTACCAGTTGGTGAAGCTATGCTTTCGTGTGTTTTATTGGATCATTACTTAATGAATAAAGCACAGTGTGGTTAATTAAAACTATTTTTGTTTTTGCAAAATAATATTTGAATTTAAAACATCCAAAACTTTTTCTTCAATTGATCTGGAGTCTAAATTTGCAATTTTATACATATTATCTGGTGTATCTTGATCTATAAAAATATCAGGAAGTATCATTGATCTAAATTTTAAATTAGAGTCAATTAATCCCTTATTTGATAAAAAATTAACTACATGAGAACCAAAACCTCCAACAGAACCTTCTTCAATAGTAACAATTGCTTCATGAGTAGTAGCTAATTGCCAAATTAGATTTTCATCTAGAGGTTTCGCAAATCTTGCGTCTACGATGGTTATATTGACACCTTTTTTTTTTAAATTTTCAGCTGCTTTTAAAGTCTCTTTTAGCCTTGCACCAAAATTTAAAATAGCCAATTTGTTTCCCTCTTGAACAATTCTAGATTTACCTATTTCTATTTTTTCATTTATATTTGGCAGAGCTGCTCCTAAACCTGAGCCTCTTGGATATCTAAATGCACAAGGTCGGTCATTTATTTCTGTTGAAGTATTAATCATTTTTACTAGTTCAGCTTCATCACTAGCAGCCATTACTACAAAATTTGGTAATGTTGATAAATATGTTGTGTCAAAACTTCCAGCATGTGTTGGTCCATCAGCACCAACTAATCCTGCTCTATCTATTGCAAATCTTACAGGTAAACTTTGAATTGCCACATCGTGAACAACTTGATCATATGCTCTTTGTAAAAAAGTTGAATAAATTGCTGCATAAGGTTTAAAATTTTCAGTAGCTAAACCAGCTGCAAATGTAACAGCATGCTGCTCAGCTATCCCAACATCAAAAGTTCTATTTGGAAATTCTTTACGGAAAATATCAAGACCTGTACCATCTGGCATTGCTGCAGTGATAGCTACTATTTTACTATCTTTTTTAGCATGTTGGACTAAAGTATTGGCAAATACTTTAGTATATGATGGAATTTTACTAGAGCTTTTAGATTGCTCACCAGTCTCAACATTAAATTTCGTAACTCCATGATAGTTATCTTTAGCTTTTTCTGCAAATGAATAGCCTTTTCCTTTTTTTGTTTTGATGTGAATTAAAATTGGACCTTCGTGCTTTGAGTCTCTTGCATTTTTTAAAATTGGTACTAAAGAATTTAAATCATGCCCATCTATAGGCCCAATATAATAAAAACCTAAAGAACTGAACAAAGTTCCACCTGTTACAGCAGACCTTAGTAAATCTTCAGCTTTACCAGCTTTTGCACTAAATCTTTTTGAAAATGCAGATGTGATAAGTTTAATGGTTTCTCTTAAACTGAAATAAATTTTACCTGAAAAAATTTTTGCTAAATATGTACCCATAGCACCTACAGGTCTAGCAATCGACATATCGTTATCATTCAAGATTACAATCATTTTAGTTTTAGAAGCTCCAGCATTATTCATAGCTTCATAAGCCATACCTGCACTAATTGCTCCATCACCTATAACAGCTACAACGTTGTCAGATTTATTAGATAACCTATTAGCTTCAGCTATACCTAAGGCTGAAGATATTGAAGTTGAACTGTGTGCTGCACCAAAAGGATCATATTCGCTCTCTTGTCTTTTTGTAAAACCAGAAAGACCTCCACCTTGTCTAAGAGATCTTATTTTATCTTTTCTTCCTGTCAAAATTTTATGTGGGTAACATTGATGACCTACATCCCAAATTAATTTGTCATAAGGTGTATTAAATATATAATGAAGTGCAACAGTGAGTTCAACTACACCAAGACTAGCTCCTAAATGACCACCAGTTACAGAGACTGCATCAATCATTTCTTCTCTCAGTTCATCAGCTACCTTTTGAAGTTTTGTTTCCGGTATTTTCTTTAAGTCTGATGGAAAGTTTATCTCATTTAGAAATTCGTATTTTTTTTTCATTTATTTCTACTCAAAATATAGTTTAGGGTTTCAGACAAATTTTTAGATCTTGAACCATACTTTTTAACTTTATTATTTATTTTAAAAATTAGTCTTTTAGCATATTTAAACGTATTTTTGTAACCAAGTAAACTAATTAGAGTCGCTTTTCCTTTAATTTTATCTTTTCCAGTTTTCTTACCTGCTAATAATAAACTTCCTTTATTATCAATCAAATCGTCAGCTACTTGAAATAATAACCCAATATCGGCACCTATATTTTCGAATTTGCTAATTTCTTGTTTTTGATTTTCTTTTAATGATTAAAGGTGCAACACAACAAAAAATAAAAAGTTTTCCAGTTTTTTTAATTTCCATTTCAACTATTTTTTTTTTCGAAACTTTTTTATGTTCAAAACTTAAATCCAAATATTGCCCACCTGCTATACCCTGATGTCCTGAACTTTCAGAAATTTTATTAATCAGGTTTATTTTTATTTTTTCAGAAAGATTTAAATCTTTATGACTTAAAATTTCAAAAGCCAATGTTAAAAGAGAGTTACCAGCTAAAACTGCTGTGGACTCTCCAAATTTAACATGTGTTGATGGTTTGCCTCTTCTTATTGTATCATTATCCATACAAGGTAAATCATCATGTATTAATGAATAGGCATGAATACATTCAACCGCTGCACCTAAAATTATTAATGATTTATAATTTATTTTAAATATTGATCCAATATCAATTAAAATTTTCGATCTTATTTTTTTTCCTCCTGAAAATAATCCATATTTCATTGGTATTATCAATTCAGATTTTTTTTGTCTCTTGATAAATCTTTTAAGGAATAAGTTTGTATCTTGTGCAATTTTATTTAATTTTTTTTGCATCTTTTTTAGAGGTAATTCTTAATATATTTTCTTGTGTTTTTTTATAAATATTCTTGGAATCTTTTTGAAATTTTTTTTCAATTATATTATTAAGTTTTATCAAATTTTGATATTTTTCTATTGAATTTTCTAAATTTTTTTGATTCTCCAAATTTTCAATCAACTTATTAGCCTCTTGAGTTAGATCCTCAAGAGACATAGAATTATAATCATTTTGTAAATTTTTATCTTTCATATAATACTCTCAGATAATACATGAAAATTAATCTTACAAATATTAAAAAAGCTCAAAAACTTCTTAATAAAAGTGAGTGTGTAGCAATACCTACTGAGACTGTTTATGGTTTGGCTGCAAATGCTTATTCAGATAAGGCATGTAAAAAGATATATAAACTTAAAAAAAGACCTAAAAATAATCCTTTAATAGTACATTATTTAAATAATCAAATATTAAAGGATGATTGTATTTTAAATGATAATTTTATCAAACTTTATAAAATATTTTGCCCTGGACCAATAACATTTATTTTGAATTTAAAAAAAGATTCAAAAATTTCAAAAATTGTAACTAATAAAAAAAAAACTTTAGCTGTAAGATTTCCAAAACACCCTGTTACAAGAAATTTATTAAAAAATCTCAATTTTCCTTTAGCTGCCCCTAGTGCTAATCTTTCTTCAAAAGTAAGTGCTGTAAGTTCTGCTGATGTTAAAGATGATTTTGGAAAAAAGATAAAATTTATTCTTGAGGGAGGAAAATCATCAATTGGGCTTGAGTCTACTATTATTGATATTCGAAATAAGCCAAAAATATTAAGATTAGGTGGTCTTGAAATTTCAACAATTGAAAAAGCTTTAAACAAAAAAATTATTATTAATAATAATCCTTTCAAAATATCTTCTCCAGGCCAATTTAAGCTTCATTATTCGCCTGGAATTCCGATAAGACTTAATGTAAGAAAAATTAACAAAGAAGAAGCATACTTATCAATTAAAAATATGAGACAAAAAAATGAAAATTTTTATTTTTTATCTAGAGATGGAAATTTAAAGGAAGCTGCAAAAAATTTATATAGCGTACTAAGAAAAATTAAAAAAGACAAATATAAATCTATTGCTGTTGGTAGAATACCTAATAAAGGTTTAGGCAGGACTATAAATGATAGATTAAAAAGGGCCTCAAAATTTTAATGTATACACCATTGGAAGTTATTGAATTATCAAAAGCTTACAATACTAAAGAAGCTGTAAAGAATGTTTCATTCAAAATAAATAAAAATGAAATAATAGGAATTCTTGGTCCGAACGGTTGTGGAAAAACTACTACTATTGGTATGATTTTGGGATTATTAAAACCCTCAAAGGGAAAAGTTTTAATAAATGGACTTGAAATTGAAAGTAAAAGAGTTGAAATATTAAATAATTTAAATTTTATTTCTCCATATATAGAATTACCAAAAAAACTAACTGTTAAACAAAATCTAGAAGTGTATGGCAGACTTTATGATGTGAAAAACCTTTCTACAAAAATCAAGTATCTTTGTGAAAAGCTAAGGCTTGATGAAATAATAGATAAAGTTACTGGTGAACTTTCATCAGGCCAAAAAAATAGAGTGAGTCTTGCTAAATCTATAATAAACGAACCAACAGTATTACTGCTAGATGAACCAACAGCATCTCTTGATCCTGAAACCGGTGACTTTGTTAGAAGTTTTTTAGAAGATTATCAAAAAGAAAAAGAAGCTTCAATTTTACTTGCTTCGCATAATATGTATGAAGTGGAAAGATTATGTACATCTGTTCTTATGATGAGAAATGGAATCATAATTGATCAAGAAAGCCCTAAAGAATTAATTAAAAAACACGGTAGAAAAAACTTGGAAGAAGTTTTTTTAAAACTAACAAGAGAAAAGCATGAACCTAAATAAAATGTACGGTCTTTTTTTAAGACACTTTTTTCTTATTAAAAGCTCTTTCCCAAGAATTCTAGACCTTATTTACTGGCCTACTATACAAATAATTCTTTGGGGTTTCATTTCAAAATTTTTTTCAATCTATAGCGATTATTATAATAATGTGCTTGGAATAATTTTAACATGTGCAATTCTTTACGATATTCTTTTTAGATCTAGTATTAGTTTTAACATGTTATTTTTAGAGGAGATATGGAGCAGAAATTTTACTAATTTATTTATAGCTCCTTTAAAACTTAAAGAAATAATCATTGCTTTAATTTTTACAGCTTTAATTAGGACTTTAATTGGATTAGTACCGGCAATTATTTTAACTGCTCCTTTGTTTGGTGTTTCAATTTTAAATTTAGGTTTTCCTCTACTTCTTTTGTTTTTAAGTTTATACACATTTGGAATAACATTAGGTTTATTTGTAAGCGCTGGTCTTATAAGATTTGGTCCATCTTTTGAAAATATTGCATGGTCATCTCTCTTTTTATTAGCTCCTTTGGGTTGTATTTATTATCCTATAGAAATTCTCCCTAATTTCTTCCAGATTATAGCAAAAGGTTTGCCATTAGTTTATATTTTTGATGAAACAAGAAACATTTTATTAAATGGTTTTGTTAATTACGAAAATTTAAAATTAGCTTATATTCTAAACCTTATTTATTTAACTTTAGGAATTATTTTGTTTTATTTTTCTTTTTTAAAAGCTAGAGAAAAAGGAACATTGATTAATATGGGTGAATAAATATTGAAAAATGATCTTTAAAAAAACAAAATATCTTAATATTGTAATATATGCATCTCTAATTTTAGTAGCTTTTTTTACAAGATATTATCTATTTGAGGAAAGAAACTCATGGTTTGATGAGTGGCATTCAATTTATGTTTCTGATCCAAATATCTCTAGTGACGAAACACTTTTAAGGTACTTTGGAAAAAAAGGAGATTTTATATTACCAGAATATTATCCTCCTCTATACTTATTTATATTAAAATTTTTTTTTCAATTATTTGGTTACGTTGATAATAATGGAAGAATATTGTCTTTAATTTTTGGCATTTTAACAATTCCTATCGCTATTTTTTTGACCAACTTCCTTAAAAAGGGTGCTGATTGTATTTTTGTAGGATTATTAATTTCATTTAATTTATTTTTAACATGGCAATCAATTGAAGTTAGGGCTCATAGCATTTTAGTTGCAACATCATTAATTAATATTGTTTTATTTTATAAAATTTTAGAAAAAGAAAGATTACTACTGTATTTTTTATATATTCTCACCTCAATATTTTTATTATCATTGTGGCCTTTAGCTGGGTCAATATTTTTTGGTAAAACAATTTACTTAATCAAAGATTATTTTAAAAATAATAAAAAAAATATAAAAATATTTTTTTTGTTTTGCCTAATATTAACTTCCTATGTCTTCTTAAATATTGATTACCTTAAATATAATATTGCGAGAGAAACTCATTATACTGTTTTGTACAAATCCTTTTTTTACAATTATCATTTCCGTTCATTTTTTGGATCGAAAATTTTAGGTGGAATTTTTTTAATAATATTCTCAGTGCTCTTGATTAAAAATTTTAAAAATTTGATCTTAAATCACAAAAAAGAAGATCTTTTATTATTTATAATATTATCATCATATTTTTTACCTTTAATGTATACTTTTCTACGAGCCCCTATAATGTCTCCTAAATATGTAATATTCATAGTTCCATTAATAATTATTTGGATTTCTATAAATATTAAATTTAAACATTATATATTATTTAAAATTTCTCTAGTAATGGTCTCTTTAATTTTTTTAATTTTAGAAATCAATAATTCACCAATAGATAGGCCACCTACCAAACAAGTACTAAAAAAACTTTTAGATAATCAAATTAATTTAATTTTAACTAAAGAAAGAGATGTTTTTAACAACTATCTTAAAACAAAAAAAATAATTATTGATAATAAGATTAAAGTTCTGACCATTAATGACGATATTCCCGATAATTTTGATAAATATTGGTTTTTATGTTTAAATAATGTTTTACATTTTATTGGTGATAAGGGCCTATTATCAAATAATCCAAAAGTAGAAAAAAGATGTTTAGATATTCAGCCCAAAACTCAATTTCGTGAAATTTTTCCTAGTATCTCAAATATTCAAGATTTTTATATTAGAAGATTTGAAAAGTATTGATCTTCAGGGATTAATTTTACCTTGGTGCGCCTGCTAGGAGTCGAACCCAGAACCTCCTGATCCGAAGTCAGGCGCTCTATCCAGTTGAGCTACAAGCGCATATAATATTAATATATCATTTTATGAAAAAAAAAATAAATTTGATAGTAAAAGAGAATAAAAGCAACATAAGAGTAGATATTTTTATCAATAAGTTGGAAAATGATCTTAGTAGAACAAGAATTAAAAATTTAATTTTAGATAAAAAATTAACTATTAATAATAAAATCATTACTGACCCATCAAAAAAAATAAATTCAGGAGACAATATTAATTTAATTATCCCAGAACCAAAAAAAGCATCATTGAAACCATTCAAGTTCAAATTAAATATTATTTATGAAGATGAAGATATTATCGTGATAGATAAACCGTCTGGAATTGTAATACATCCTGGTGCTGGAAATTTTGATAAAACAATTGTTAATGCATTGATAAATTATGATAAGAATTCTTTATCTAATATTGGAGATGAACTTAGACCTGGCATTGTTCATAGAATAGATAAAAATACATCTGGACTAATTGTTGTGGCTAAAAATAATGCAACTCACGAACATCTTTCTAATCAATTTAGCAGGCACACTATAACTAGAATTTATCAACTATTAATCTGGGGTAAAATAAAACCATCTAAAGGAAAAATTGAAACTTTAATCACTCGCAGTTCGAAGAATAGACAGATGATGGAAGTAAGCCGATTAAAAGGAAAAAAAGCAATTACAAATTATAAAACTTTAGAGATATTTGAAAATGAAAATACCCCAACTTTAAGCTTATTGGATTGTAAATTAGATACTGGAAGAACACATCAAATAAGAGTTCATATGAATTATTTGGGTCACAGTATAGTAGGAGATGATAAGTATAAAAAAAAATTTAAGAAAATTAAAAATATTAACCCTATGCTTGAAAAAAAACTAATCGCTCTAAATAGGCAATTTCTACATGCAAAAACTCTTGGTTTCATTCATCCAAAAAGAAATGAAGAAATGGTTTTTAACTCAAATATACCTCAGGAACTCGAAAAAATTTTGAAAATACTAAGAAATACGGGAAATTATAATATTGAAAAAAAATAAAAATTAATTAGATAAAACGACTATGAGTACGACTTTAAATAATAATCTTCCTATCTTAGGTAGTGAAGGCGGACTGTCTGCATATCTCGAGCAAATTAAAAAATTTCCAATGCTTGAAGCTGAAGAAGAATATATGCTAGCAAAAAATTGGAAAACCACCGGAAATATTAAGTCTGCTGAAAAACTTGTAACAAGTCATTTAAGATTAGTTGCAAAAATTGCGATGGGTTACAAGGGTTATGGTTTGCCAGTAAACGAAATGATATCAGAGGGAAATATCGGATTAATGCAAGCAGTAAAAAAATTTGAACCTGAAAAAGGTTTTAGACTAGCCACATATGCTATGTGGTGGATTAAAGCTTCGATACAAGAATATATTTTAAGATCTTGGAGTTTGGTTAAAATTGGAACGACAACTGCACAAAAAAAATTATTTTTCAATTTAAAAAAATTGAAAAATCAAATTGCTCCTCAAACTGAAGGAGATTTGAAAAATGAACATGTAGAAGAAATAGCAAATAAACTTGATGTTAGTAAAGATGAAGTAGTATCAATGAATCGAAGATTATCTGGAAAAGAATTCTCTTTAAATGCTCAAGTTGGAGAAGATGGTGATGAATGGCAAGACTGGTTGGTTGACAAAGATCTTGATCATGAATTAAAACTTGCTCAACACGAAGAAATGGAAAACAGAAAAAATTTACTTAAAGATTCAATTCAAGTTCTTAATGAGAGAGAAAAAGAAATTTTGTACTCAAGAAGATTAAATGATAATACATCAACTCTTGAGGATTTAAGCAAAAAATATAAAATTAGCAGAGAAAGAGTTAGGCAAATTGAAAATAAAGCTTTTGAAAAATTACAAAAGCAAATGTTATTATTGGCAAAATCAAAAAACTTATTGCCTGCTAATTAAATTTCAAAAGGATTCTCAATCAATATAGTATCATCTCTCTCAGGGCTTGTTGAAACACTTGATATTTTAGTACCTACAAAATCCTCTATTGCATAAATATAATCCTTTGCTTCCTGAGGAAGTTCATCGATATTCTTAATGCCGTTTGTGCTTTTTTTCCAACCTTTAAAACTTTTAAAAACAGGCTTGATTTTTAATTGATCCTCAACAGATGCAGGCAAATAATCAATTCTTTTTCCATTTAGCTCATATTCTACACACATCTTGATCTCTTCTAATTCATCTAATACATCTAGCTTTGTAAGGGCAATGCTATTTATACCGGAAACTTTGATTGTTTGTCTGACTAAAACTCCATCAAACCATCCACACCTTCTTTTACGACTAGTTACTGTTCCAAACTCTTTTCCTTTGGTGCCCAATAATTCTCCTATTTCGTCATTTAGCTCAGTGGGGAAAGGTCCCTCTCCAACTCTTGTCGTATAAGCTTTTGTTATTCCTAAAACATAATTAATTGAATCTGGCCCACATCCGGTTCCAGTAGCAGCGTTAGATGCGACTGTATTTGAAGATGTTACAAATGGATAAGTTCCATGATCTACATCCAATAAAATTCCTTGGGCTCCTTCAAATAAGATTTTTTTATTTTGTTTTTTAAACTGGTCAATTTTCATCCAGACTGGTTGTGAAAACTTTAAAAGTTCTGGCGCAATTTTTAACAAGTCTTTTTTTAATTGTTCTCTTTGAAATAACTTTTTACCAAGCCCTTTTCTGATTGCATTATGATGCAATAAAACTGACTCAAGTCTTTTATCAAGATTTATTTCAGATCTAAGGTCCATCAAACGTATAGATCTTCTTCCAACTTTATCTTCATAAGCAGGTCCTATCCCTCTTCTTGTTGTTCCTATTTTACTTTTTCCTGCTGAGTCCTCCCTAATTTCATCCATTTCTTTATGAAAAGGTAAAATTAAATTAGCTGACTCTGAAATGATAAAATTATCTACAGTCACATCTATCCCTTTATCCTTAATTTCTTTAATTTCTTCCAATAAAGCCCATGGATCAACCACAACCCCATTACCAATTATTGAAATTTTATCTTTTCTAACTATTCCGGAAGGAAGCAATCTTAGTTTGTAAGTTTTACCATCAATAACTAAAGTATGGCCAGCATTATGACCACCCTGAAACCTAATAACAACATCAGCTTGTTCTGAGAGCCAATCAACAATTTTTCCTTTTCCCTCGTCGCCCCATTGTGAACCTACAACTACTATATTTTTCATTATTTAAATCTTTTATAAATTTCTATTGAATTTAAGTGGTTAATTGGTCCATTACCTTTTCCATATTTTGGATTGGTTAATATTGCTGAATTTACATATTTTATTCCTAACTCACAAGCTTTCTTAATACTTTTTCCACAAGAAAAAAAAGTTGTTATAGCACTTGATAATGTACATCCTGTGCCATGTGTATTTTTAGTTTTAAATCTCGGACTATTAAAAATTTTTAAATCAGCTCTATTCAAAAAAATATCTTGTACTTTTTCAGTTTTTAAGTGACCTCCTTTTATTAAAACATTTTTAACACCTAAATTAATTAATTTATTGGCTGCAAATATCATATCCTCTTTATTTTTAATTTTAACACCTGCCAAAACCTCAGCTTCAGGAATATTTGGTGTAATTAAACTTACCTTTTTAATAAGGTTTTTTTTCAAAAAAATTATAGCCTTATCATCAATTAGTTTAGCACCACCTTTAGCAACCATGACAGGATCTAAAACTACTTTTTTAATCTTTAATTGATTTAATGACTCTAAAACTTTTTTTATAACTGATCTAGAGTGAAGCATGCCTATTTTAATAGCATCTGGTTTAATATCTTTTGCAGAATAAATTATTTGATTTTTAATTTCACTTGGAGGTATGGCAACAATTGATTTTACTCCTTGAGTATTTTGAACTGTTACAGCGGTGATGGCTGTAAGCGCGTAAGAGCCTAAACTAGTCACAGTTTTAATATCTGCTTGAATACCCGCACCACCCGAGGAGTCAGACCCAGCTATTATTAATATTTTAGATTTTATTCTCAATTTGGTTAATAGATTTTTTTATAATATTTATGCATTTTTTTAATAATGCAATATTTTTAGACTCTCCCATAATTCTTATTTTAGGCTCTGTTCCAGATTTTCTAATAAGCATTCTTCCTTGACTCTTTATTAATTTTTCTGATCTTTTAATGGCAGCAATACAATTTTTTGAATTAATTATATTTTTATCTCTAACTTTGATATTTGCTAATATTTGTGGAGTTGCTTTAAATGTTTTAAATAATTCACTAGCTTTTTTACCTTTTCTCATTGAAAATAAAACTTCTAAAGCTACCAACAGCCCGTCCCCAGTTGTAGCAAATTTACCTAGTATTATATGTCCAGATTGTTCACCACCTAAATTAAAATTGTTTTTTTTCATTTTTTCTTTAACATACCTATCACCAACATTTGCTCTTATAAATTTTATTTTTTCATCTTTAAAATAGTTTTGTAATCCATAATTTGACATCAACGTTCCAACTACGCCTCCTTTTAAGATTTTTTTTCTTTTCCATCTTTTTGCCAACATAGCAATAATTTGATCACCATCTATTATGGTTCCATTTTCATCTGATATTATAATTCTATCAGCGTCACCATCTAATGATATACCAATATTTGCATTATATTTTTTAACAAGCCACTTTATTTTATTTGGAAAAGTTGAGCCACAATTGTCATTGATATTAAGTCCATTGGGAGATGTTCCAAATTCAAAAACTTTTGCCCCCAAACTTCTCAAAAGCTTTGGTCCTGATTTATAGCCAGCTCCATTTGCACAATCTATTACAATTTTCATTCCATTTAAATTGAAGTTTTTTGGAAAGTTTTTTTTCAATATTTCAATATATTTGTAATTCGCATCCTCTAATCTTTTCACCCGTCCAAGAAGTTTTGGTTCAGATAGATTCTTTGCAATCTTATAGTCTATCAATTTTTCTATTTTTTTTTCTATTTTATCTGACAATTTCAAACCATCTGGTCCAAATAATTTTAACCCATTGTCATAATATGGATTATGTGATGCTGTTATCATTATTCCCATATTTGCTCCCATTTTTTTTGTTAACATTGCAAGTCCATTTGTGGGTAATGGTCCAAGTGTATAAACATGCATTCCTGCTGAGGTAAGTCCGGAGACTAATGCAGGTTCTAAAGTATAGCCAGATAATCTAGTATCTTTGGCTATAATTGCAGTCTGTTTAATTTTTTTTTGATTTTTAAAATATGTTCCAGCAGCCAAACCAAATCTAAAAAACATTTCACCATTTATCTTGCTTTGATTTACTCTACCTCTTATACCATCAGTTCCAAAATATTTTTTTAACATGTTAAAATTTTAAATACTTAAAAACTTTGATACTCTGATTTACCTCGTTTACATCATGAACTCTCAAGATTTGTATTCCTTGCATAATCGCTAACAAATTAGATGTTATTGTACCTCCTAATCTTTCTTTGGTGTCGTTTTTTCCGGATAAAGTTTTAATAAATCTTTTTCTAGAAGTTCCTACCATTACAGGAAAACCAAGAGAGTGGAAAATAGAAATATTTCTAAGTAAGGTAATATTATGTTTCAAGTTTTTACCAAATCCAATGCCCGGATCTAAAATTATATTATTATGTTTAATACCTTTTGATCTAATTAATTTTATTTTTTTTTCAAAAAAATCATAAATATCCAGAAGAACATTATTATATCTAGGATTTTTTTGCATTGTTTGTGGATTACCTTGAGTATGATGAATTACAAATGGAATATTTGACTCTTTTAAAACTTTTATAGTATCAGGATCATGTTCAAGTCCTGAAACATCATTAACTAAATTGATTTTATTTTTAATTCCTTTTTTCATTATCATGCTTTTTCTAGTATCTAATGAAATAAATTTTTTATATTTTTTAATTTTAAATAAAGTTGGATAAATTCTTTTCCATTCCTTATTCACATTTACTTCTTTTGAACCTGGGTTTGTGGCCTCTCCACCTATATCTAAAATACCACATCCATCTTTTATTAATTTTTTTGCCTGTAATTCACCTAAGTTTTTTTTTAAATATTTTCCACCATCAGAAAAACTATTTGGTGTTAAATTTAAAACACCCATTAGGATTGGTAAATTTGAAAATCTTAAACCTTTAATATACTTTTTTTTTGAAATTTGTTTTAAATCAATTAAAATTTTTTTTTTTAATTTGTTATTAAGTTTATTAATTTTTTTTATACTAAGCTTTTTGGAACTTTTTCTTGAAAAAACCTCGATTGTGTCAAAAGATATAAGGTTATTACCATGTATAGGTACAGATAATTTTTTTTTAACTTTTTCTTTTGAAACGGTTCCAAAGTAAAAATTACACGCTCTTGTGTAATATCTACTCATGTTATTTTAGTGGACTATTTTTGGTTTTAAGCCCATCGCACCAAGTGCTGAACTTTGATCATCCTTATCTTCTGGTTTTTCTAATATTTTGTCTTTTGGATATATGTTTTTATTAATTATATTCTCAATTTCTTCACCTGTTAAAGTTTCATAAGTTATTAGGGCTTTTGCGATTTTATGTAAATCATCTATTTTTTCACTCAATATTTTTTTAGCCTGATTGTAGCCTTCATCAACTAACTTTCTAATCTCTTTATCAATTTTTTGAGCAACTGCCTCGGATACAGATTGTGTTTGAGTTACAGATCTTCCTAAGAATACCTCCTCTTGATTTTCACCATATTCTACAGGACCCATTTCTTCACTCATTCCATATTTTGTAACCATAGCTCTTGCTAATTGAGTTGCCTGATTAATATCTGATCCAGTACCACCACCTGCTCCTGTGGTAATATCATCTTTTCCAAATATAAGTTCCTCAGCTACTCTCCCACCAAAACATACTGCTAATCTCGCTTTAAGATACTTGATTGAGTAACCGTGTTTGTCTCTTTCAGGTAAGTTCATCACCATACCCAAAGCTCTTCCTCTTGGTATAATGGTAGCTTTATGGATTGGGTCATAACTTGGCATATTAAAAGAAACTAAAGCATGACCACCCTCATGATAGGCAGTAAGTTTTTTCTCATCCTCTGTCATAACCATTGATCTTCTTTCTGCACCCATCATTACTTTATCTTTTGCTTCTTCAAACTCAATTAAGGTTACGATTCTTTTATTTTTTCTTGCAGCTAACAAGGCTGCTTCATTAACTAAATTTGCTAAATCAGCTCCTGAAAAACCTGGAGTTCCTCTTGCGATTGTTCTTAAATTTACATCTGGAGCCATTTTAATTTTTTTAACATGAACTTTCAAAATCTTTTCTCTGCCGATTATATCAGGATTTGAAACAACAACTTGTCTATCAAACCTTCCTGGTCTTAATAATGCTGGGTCCAAAACATCAGGTCTATTTGTTGCAGCAATAATAATTACACCTTCATTGGTGTCAAAACCATCCATTTCAACCAGAAGCTGGTTAAGAGTTTGTTCTCTTTCATCATTGCCACCGCCTAAACCTGCACCTCTACTTCTTCCAACCGCATCAATTTCATCAATGAAAATTATACATGGTGAATTTTTTTTACCTTGTTCAAACATATCTCTCACTCGTGATGCACCAACACCCACAAACATTTCAACAAAATCTGATCCTGAGATGGTAAAGAAAGGAACTCCAGCTTCACCTGCTATAGCTCTAGCTAATAGAGTTTTACCTGTTCCAGGAGGACCCACTAATAATGCGCCTCTAGGAATTTTTCCTCCTAATCTACTAAATTTTTTAGGATCTTTTAAAAATTCTACTATCTCTTCTACTTCTTCTTTTGCCTCTTCAACTCCTGCAACATCATTGAATGTTACTTTTCCTTTTAGTTCATTCATCATTTTAGCTTTTGATCGACCAAATCCCATAGCCCCACCCTTTCCTCCTTGCATTTGTCTCATAAAGAAAATCCACACGGCAATCAAAAGGAGCATAGGAAACCAAGAAAGCAGAACTCCAAATAAAGATGGCATTTTTTCATCAAGTGGTGCAGCTGAAATACTTACTCCTTTATCTGAAAGTTTTTCTATTAAGTTTGGATCGTTAGGAGCATATGTTGTAAAATTTTTTCCGTTGGAATAAACACCTTTGATGTTGTTACCTTGAATTTCTACTTTTAAAACTTCACCATCATCAACAGATGTTAAAAATTCTGAAAATATAACTTGATTACTACCTCTCATATTTTGTTGAGGATTTTTAAACATGTTGTAAAGGCCAATAGTTAAAAAAACTATTATTGCCCACATAGCTATATTTTTAAAATTCATGAGTATAAAATAAGAGTTATTATGGATTAAACAAGAGGCTATTTTGGTAAAACTTGCGTTAATTTAACCTTCTTTTGAAATAATTACTGTTTGACTAACTTTTTCAATAATACAACCACCTAAAGTTGCTTTGGAGAATGTCCCTTTATTAATTTTGTGGATAATTCTCTCAATTTTTTTTCCTCTTGGCCTATAATAATTATTACCAACTTTTTTAATCGAATCAGAAAACGATCTAAAAATCACTTCATTCGGTTGGTTAAAAAATTCATCATTTACAATCATTTGACTTTTCTTTTTTGAAAAAAAAGAATTTTTTAATAAATTTTTTCTTACATAAAATTCTATTACATCATTTGAATATCTTAAATTTTTAATTGTTTTTGCAAATTTTTTATAATCTAATCCATCATTCTTAAGTTGTTCTAAAAGATTTCTAACTCTAATTCTTTGAAATTTTTCGTCAGAGTTTGTTGGATCTTCAACATAAAAATTAAATATAAAATTTGATATGAAAATAAGATCCTTTTTCTTTTCCTCCAATAATGGTCTTAAAAAATTTAGATTGTTTATTTTAGTAATTTTACCTAAAGAGATAAGACCTTTTAAACCACTTCCTCTTAAAAATCTTATAAAAAAATTTTCAAATAAATCATTCTGATGATGGCCCAAAAAAATATAATTAATTCCAATTTTTTTGCATCTTTGTAATAATAATTCATATCTTTTTTTTCTTGCGATAGATTGAATATTTTTACTGGGTTTTTTACCTCGCCAAGTTAAAATTTCTGCATTAATGTGATTTTTTTTTAATATCTTTTTTACCTTGAGTGCTTCTTTCGTAGACTCACTTCTTAATTTATGATCAACAATAAAAAAAAATGCTTTTAAACCTTTTTTTAAAGCATAAATTTTAGTCAAAAATACTAATGCTAAACTATCAGGACCCCCAGAAACTGCTACTCCAAAACTCTCATCAATATTAATTGATCTTTCAAATCTTTTATAAATTTTATTGACCTTTTTATTACTTAACTTTTTTTGTAGAAGTTTAGGAATTTTGATTTTTACACTCGAATTTTTGAGACTCATATTTGGCTTTTTGGATCACAGACTGATTAGCTTCAGGATATTGTTTCTCAACACCATTAATCATTTTACATCCCTGATCTTTTTCTCCTATCTGTACCATGGATACACCAAGCTTTAACAAATTTATAGGAGCTTTTTCACCTTTAGGATATTTTTGATAACCTTCTAAATACGCTGTTGCTGCATCAGTGTATAATTGTCTAATTCTAAAAGTTTCTGCATACCAATATTGAGCATTACCTGCTAATTTGTGATCCGGATTTATATCTACAAATTCTCTAAACGCTCTTTCTGCAGTAGAATAATCACCAACTTTTAAAAAGCTTGTTGCAAACTCATATTGCTCTTTAGGACTTGTGTCAGGAAGAATTTTTTCTTCAGCTTGGAATGTTTCTGTTATTATTGTGGCAGTAGTATCAATAGATTGAGTTTGTTGAGTTTCATCTTTTGAGGTTGAGTCTTTATAAGATATAGAACCTAAATCTTGAGGCTGCGAACTTCCGGGTAAAACCTCTTGATCGCTAGATTTTTTAGTTATCTGTTTTGAATTCTCGTCTGATCCAGAAAGAAATGTGGTTTCTAAATTTTGAAACCTTACCTGGTTATCTGCTTGAACTTTTGAAAGTCTATTAGATAATTTATCTAACTTAAAATTAATCTCTTCAAATTTATTTGTAAGTTGTTGAAATTGATTTTCAATTTCAGAAAGTTTTAATAAGTGTCTTGTTAATACATCTTCTGAATTTTCCTCAAATGAATTACTTGCACTGCTATTTCCATTATCGAATTTGATTGTTCCTGAATAAACAGCTTTTTCCAAAGTTTTAACATCTTTTTGAATTTGGTCTAAAACTTCATAGATATTATGATTATCTGCAAAAGTATAATTTAAACAAAAACTTATAAAAAAAAATATTTTTAATAAAAAAATTTTGAAAAAAAATTTCATAAAATTAGGTTATTATTAAAATAATGGCAAAAAAAAGACCCTTAAATCTATATACGATTAAGGGTCTTTAAAATTATATTTTAGTTTGCTTTTACTGTAACTGATCTTCTATTTTTTGACCAAGCTAAAGGATTTGAGCCTGAGTCAACAGGTCTTTCTTTTCCGTAGCTTAAAACTGAAATTCTGTTTGAAGAAATTCCATAAGTCATCAGATAATCTTTAGCCGCATTAGCTCTTCTTTCTCCAAGTGCTAAGTTGTATTCTCTTGTGCCTCTTTCATCCGCATGACCTTCTAAAACAATCGTAATGTCAGAATTTTTTCTTAACCACGCCGCTTGTTTTCTTAAAGTTTCTCTAGATGCTGTTGTTAAAACTGACTCGTTAGTAGCAAAGAAAACTCTGTCTGGAACTCCTGAAGCTAAATACTCAACTGTATCTGTTCCTGTATAAACGTCCCCTTGCATTTGGCCTGTTGATTTTTTTGATGTAGCACATGCTGATAGTGCTAAACAAGCAACAGCTATTAAAAAAGTGTTTTTTAGAATTTTGTTTAATTTCATTATTGCTCCTTGATCAATATTTCTTATTCTTAACTTTTTCACAACTAAATAGATGTTTCAAGTATAAAAATCAAGATAATATTGATTAATTGCTTAATAAAGATGACCATGATGGGTCTGAGGCATCAGTTGGAGTGTCTACTAACCTCTCATTATACCCCGTCAAATCTATAGACCATAATTTGGCAGAAAAACCTTCTCCTTTATCATCAGTTTCTGTTTCTCTATAAAAAATTAATACTCTTCCATTAGGTGACCATGATGGAGCTTCTTGATAAAAATTTTCCGTTAATAATCTTTCTCCACTTCCATCGGTTCTCATTACACCTATATAAAATTTTCCCTTATGTAATTTTGTAAAAGCGATTAAATCTCCTCTTGGAGACCATACTGGTGTTCCATACAATCCTTTACCAAAAGAAATTCTTTTTACATTACTTCCATCACTATTCATTATATAAATTTGCTGATAACCACTTCTGTCTGAATTAAAGCAAATATATTTTCCGTCTGGTGAAAAAGAGGGGGAAGTGTCAATAGAAGGATGATTAGTTATTTTTTCGACTATTCTATTTTCTAGATCCATAGTGTAAATATCAGAGTTACCATCTTTCGCAAAACTCATAATAATTTTTTTTCCATCTGGTGAAAATCTCGGTGCAAATGTCATTCCAGGAAAATCTCCAACAACTTCTTGCATTCCAGTTTCAATGTCTAGCAAATAAACTCTAGGTAAGTTTCTAAAATAAGATAAGTAAGTTACCATTTGGCTAGTAGGATTAAATCTTGGGGTTAAAACAAGTTCATTACCAAGTGTTAAAAACTTATTATTTGCTCCATCCTGATCCATTATTGCTAATTTTTTTATTCGTCTTGTTTTAGGTCCTTCCTCAGCAACATAAATAATCCTCGTATCAAAATATCCTTTTTCTCCTGTCAGTCTCTCATATACTTTGTCAGTAATAATATGGCCTACACGTCTCCAATTGTTTGGAACAGTTGTAAAAGCTAAAGCCATCATCTCTTTACCAGCAAGTACATCCCATAATCTAAACTCAACTCTTAATTTTTCTTCTACAAAATTAACTTTTCCAGTTATTAAAGCTTGAGCCTTAATTAAATTCCAATCTTCAAATCTTGGTTTCAAATTAGCAATATCTGGTGCTTGTAAAAAAGCATCCTTATTTAATGGATTAAAGAGTCCAGAGGTTTTTAAATTTTTTTCTACAACACTTGAAATTTCTGATCCAATATTTTCTTTTTGAAGTATTTTTTCAAAATTTTTTCTAGAATTTTCATCTATAGATAATGGCGAGACGGCTATTGGTAATGGATTTAAATTTCCCCTAGTTATGTCAACTTCTATTAGGGCTAAAGTTTTAAAAGGTATTAATATTAAAATGAGTAATAATATAAATAACGATCTTTTCATAAAAATATATTACCCTTCTAACATCTCTCTTGCATCAAAATTAAGTTGTAATTCTTTCCATCTCTCATATCCAGTGGTTGGCACTCTAAGTGGTTGGCATAATTTTACTGCTCTTAATGCGCTTTCAGCTAATACTTTATAAAAACCCTGACCTGGCTTATTCATTCTTGCATGATCCAATATTTCAGATTGTGAAACAGTGCCATCAGGGTTAAGTTTTAATTTAATTCTAACTAATAAATTCTCATTGTATGGCAAACCAAGTGGTATACTCCAACATCCAAATATTTGAGCTTTTAATGCATCTTCCTCACTTAATGATAAACCAAAATTTTCAATGTTACGTTCTTGATTTTGAGTAATTTTATCTGTCTTATTTGTTGTTTCTGCGCTTTCCTCTTTAGATTTATCGATTAAAGCTGCAATATTATTTGGATCAAATAATTCATCTTTTTCAAATTCAGAGACTTGCTTTACTTCATTATCAATTTTTTCTGGATTCTGTTTGTCTTCCTCTATTTTTTTAATTTTTTCAACTTTATCTTCTGGCATTGGGACACTATCTGGTTTTATTTTTTTTACCTTTTTTGGTGGCGCTTGCTCAGAAACTAATTTTTTCTCTTTTTCCTTAATTTTTTCTATTATTTTTTTTGCCTTAGGTGCAAATGGAATATTGGTCTTATCAGTGATTTGGATTAATTCAATTGAAACTATAGGGGGTAAATCGACAGGTTTTTTTGCTAAAAAAGGTAAAGTCATAGCTGTAATCATTATTAAAATAACATGCAAAACAGAAGATATAATTAAACTTCTATTCACTTATGCTATTACCTTTCTTTGTAAGGCTCTGAAATAAGGGCTACCTTTGTGAATCCTGAACCTGACAATAATCCCATAATTTCCAAAACTCTTCCATAATTAATTGTCTTATCTCCTCTAACATAAATTCTAGTATCAGTTCTATTTTTTGATACAGCTAAAACTTTTGCTATTATTTTTTCATATTCAACTTTGGATTCTTGAATAAAAATTTCACCTTTTGAATTGATTGTTAATGTTAAAGGTTCTGTTTCCTCAGGTAAAGAGTCTGCTGAACTCTCAGGCAGATCAACCTGAACGCCAACAGTAAGTAAAGGTGCTGTAACCATAAATATAATCAAAAGAACCAACATTACGTCTACGAATGGGGTAACGTTTATTTCGCTCATTGGTTCATTTGATGAACGATTAAATTTGAAAGCCATTTTAGATGATTGTTAAAAACCTTTTTGAAAAATTTTCTAATCTTTGGGAATATTTAATAGAGTCATTATTAAATTTATTATATGCAACAACAGCGGGTATTGCTGCCAAAAGGCCTAGTGCTGTTGCAAAGAGCGCTTCTGCAATACCAGGTGCAACAATTGCTAAACTGGTATTTCTCGAAATTGCAATTGATTGAAATGAATTCATTATACCCCAAACAGTACCAAATAAACCTATAAAAGGAGCAGTAGAACCAACTGTTGCTAAAAAAGTAAATCCTTTACTGATTTTTGAAATTTGCTTTTCAATTCCTGTTTCTAATATAGTTGTCATTCTGCTATTCAAATCTGTTTTGGATCTTCTTTTTAATAAATTTTGCATAGCATCTTTAAAAATCAATGCCATTGGGTCTTCGATATTTGATGGAAGGTTGTTATAAAAAGATTCTGCAGATCTAGAGTTCCAAAACTTTGTCTCAAATTCTTCAGTCGACATATTTATTTTCTTAAATAATCTAAACTTTTCAATAATAACAGCCCATGAATAAATTGAGCAGACTATAAGTAAAACTATTACAGATTTTACTATTATATCAGCTCGAAAAAATAAATTGATTAAAGAGAAATCTGCACTTGATGCCAATCCTACTGCTTGAGTCGAAATATCTGCTTCCATGCTGTCTTCTCACACTTAAATGTGTCATGATTTTGTCTTAATATTTTATGATTAATCATCTATTTTGTAAGTTTCGTAATAAAAACTAGCAATTAAAATAGCATCTGCTTTATTTGAATCCTTTTTTTTTGATAATTGAGAGGAAAAATAAGGAAAAATTTCAATCGCTCTTGTTCTACTTGCATCTTTCTCTGAATTAATGAGATTAAAGTACTTTTTCCATTTAGAAGGTCTTACAAAATACATTGGTAATTTCATTGCAGAACAAATCCCTTTTAGAATTCCAAAAGATTGACCAAAATTAAACATACTGGTAACACCTTGGCCAGGCATTGCAGATACTTGCTCAATAACAACTCTTATATCATCTTTTCCAAATTTTTTAATCATTCTCAATATTTCATTATAAATTTGTGAACCATTAACCTGTTTTTTATTTTTTTTTCCCTCAGCCATAGTAGGCATCTCGATCACTTCAATAATTTTTCCATCATCTAAAAAAGAAATCGATCCAGAAATACCAGGGTCTATTCCGATTATTAACATAAATTATTCATTAAATTTTGCATTTGAATATATATTTTGAACGTCATCTTCATCCTCTAAAGTTTCTAAAAGGTTTGTTAATTCCTCATTTTTTTCTTTTGAAACTTTTACATTATTGAGTGGTATCCACTCAATTTCTGTAGAAATAAAATTTGTAATTTTTTTTTCTAACTCTTTTTTTATATTATATATTTCACTTACTTTACATTGTATCTCATGAAATTCATTATTTGATTTACATTCATCAGCACCAGCATCTATTGCAAGCTCAAAAACATTTTCGTCTGAAATCTCTTTTTTATCTATTCTAATCACACCCAATTGATTAAAATTATGAGAAGCAGAACCTTGAGTGCCTAAACTGCCACCTGCTTTTTGAAAGATAGTTCTTATTTTTGATGCAGTTCTATTTTTATTGTCTGTCAAAGCTTCAACTATTATAGCTACTTTTTCAGGACCAAACCCCTCATATCTTAAATTTTCAAAATTAGTTTCTGTATTTGCTGATGATTTATCTATAGCTCTAGTAATATTGTCTTTTGGCATATTAGCAGATCTTGCTGCTTGTATTGCAGATCTTAACCTAGGATTCATTGATGGATCTTTATCACCTAATTTTGCAGCGACAGTAATTTCTTTTGATATTTTTGAAAATATCTTAGATCTAAGCTTATCAGCTTTACCTTTTTTATGTTTAATCCCTGCCCAATGTGAATGACCTGCCATATAAATTATGTATTAACTAAATGACCTCCAAAAATATAACTATTCACTTTTTTTGCTAATCCAGTTTCGATATCACAATCAACAATTACACCACTCAAAGTAGCTTCACCTTGCGAAGGAAAGTGTTTAACTGAGTCTTTTTTCATAAATCTATTTATTGAATTTTCTTTATTCATTCCAATTACTGAGTCGTAATCACCACACATACCTGCATCAGTTTGATAAGCAGTACCATTCTTAAGAACTCTTGCGTCATTGGTTGGAATATGTGTGTGGGTTCCAACTACAAGAGTTGCTTTACCATCAAAAAAATGTCCAATTGCATTTTTTTCACTTGTAATTTCTCCATGAAAATCAACTACAAGAAAATCATAGTCTTTTTTCAGCTTATACATGTCCACAAATTTTTTTGATACTTCAAAAACATCGTTACATTTTTTCATAAAAACATTTCCCATCAAATTTAGAACACCAATTTTTACTTTTGTTGAGATTGTGAAAATTTCAAAACCCTTTCCAGGAGCTGGTTCAAATAAATTTTGTGGTCTTAATAATCTATTTTCTTTTTCGATAAAGTTCATAATATTTTTTTGATCCCAAACATGATTGCCAGTTGTAATTACATTTACACCACAACTAAATAAATTTTGACAAATTTCTTTTGTTAATCCTACTCCAGTTTCATCTGCATTTTCACCATTAACAATTACAAAATCTATCTTTTTCATTTTGATTTGACTTGATAGGCTCTTAATTATTTTTGAACAACCTGACAAACCAACTACATCTCCCAAAAATAATATTCTCATTTTATTTTATTTTTCTCTGTAATAATAAAATCTAATTTTATATCAGTATCATTGATAGGTATTTTCTTAACTTTTTGAAATGAGTAAGCTAACCCTATAGTAACTATTTTTTTTCTTTTTTTTAATTTTTTAATATATCTATCGTAAAATCCTCCTCCATACCCAACTCTATTAAAAAACTTGTCAAAAGCTACAAGAGGAATTAATAAAATATCTGGATATTTTATGTTTTTTGAGATTGGTTCTGGAATTCCATATTTATTTATTTCTAGAGGATCTTTTGTTGACCAATAAAAAAAGTCCATACTGTAATTTTTTTTTATTTTAGGTAATGAAATCAAATAATTTTTTCTCTCAAATTTTTCTAAAATATTTATTACATTTACCTCATAATTATAAGGATAGTATCCACCTATTAATTTACCATTTACTCCATTTTTTTTTAAATATTTTAATAAATAATCAAAACTAATTTCTGATTTTTTTTGGTATCCTTTTTTTCTCATTTTTAATATTTTTTTTCTAATGTCAGATTTTTTCACAAGAAATTAATTAAGATAGGCTTTCTATATTAGCTTTTTCAACAAAACTTGAGATTTCTTCTGTTGCTTCATCTAGGAATTTTTCATAATTTTTTCTACTCATTTCCATCTCATTTTTAAGTTTATGATGATCTAGATTCAATTCACTGATCTCAGTTTCTTTTTTGTCTCGATACTCGTATATAAGTGTTTTTAATTCTTTGAACTTATCAGAAAGATTTTTTAACTCATCTTTCTTTTGATCAACTTTTTTTTTAGTTTCGTAATATTCGTCCATTACTTTTACTGCAGTTATTAATAAAAGTTTATTTTCTCCCAAATTTCCCAAATCATTTTTTAAATTGTTAAACTTTTGATTTATCTGAATTAACAGCTCCTCTAAATGCTCTTCTTGTCCATCTTCACACGACAATATAAAATCTTTGCCATTAAACTTAATACTTACGTTTGCCATTTATCTATTTCCTCTAATAAACTATCTGTTTCTTGATTTAATTCATCAATTTTTTCTGTAAATTCAGTTTGTTTTTTTTGTTCAATTATTTCTTGATTTTGGAAATCCCGTAATTTTTTACTTAAATCATGATAGTCGTCATATAAACTTTTATATTTTTCCTCTAATTGTTGTTTTTCAATTTCTAATTGATTCTTTTGCATATTTAAATTTTCAATGTTTTTTTTTATATCTGGGTTTTTAAGATTTAAATTTTTTAATTTTGTTAACGCTAAATTAAGTTTTTTTTCTTTTTCGATCACAGAATTCATATATATATAATCATATTATTAAATAGAATCTTCTTAGTCTAGACAGGATAATTTTTTGAGCAAACATTATAAAGAATTGGCTAATTGTATAAGGTTTTTGTCAATTGATGCAGTTCAAAAAGCAAATTCGGGACATCCTGGAATGCCGATGGGAATGGCCGATGTAGCAACAGTTCTTGTTAAAGATTTTTTAAATTTTAATCCAAAAAATCCTAGTTGGATAAATAGAGATAGATTTGTTCTCTCAGCAGGTCATGGTTCAATGCTTCTTTACTCTTTGCTATACCTTACTGGTTATAAAAGTGTTTCTTTAAAAGATATAAAAAACTTTAGACAAATAAAATCGATATGTGCAGGTCATCCTGAATACCACCCCAATTCCGGCATTGAAACTACTACAGGTCCTTTAGGACAAGGAATTTCTAATGCGGTTGGTTTTGCAATTTCAGAAGAAATTCTTAAAAATAAGTTTGGGAAAAAAAAAATTAATCATAAAACTTATGTATTAGCAGGTGATGGTTGTTTAATGGAAGGCATAAGTCATGAAGCCTTAAGTTTAGCTGGACATTTAAAATTAAAAAATCTTGTTTTATTATTTGATAATAATTCTATTTCAATTGATGGCCCTACAAATTTAGCTGTTTCAGATGATCATGAAAAAAGATTTAAAAGTTATGGATGGAATTATCTTAAAATTAATGGTCATAACTATAATGAAATTTCAAAAGCTTTAAAAAAAGCTCAAAAATCTAATAAACCAATTGCGATCTCTTGTAAAACAACAATTGGCTATGGATCACCTAATAAAAGTGGAAAAGCATCATCACATGGAAGTCCGCTAGGTGACGATGAAATTAAGTTAGTTAGAAAAAAATTAAAATGGAGTTATGAACCTTTTAAAATTCCAGATTATTTATTAATTGAATGGAGAAATATAGGAAAAAAAGCAGAACAAAAGGCAAGAAAACATGAGAAAAAATTTAAATTTAATTTCCATAATAACAACATGGCTTCTCTAAAAAATCAAATTGAAAAGATAAAAAATAAATATTTAAAAAATTTAAAGTCAATAGCTACAAGAAAAACTTCTGAGATGTTTTTGGATATTGCAACTAAATTACCAAATTTAATTGGTGGTTCAGCTGATTTAGCTGGCTCAAATAATACTAAAACAAAAAATCATAAAATAATTAAGCCAGGTAATTTTTCAGGAAACTACATTCATTATGGTGTTAGAGAACATGCTATGTGTGGAATAATGAATGGTATAGCGTTACATAGTGATTTAATTCCTTACGGTGGAACTTTTCTAATATTCAGTGATTATTGTAAACCATCAATCAGATTAGCTGCAATGATGAAGCAAAGAGTTATTTACATATTCACACATGATTCCATCGGGTTAGGAGAAGATGGTCCAACACATCAACCAATAGAACAATTAACAAGTCTAAGATCAATTCCAAATTTAAATGTATTTAGACCTTCAGATCTTATTGAAACTTTTGAATGTTGGGAATTAGCACTTAAAAGTAAAAGTACACCAAGCGTTATAGCTTTAACCAGACAGGGAATTAATCCTGTAAGAGTAAAGAATTCCTCTAAAAATATGTCATCGAGTGGGGCTTACGAAATTTTAAGAACTGGAGATAATATAAGTGTTACAATTATAGCAACTGGATCTGAAACTAGTTTGGCAAGAGAAGTTAGTCATAAATTAGCCACAGATGGCATTTATTCCAAAATAATATCGATGCCCTGCCAAAAATTGTTTGATCAACAAAATGAAAGCTACAAAAATAAAATTTTGAATGAAACTAAGTTAGTTATTTCAATTGAAGCTTCTGAAACACATTATTGGAAAAAGTATACTGGTAAAAATGGATTAAATTTTGGAATAAATGATTTTGGTAAAAGTGCTCCATACAAAGATATCTACAATCACTTCAAATTAAATTCTGAAAATATAACAAAAAAGATTAAAGAAAAATTATGACTATAAAAGTTGGAATTAATGGGATGGGTAGAATAGGAAGGATGATCGTCCGATCAATTATTGAAAATAAAAACAAAAGTATTGAAATTAAACATATAAATAACAGGACTAACCCCGAAACTTGCTCTTCTCTTTTAAAATATGACTCAATACACGGTAAATTTAAAGGTGAAGTTAATTTTGATGAAAACAGCCTGATTATCAATAAAAATAAAATTACCTTTAGTCAGGAGACTAAAATAGATAATATTAACTGGAAAAAATATGGTGTTGATTATGTCTTTGAGTGTACAGGTAAATTTAATTCTAAAGAAAAATTATTACCACATCTTAATAATGGAGCAAAAAAAGTAATAGTTTCAGCTCCATGTAAAAATGCAGATAAAACTATCGTATTTGGAGTAAATGAGTCAGAATTAAAAAAAAAAGATAAAGTTATTTCTGCTGCATCTTGTACTACAAATTGTCTGGCACCAGTTGCGTACGTTCTAAATGAAAATTTTGGAATTGAAAAAGGTTTTATGACAACCATCCATGCCTTCACAAGCGATCAAAGAATTTTAGATAATTCTCATAAAGATCCTAGAAGAGCAAGATCTGCTAGCCAATCTATAGTACCAACTTCGACCGGAGCATCTAAAGCTATTGGTGAAATTATACCTGCTCTGAAAGGAAAGTTGGAAGGTGTGGCCATGAGAGTCCCTACCCCTAATGTTTCCTTGATTGAGCTAGTATTTTGTACAAAAAAAGATTTAAGTATTGAAAAAATTAATTCAGCATTTCAAAACTTTAGTAAAAAAAATAAAATTCTCGAAATAACAAAAGAAAAACTTGTGTCTATTGATTTTAATCATAACCCAGCATCCTCAATCATTGACATAAACTTAACTAAAGTAGTTGGTAAAAATATGGGCAAAATTTCTGCTTGGTACGATAACGAATGGGGTTTCTCAAATAGAATGTCTGATATAGCTATATATTTACATAAGAACTTCAACTAAAAAATTCAATGAAAAAAATTGAGGATTTAAGTGATTTAAATAAAAAAAAAATTTTGTTAAGACTTGATTTAAATGTTCCTCTTAAAGATTGTAAAATTACAGACACAACTAGAATTGATAAAATTTTACCAACATTGAAATATTTAATAGAAAAAAATTCTCAAATTATCATAATTTCTCATATTGGAAGACCTAATGGTAGAATTGACTCAAAATTATCGATGTTACCTGTATGTGAATATCTGTCAGCAAAATTAAAGATAGAAGTGAAATTAATTAAAAAAAAAATATTTGATATTAATCCTAGCTTATTTACAGAAAATAACAGTAATAAGATTTTTTTTCTAGAAAACATAAGATTTTATGAACAAGAAGAAAGAAATGATGAGGAATTTGCAAGAAAATTATCTAGTTTTGGTGAAATATTTGTTAATGATGCTTTTTCTTGCTCACACAGAAAGCACACATCTGTGGACAAAATAACAAAATTTTTACCTTCATATTGTGGTATTCAAATGAATGCAGAAGTAAATGCTCTTAAAAAGGTTACTACAGATATAAAAAAACCTATTGCATGTATTATAGGTGGTTCAAAAATTTCTACTAAAATAAGTGTAATTAAAAATTTAATACCAAGATTTGAAAATATTATAATTGTCGGAGCTATGGCCAACAATATTATTAAATATAAGGGTTTTAACATAGGAAATTCAATAATAGAAAATAATTGTAACAATATAGTTGAGGAAATTTTTTCATTAGCCAAACAAAATGCATGTGAAATTATTTTTCCAAAAGATGTTGCTGTAGGAAAAAAACTAAATGATAAAGCAAAAATTAAAGATTTATCTAATATACTAGATGACGATATAATTTTAGATATCGGGCCAGAAACAATAAATTTAATTAATTCAATTTTAGATAACAGTAAAACGGTCTTATGGAATGGACCAGCTGGTTACTTTGAAAATTCCAATTTTGCAATTGGTAGTGAAGAGATTGCTAAAAAAATTGTAAGTTTAGGAAATAAGATTTACTCTGTGGCTGGTGGTGGAGATACAATTGCAGTTATAAATAAAATTAATGCACTTAAAAAATTAGATTTTGTTTCAACTGCAGGTGGAGCTTTCTTAGAATATCTTGAAGGTAAAGAAATTCCTGGTATAAGAGCGCTAAAATCATGACAGAAATAAATAAGTTAGCCCTTAAAATTTTAGAAAATGGAAAAGGCATTCTGGCTGCTGATGAAAGCACTGCAACAATGACAAAAAGATTGCAAAGTGTAAAAATAGACTCAACAGCTGAAAATAGAATTTTATTCAGAGAAACACTATTCTCTTCAAAAGAAATGAAAAAATGTATTGGAGGAGTAATTCTATACGATGAAACAATTAAACAAAACGCCAGTAATGGTAAAAATATTTCTCAATTAATTTCTGATATTGGATCAATAACTGGTATCAAGGTCGACACAGGTGCAAAACAATTGGCAGGAAGTCCTGAGGAGAAAATTACTGAGGGACTTGACGGGTTAAGAGAAAGATTAAAAGAATACTCAAAACTAGGAGCTAAATTTACCAAATGGAGAGGAGTTTATAATATCACAGATAGATACCCCAGTAGACTTTCCATAGACTCCAATGCACATGCGTTAGCAAGATATGCGGCACTAGTTCAAGAATGCAATATGGTTCCAATAGTGGAACCAGAAGTATTAATGGATGGAGATCATTCAGCTAATGACTGTTTTGAAAAAACCTCATCAGTAATTAAAAAATGTTTTGAGGAATTAATTTTACACAAAGTAGATTTGTCAGGAGTAATATTAAAACCAAATATGATTTTAGCTGGTAATAATTCCAAAAATCAAATAGCTAATGAAGAAACTGCTAAACTAACAATAAAATGTTTGAAAGAATCTGTACCAAATGAAGTGCCAGGAATTGCATTTCTCTCAGGTGGACAAAGTGAGTTGCAAGCTACAGAAAATCTAAATCTTATAAATAAATTTAATGACACAAATTTTATAATGTCCTATTCTTATGGTAGAGCTTTACAACAAAGTGCCCTTAAACACTGGGCAAAAGATGTGAAAGATATTCAGGGAACACAAAAAGTGTTCGATCATAGGGCTAGAATGTGTACATTAGCTGCCCAAGGAAAATGGTCAAAAGAGCTTGAAAATAACTAATTCTAAAAAAAAGTTTATTTATTTAATTTCACCTAATTATATTAAATCAGGATTTCTTTCAAATTTAGAAAAAATTTTATCTACAAAAAAAGTAGAATTTTTTCAATTAAGATTAAAAAATAGTTCTTTACAAAAAAAAATTAATATTGGTAGAAAAATTAAAAAAATTTGTAAAAAATTTAAAGTAAAATTTTTAATTAATGATGATCCTTATTTAGCTAAAAGATTAAATGCTGATGGATGTCATCTTGGACAGAAAGATACAGATATTTTATCTGCAAGACAAATTTTAGGAAAAAAAATAATTGGTATTACTTGTCATAACTCAATCAAATTAGCAAAAACTGCAATTAAGTATAATCCAAATTATATTGCTTTCGGAGCATTCTACACCACAAAAACAAAAAAAGTTAAATACAAGGCAAATATGTCAATATTTAAAAAGATAAAAAAATATTCAAAACTACCTATTGTAGCAATAGGTGGTATAAATGATGTAAACTATAAAAAACTTTTGTTGAACAAAGCAAGCTTTTTGGCTATTTCAGGCTACATTTGGAATAATAAAAAATTAAAACCACTGGAGGCGATTAAAAAATTAAAATGAAAATAAATGCAGGAGAAATTAGAGTAGGTATGTTGCTGGAATATAAAAATGATTTATGGCAAGTGCTTAAAACTCAACACGTAAAGCCAGGTAAAGGTGGTGCTTTTGCACAAGTAGAAATGAAGAGTGTTAATAAAAATACTAAGCTAAATGAAAGATTCAGATCAAATGAAACTGTTGAAAAGGCTTCTTTAGACGAAATAAATTTTAATTTTTTATATGAAGATGAAAATAACTATTTTTTCATGAATCCAAAAACTTTTGATCAAATTGAAATCAATAAAAAAATTGTAGGTAATAAAGGAAAATTATTATCAGAAAATCTTGAAGTCTCTGTAAGTTTTTATAATGATGCACCTATTTCAGTTGAATTACCAAAACAAGTCAATTGTAAAATTAAAACAACAGATGTTGCGTTAAAAGGGCAAACAGTTTCTTCTTCATATAAACCAGCTACTTTAGACAATGGTCTTAATATTCAAGTACCACCTTTTATAGAGTCTGGAGATAATGTTATAATTGACACAAGAACCTTTGAATATATTAAAAAAATCTAATTAAATGAAAACAATTTCTGCAAATTTAAATATTATGATTAAAGCAAGTGATAAAGCTTCAAAGGTATTGATTAGAGATTTTGGAGAAATTGAGAACTTGCAAGTCTCAAAAAAAGGGCCAAAAGATTTTGTTACAAATTCTGACTTAAAGGCTGAAAAAATAATAATAGAAGAGTTAAAAAAAGCTAGGCCTCACTATTCTATTTTGAGCGAAGAAAATGGTTATAGCAAAAATAAAGATTTGAAAAATACTTGGATTATAGATCCAATTGATGGGACTGTGAACTTTTTGCATGGAATACCTCATTTTGCTATTTCAATAGCCTTAAAAACAAATAATGAGATAGTTTCAGGATTGATTTATGATCCAATTAAAGATGAAATATTTTTTGCTGAAAAAGATAATGGATCATATTTTAATAGTCATAGAATAAGAGTATCAAAAAAAAATGATTTAAATGAATGTTTATTTGCAACAGGTGGAAAAATGAAAAATGAACCAGATATACCATTAAGAAAATCGGGCTGTGCTGCTTTAGATTTAGCTTACATTGCCTCAGGTAGATATGATGGATATTTTCAAGATGGGTTAAATTTATGGGATATTGCCGCCGGTATCATTTTGATTAAAGAAGCTGGAGGTACAATTAATGATATTAACCTGAACAATAGTGAAAATATAAAAGTAATTGCGTCTAATTCAAATATTAATGCAAAATTTAAGGAAAAATTAGTTAACTTTTAATTGTTTTAAAAAAATCTTTTGCTATAAGTCTCGAGATGAAAAAAAACATACATCCCAATTACCATAAAATAAAAGTTGAAATGACTGATGGAACTCAGTTCGAAACAAAATCAACTTGGGGTGCTGAAGGAGATTTACTTAAACTTGAAATTGATCCAAAATCTCATTCTGCTTGGACAGGTGGTAAACAAAAATTAATGGATAAAGGCAGAATCAGCAAATTTAATAAAAAATTTCAAAATTTCAAAACAGATAAAAAAAACTAAATGTCTAACGCTCCTTTAATGCCAATGGCAACTGCTGTATGGCTTGTAGAAAATACTACTTTAACCTTTAAACAAATAGCAGAGTTTTGTAAGCTTCATGAGGTAGAGGTGCAAGGAATTGCAGATGGAGAAGTTGCGAAGGGTATCAAAGGTTACAATCCAATTATATCTGGTCAACTTTCTAGGGAAGAAATAGAATTATCATCAAAAGATGAGAATAGACCTTTAGAAATAAAAAGTACTGATATTAAGATATCGAATTCTGAAACAAAAATAAAAAAATATATTCCTCTCTCAAAAAGACAAGATAAGCCAGACTCGGCACTTTGGCTAATAAAGCAACATAATATTTTAAAAGACTCTCAAATTGCAAGATTGGTTGGTATTACAAAAAACTCAGTATCTGCAATAAGAAACAAAAGCTATTGGAACTATAATAATTTAAGCCCTAAGGATCCTGTAGCTTTAAATTTATTTACTCAAAAAGATTTAATTGATGCAATAGAAAAAGCCCAAAGAAGAATTAAAAGAGAACAAAAACAAAAAGAAAAACTCAAACAAGTTTAATAAATGAATAAAATAAATAGACATAAAATTATAAAAATGATAATTAATCATTTTTTTGGAGGTATTTATTAAGATTGAAGTAAAAGACAATAATGTAGAACAGGCTCTTAGAGTTTTAAAAAGAAAACTTCAAAGAGACGGTTTTTTTTAAGGTAATAAAGCTTAAAAATACCTATGAAAAGCCTTCTGAAAAGAAAAAAAGAATTCTTCAAGAAAATATTAAGCGGGTAAAAAAATTAAATAAACTTAAAAATAGAATTTAGTTATACCGCGGGGTGGAGCAGTCTGGTAGCTCGTCAGGCTCATAACCTGAAGGTCGGCGGTTCAAATCCGTCCCCCGCAACCAAAAATGGAAAATAATAGATTTCATCTTAACCAAGAAAAAATATCTTATTGTTTAACTTTAATTTTTGGTTTTTATATTTTTCTATTTGTTCAAAATCCTAAAGAAAGTTTTTTTATAAATTACGATCAAGAGTTTTGGCACACTTATAATGCAATTTTAATTTATTCTGGACTCGAACAAGAACTTTATAATGAACCTGGACATATTTCATATTTACTTTTTGCAATTTACTTAAAAATAGTAAATTTATTCAATATAATTGAAGTGCCTACAATTTTTGAATTAAACCAAACACCTCAAATAAGTGAAAAAATTCAGAACTTGGTTTTCCATTCTAGAATTTTTGGATTTTTTGTAAACATTATTCTAACATTTGTAATCATTAAACTTTTTAAAAAATTTAAATCAAAATATATTATTTTTTTTACAATTATTCTTTTAACTTCTAACGGTTTCTTAACCCACATCTCTCAATATAGAGGGGAAAGTATGACTTTATTACTTATGATTATTGCATTATTAATTTTGATAAGTTTTATCGAAAAAAAAGAAAAAATTTATTTAAAGTTATTTTTTTTTAATGTTTTTATTATTCTATCAATAATAAATAAAGTACAAATAATATTCTATATACCATTTTATTTACTCATACTATTGCACTATAATAAATCTAATTTTAACCTAACAAATAATTTAAAATTTTTAACGAATAGTAAAAAAGAATCAATCTGGTTACTTTTTTCAACCTTGATAATGATTTTTTTTATCATTTTAAGAAGCGAGCAAATTCACTCAATCGTATATTTAACTGTAATGTATTTAATTTTTCTCATAAGTTTTTTTTGTATAATAAACTTTGATGACTATAAAAATTTAACTCTTCTTTTTAATCTTATCTTATTATTTGCCTTTTTAGTAATTTACTTATTAGTAGTTAACATTACTTTGGGTGGTGATAGAGTTTTTTGGGTTTTTTTTAAGATATCAAAAATAAGAGGTTATCTTGGAGAAGTAAAACTATTGCAATCTTATGATACTGTCTTATGGATAAAAGAGTTTATTGAATTTGGAATACTTAATTTCAAAAACCTAATATTAAAATTCTTAGAATTTAAAAAAGACAATATTATTATCTTTACAGTTCTAATTTTTACTATTATGTCAAATAATTTTAAAAAATACTATAACTTAAATTTATTTATAATTTTATATATAATTATCAAATTTATTACTTTATTTAGATCTGATGCTTTTTATTATCAAATTTATTTTGATTGGTTAATTATTTTAGGATTAATAATATTTTTTAATAATTTTAAATTAAAAAATTTTTTTAAATATTCAATATTATCTTTAATACTAATTATTAATTTATATAAAAATTTTAATAGTCAAAATTTCAATGCTATTAATAGTGGATCTTACTCAAAAGAGGTTTATTGCTCAGATGATCAAATTTATTCTGAAATGGGAATTTGGAATTACTTTACAAGTAGAATTGAAAAAAATACAATTTTAGTTTTGTGCGATAAGTATTAATAATTTTAGAGATTTTTAGTGATATCTTCCGTCATTTTTTTTGCATCGGCAAATAACATTAATGTATTTTCCTTATAGAAAAGATCATTATCAATTCCTGCATAACCTGGAGACAAACTTCTTTTAACAAACAAAACTGATTTACATTTTTCTACATCTAATACAGGCATACCATAAATCGGACTTTGAGGATCTGTTTTAGCAACAGGATTAGTTACATCGTTAGCTCCTATAACAAATGCTACGTCTGCGTTAGCGAAATCATTATTGATTTCCTCTAATTCAAAAACTTCATCATAAGGAACATTTGCTTCAGCTAATAAAACGTTCATATGACCTGGCATTCGACCTGCCACTGGATGAATTGCGTAAGAAACTTTAATTCCATTCTTCTTTAATGTGTCAACCATCTCCCTTAAAGCGTGTTGAGCTTGAGCAACTGCCATTCCATATCCTGGTACTATAATTACTGAAGAAGCGTTTTTCATTAAAAAAGCAGCATCGTCTGCATTTCCACTTTTTACCGGTTTTTGTTCTTTATTTTGATTTGTTGATACTTGGTCAGTTCCACCAAAACCACCTAATATGACATTAAAAAAAGATCTATTCATTCCCTTGCACATTATGTACGAAAGGATAGCACCCGATGATCCAACTAAAGCTCCTGTAATTATCAAAGCTGTATTCTCTAATGTAAAACCAATTCCAGCTGCAGCCCAACCAGAATAAGAATTCAACATAGAAATTACTACTGGCATATCTGCTCCTCCGATTGGAATAATTATTAAAAATCCAATTAAAAAAGAGATAGCAATCAAAACCCAAAATAAATTGGATGATTGTGTTGAACATAACAAATAAGTTAAAACTATTATCGAGATTAAAATTAATGCATTTAATAAATGTTGTCCTTTAAAAGTAATTGGAGCACCCGACATTATCCCTTGAAGCTTAAGAAAAGCAATTACTGAACCTGAAAATGTTATAGCCCCTACTGCAGCACCTATAGACATCTCAATTAAACTTGCAAGTTTTATGTTCCCCGGTGATCCTAAATTAAAGGCTCCAGGATTTATAAATGCCGCAATGGCAACAAACACTGCTGCCAATCCTACTAAACTATGAAATCCAGCAACAAGTTCTGGCATTGCTGTCATAGGAATTTTATAAGCTATAAATGCTCCAATCCCACCTCCAATTAATAAAATTATTATCACATATATAAAACCGCTTGAAAAATTTCCTACTGAAAGAAATGTTACTGATATTGCAATTATCATACCGATAATTCCAAATAAATTACCTTGCCTTGATGTTTCTGGAGAGGACAGCCCACGAAGTGCCAATATAAATAAAACACCTGAAATTAAATAAAAAACTGCAGATAAATTTGCTGACATTATTTTTTATCCTTTTTTTTCTTTTTATACATTGCAAGCATTCTCTGAGTTACTAAAAATCCACCAAAAATGTTTATAGCTGCCAACATAATTGCAAAAAACCCAAAAAAGCTTGATGATGAAAAAACTTCTCCCTCAATATTTGCCAATGCTGCTATAATAGCTCCAACAATTATTACAGATGAAATCGCGTTAGTAACTGACATTAAAGGTGTATGCAAAGAAGGAGTAACACTCCATACTACGTAATAACCAACAAAAATTGAAAGTATGAATATACTTAACCTAAAGATAAAAGGATCTATTTCCATAATTATTTTAATAAAGTTTTTTCAATTATTTCATCCTCTAAATTTATATTTATCTTTTTGTTTTTTTTATCATATAAATTCATGACAAAATTATACATATTTTTAGCATATAAATTTGAGGCCGATGTTGGTAATTTATTTAAAATATTTGACTCACCCATTATTTTAACCCCTTCATTTATTATAACTTCATCTACTTTAGTCAATTCTGAATTTCCTCCCTGTATCGCAGCTAAATCATAAATTACTGAGCCTGATTGCATATTTTTTATCATTTCTTCTTTTATAATAATTGGAGCTTTCTTACCGGGAATTAAAGCTGTACAAATTACAATATCAATTTTCTTTAATGTATCAGCTAGTAACATTTCTTGTTTCTTTTTAAACTCTTCTGATGTCTCTTTTGCATAACCGCCTTCGGTTTCAAGATTTTCTGAACCTTCAACTGTTAAAAACTTCCCTCCTAAACTTTCAACTTGTTCTTTTGAAGCTAATCTAACATCTGTTGCAAAAACAATTGCACCCATTCTTTTAGCAGTTGCTATCGCTTGTAAACCGGCCACCCCTGCTCCTACTATTAAAACTTTTGCTGCTGGAACAGTTCCAGCTGCCGTCATCATCATTGGAATTGCTTTTTCAAAATTTGAAAAAGCTTCAATTACAGCTTTATATCCAGCTAAGTTTGCTTGGGATGATAAAACATCCATTGACTGTGCTCGTGTAATTCTTGGTAATAATTCTAGGGAAAAATTCTTAACTTTTTTTTTTATTAAATTATTTATTTTTTCTTTGTTGCTAAATGGATTTAATACTCCTATCAAATTTTGGTTGTCCTTTAAACTTTTTAGTTTTTCGTCTGATGGTAATCCTAGTTGAACTAAAATATCTGAATCTTGTATTATTTTATTTTCATCATTAATTATATTTGCACCTAATTCTTTATATTCATTATCGCTAAACCCTAAATGATCACCATAATTTTTACTGATTAAAACTTCAAAACCCTCAGATAAATATTTTTTTGTAGTATCTGGAGTAATTGCTACTCTTTTTTCAACATTTTTATTTTCAGAAATTGAAGCTATTTTCATAAAAAATTTATAGTAAAAAAATTGCCATTAAAACCAATACCAAAATTACAGCAATAGTTCCCCATGTTACAAACTTAGTAAAATTATTCCATATTTTTTTATGGTTTTCATTATCCATAAAAATTATTTCTGTCTTGCTTTAAATTTTGGGTTAGTCTTATTAATGATATAAACTCTACCTCTTCTTCTTACTAATTTAGAGTTTAAGTCTCTTTTTTTAATTGATTTAAGTGAACTTTTAATTTTCATAAATTTAGCCCTTAATAAACGAAGAAATATAATCTTTCAAATTTATTTTTCCAAATCTTCGAAATACCTTATTATTTAAAGAAATTTTTGTTAATGCAGAGGCATATCTTTCACCTGGTCTTCTTTTTAAGTAAACTATTTTAGTTTTAAACATTTTAGCAACATCTATTACAGAATATGATTTTCTATGTGAAATTGAATAATGTGCACATTTATTTTTTTTCCATGCCTCAAAACAAACATTTACTGTGTCTTGAATATGTGTGAATCTTCTTTTTTGAGTTCCAGGCCTTACAACAGTGAGTGGTTTTTTATTTTTAAATTTATCCTCAAAAATACCAATCACAGTAGCCATTGATCCTCTTTTTATATGCCCAGGTCCATAAACATTGTAAAAATAAATAACTTCAAATTTAAATTCAAACCATTTTTTTAAATTTTCTAATAATTCTAAATTTTTAGATTTAGTAAATGCATATGGTGACAAATCTTTATCTTTACCTTTATTTCCTAAAGTTGCTGACGTTGCAGAATAAACCAATTTTATTTTGTTATGTAAACAAAACTTAAACACCGCATTAGAACCAAGTGAATTCGACTCATAACATTCTTCAAATTTTTTGAAACTCTGGAATATTCTTGAAAATTCTCCAAAATGAAAAATTGAATGAATCTTTTTTTTATATTTTGATAATAATTTTTCAATATTGCGTGTATTTCCAAAAATATATTTTACTCTATTGTTTATAATATGATTTTTTTTTGAGCCAGCAGAATAATTATCTAGACTTATAATTTTTTTTTTTGTTTTTTTTAAAAGTAGATTAATTAAGTTAGAACCTACAAAACCTGCTCCACCTGTTACAATTATTAGATTTTTCATTTTAGAATTATGCCTGGCAACGACCTACTCTTCCATATCTTAAGATAAAGTACCATCGGCGCAGAAAGGCTTGACTTCCGAGTTCGGAATGGGATCGGGTATAACCCTTTCGCAATAATCACCAGGCGACACACTTATAGTTACTTTTATGAAAAACGCAATTAAATATTCTAAAAAACATCTATCTAGTATGATAAATTTATGTCAATTTTTAAATAAAAGAAATATTAATCAAGATTATTTAAATTATTTAGCAGAAATGAAAAAAACCAAAACGGCTTTTGTTACATTTTTTCCTATTAAGCCGGATACAATGGGGTCCTCAGCAGTTGTTAATAGTAGATTTATTTGTTGGCCAAACTATAAAAAAATTTTTCACTTATCACATTTGAGCAAAATAAATAATAATAAAATTGAAACAATATACATAAAAAAAGAGACACCAATCAATAAAATATTAAAACTGCCAGAAGTAATTTTTAAAATCCAAAGATATCTAAAAAATACAAAAAAAAAAACTATAGTAATTGAAGGTGCTAGTTGGATATTTTATAGTTTTGTAATCTTAAGTTACTTCAAAATTTTTAATTCCCATGTAAAAGTTATTTATATTTCACATTCTGTTGAAGCTGAAATAAGAAAAAAATACTCAAATTTTATTATTTATTTCTTAACTAGATATCTTGAAGGACTGGTGTTTAAATATTCAGATATAGCTACATCTGTATCTCTTAGAGAAAAGAGAATGATTAAATCTCTTTATAATATAAATACTATTTTATTACCTAATGGAATTTCTTTAAAAAAATTTAAGTTAAAAAATAAGTTAAAAATGAATTATATAATTTATACCGGTTCATACTCATATAAGCCAAATAAAGATGCAATTAATTATCTAAATAATATTATTATGCCTGAACTTATAAAAAAGATTCCAAATCTTAAACTTGTTTTAACTGGAGGTGGTTTTAATAAAAAATTCCCATGGGTAATCAATAAAGGAGTAGTTTCAAAAGATTTATTAAATAATCTAATTTTTTTTTCAAAATGTTTATGTGTACCTCTAAAATTTGGATCAGGCACTAGAATAAAGATTATCGAAGCATTATGTTTGGGAGCAGTAGTAATTTCTACTAAAAAAGGAATTGAAGGTATTAAACTAAAATCTACAAATCCTCCCTTTATAGAGGAAAATGTATCAAAATTTATCAAAAAAATTTTGCAAGTAATAAAAGAAAATAAAAAAATAAAGCGTAAATCTATTAATCTTAAAAAATACTATGTAAAAAAATATTCTATGAAAAATATATTAAATGAATTTATAAAAACAAATGAGATTTAGAGATTTAATTAGAAGCAGTACTGTTCTTTCAGCCCCAGGTATAATTTCAATATTTATATCCCTTTTATCAATACCTATTCATTTAAATCAAGCAGGATCAGAAAATTATGGAAATTATATTATTTTCCATTTTATTTTAATGTTTTCTGTTAATCTTAACTTTGGAATAGGAAAATCTACTGTAATAAGTATTAATAATATTCCAAATAAAAAAAAAGAAATTAGCTTTAAAGCGTTAAGTTACACAACAAATATATCTCTTATAATTTTAATCTTAATTATTTTTTTATATCTTTTTAAAAAATATTTGATCTTTGATTATTCAGAATTTTATAAATTTACTTTATACTTATTATTTGGATCAATAATTTCAATTTTCTTCATTTCTTTGGAAGGAATCCTGCAAGGAAATAGAAAATTTAAATTATTAAGTTTTTTTAATTTATTTTTTTATAGCTTTAGTCTTTCTATTCCATCTATTTTATTAATATATAAAAATTTCAATTTAGAAAATTTAATTTTTATTTCAATTTTGATAAAACTTATTTCAACATTAATGATGATGATTATTGTGAAATATTACAATTTAATCAAAAAATCGGACAATAGAATTTTAGCTAATAATTTAAAAAAAAATTCAAGATGGATTACACTAAATAGTTTACTAATTCAATTATACGATTTATTTGACAAATATTTAATAAAAATTTTTTTAGGACCTATAGCTGTTGCAACTTATTCAATACCTCAGCAATTAACAGGAAAATTAAGTATAATTTCAAAAAGTTTTAGCGCTTTTCTTTTACCAAACTTATCAAAAAAAAAAATTGATAATTTAAGTTTTAATTTCTCTTTACAAATATTTATCAAATTTATTCCAATAGTAATTTTTTTGATGATACCAATCTACCCTATCTTACTTAAATTTTGGTTAGGTGCTTCTTATAACGATACTATTCTTAATTTAACCAAGATTTTTTCTTTAAGTGTTATCTATTCTTGCGCATCACATATCTTAATAACCAAATTTGAAGCTACAAAAACATTAAATAGAAATTTAAAAATTGAATTTTTTTTAATGCCATTTTTCTTAATCACACTATATTTTTTAACAAGTGAAAATTTTCCTTTATTATTAATAGGTACCTTGATTTTAATCAAAGAACTAATCTTACTATTCTTGAGATTAAAACTTTTGAATTTGAAAATTCAACGAAATAACTCTCTTTATCTTTATCCAATATATTTTCTAATTATGCTCTTATTATCATTCTATAATTATTATTTATATTATTTGATGTTATTACCTCTAATATTAAATTTATTTAGAAATAATGATTAGTAATATATTAAGAAAAATACTTAGTTATTTAAGCGCTTGGTATCCAAACAAAAAAATATCAATTAAAAAAGATTTAGAATTAAGAAAATTAATTTATAAAAAATTAACAAAAATTAATTTTGATAAGAAAAACCTAAAGAAAACTCATATAGAATTTAATGATAAAATTCATACTTTGCTTAAAAGTAAAAATATTAAAAATTTTCTTAGATATAACTTTATCCAAAAAATGTTTTTTTTACACAATAGACTTTTTATATACCAAGAACTCAAAGAAATTAAAAAATCGAAAAATTGGAAATATTTCAAATATTTAATTAAAGAAGATCATATCGGAAATCCAATAAGATACTTTTTATATTTAGAGAGCTCAGGAAATAGAATTAACCATGCGTATCATCTTTATATCCTAGAAAAAGAATTAAATATTTATATAAAAAAAAAAATAAAAAGTGTTTTTGAATTTGGTGGAGGCTATGGTTGTATGGCAAGAATTTTTTCTAAAATTAATAAGAGAATAAAATTCACTTGTTTTGATACAAATTTTGTAAATCTCTTACAGTTTTATTATTTAAAACATAATAAACTTAATGCAGGATTCTCAAAAAGAAATAATTTCTTCCTTACCTCAGATGTTAAGGACTTAAAAAACAATTATGATCTATTTTTGGCAAACTGGTCACTTTCAGAAACCCCTATTAATTATAGAAAAAAATTTTTAATTAAAATAAAAAATAGTAAATATATATTTATAAGTTTTCAGGAAAAATTTGAAAACTTAAACAATTTGGAATATTTCAAAGATATAAGAAAATTATTATCTAAAAGATTTGAAATAAAGATTATTAAAAATCAGTTTTATCATGGCAATTGGTTTAATAAACAAAATCATTATTTCTTAATAGGAAAAAAATTATAATTTGATTTCTGGCAAATCAATTATGTTTAGGTCAATATATGAATAAATAAACTTAATAAGTTTTACAAATTCTGCGAATAAAGAACTTTTAAAAATTCCATTAGGTTTTCCTTCAAGCCTAAAACCAGCTACTTGATCTAACTTCCAAAGAAATAAATAAAAAAATATAAAAATAAATACAGCATATTTTTTAAATAGATTTTTTAAAATACGATTAATTTCTTTTTTAAATTTTAGAATATCTATTTTTAAAATGGAAAAAAATGTAACTAAATAAAAGGATAAAAAAGCTAAATTCCTCCCATGATCACTAGTTAAAATTATAGGAATTAAAACGGGTAAGAAGTAAAGCAAATATTTTTTTTGATATTTTGATTGAAAAAATATTATTTTTTTTTCTATAAAGTATTGAAATAAAATTAAAAAAATTAAAAAACTTAATATAAAACTTAAAAATAAATTTATAAAATCTTGATAGGAAAAATAATAAAAATGCCATTTATAGAAACCGCCAATATAATGATATAATCCCCCACCAATATAAGGATTTAATTCTACATTAAATATGTTTAAAACTTGACTTAGATTTTCAAATTGCGATTGGTTTCCAAAAAATAAAATTATCAAAAAAATTGAAATTAAAAGTGGTGTGTATATTAAACTTACTTCCTTCATTTCTTTTTTATCTTTAACAATACCAATAGAAATTAGAATATGTAAACTTAATGAGAAAACTTGATACTCGTGTATCAAAATTACAAAAAATAAAATTGGGATTAAAGCAAATTTTAAATATTTTAAATATTCTTCTTTATTTTTTTTAATAACATTAAATTTATAAAAAAGGAATGCATGAAATAAAAAAGCTAATTTGATGATCGCATCTTTAAGAAAAAATAAATCAGGACTGTAGATATGAAATAAAAGTATTGATGGTGAAAAAGAGATAAAAATAAAAAAAATTTTAGATACAATATATTTTTTAATTAAATAAAAAAATAAAAAAATTTGAAAAAAATATATTATTAAAAATAAGTAGCTAAAAAAAGCTCTTGGATCTATTTGAAAAATTTTATTTAGTTGCCAAGCTATTTCACCTAAAAGACCTCTTCTAATTAAACCTGATTGGTAATTAATAAATAGTTCATTAAAAGCATAAACATTTGCTTCAGAATTTGCTACTAAATTTGTATGGAAATAAATTAAATTTATAATTAAAAAGAAAACTAAAGTGATACTAAAAATATAATTATCTACTTGCTTTTGATTAAAAAAATTTTTCACTAGATTATTTATCTTAAATAAAAATTAATAATTTTTTCTATACCTTCTTCAATACTATATCTTGGTTTCCAAAATTTAAAAAAGAATCTATTTGGAGTATTATTTTTATTGTTTTGTAAATCATCTTTTTTATTTGATGATCTTATGGATATTTTGATTTTTTTTCGTAATAATATTTTTTTTATTAATTTGGCTATATCAATTACTTTGATTCTTTTGCCAGTTGTAAGATGAAGCTCTTTATTTTTTTTTGAAAAAAAATTAAATTTTTTCATAATTATATAAAGACCCTCCGAACAATCATCTGCATACAAAAATTCCCTACTTTCTCTTCCACTTGTAAGCATCTTTATATGTTTATTTTTGAGAGCTTTTAAAACAAAATCAGTTACAACGTGCGATTTTTTTATATCTCTTTCAATTCCATAAACGTTCCAAAATTTTACATAAATTCCATTCAATGATTTAGTAACTTCTTCACCCAGCCGCTTTAATGTACCATAAGGTGAAAAATCCATATTTGACATTTGACTACTAGCAAAAATAAATTTTTTTCTATGTTTTTTTAACAACCTAAAAACATTACTTAAAATAAGTAAATTATTAATCAAAAAATTATATGTTGATTGATATTTCTTTAAATATCTTGAGCCACCAACATCAAAAGCTAAAAAAAAAACAAAATCACTTTTTTGTATGCATTTTTCTAAATTGTTATTATTAAAATTTCTAATATCAAATTTTTTACCCTGAACTAAATCAAATTCTATTATTTGAAAACTTTTCATTTTCTTTAAGAAATCAACCAAGTGACTTCCAATCTGTCCTTTAGATCCTAAAATTAAAATTTTTTTTCTCATTAAATAAATATTTTTATTTAATTTTTTTTAAAAAAATTAAATATTTTTTTTATTAAATTATATGGATAAAAAATTAAATATGACAATAATAAATTAAAATTTAGATCTCTAAATTTAAAAAATTTATAAATAAGATAATAATAGGATCCATATGCATATAATTGACTTAAATTATTATATTTTAAAAAATCAAGCAGATAACCTTGATTTTCCCTCCATGATTTTATTTGCCAACTCCTGTCTTCTGTAAAAGCTTCAAAATCATTATCAAATTTCATCACATTACAATATTTAAATAAGTTAAATGTTTTCAAATTTAAAGCTTCACTTACAGCTAAATAAAAATTCTCGGTTATACCCCAATCATATTGTTTATAAGGTTTAATAATTTCCTGAAATTTACGAGCTTTTTCTTTTGATATCTTGAAAACGATTAAATCTATTCCATAATGTGGCCAAAAATTATTTTTGACAACTCCATTTGTGATATGTGTATTGGGATAAATCAAAGCACAAAAATTTTTTTCATTTATTTTTGATAAAACTTGAAATAAATTGTTTGGGACTATTATATCTGCTGTAGAGTAAATCAGATAATCAAAATTATCATTATTCAAAAATTGACTTAATGCATTATCTAACATTAATTTGTTAGAATACTTCTTGCCATTGGGTAATTCTTTTTTTGAAATATTGGTATAAAAACTTTTTATATTTTTATCATCAATAAATTTTTTTACATTTTCTTCATCAAATTGAGTAAGGCTAAAAGTTACATCTCTGTTCAAGCTTTTCACAGAATCAACAAAAAAACTTTGGTATGTGTCATTAACTTTTGATTTTCCTATTGGCCTAAAGGATACTTGCCACAAAGTTTTCATAATTCATTTAGTCATTTTTTTCAATGTTGCCTTTACAAAATTTTTCAATATTCGATCCAGAGAGTATTTGTTGCTCAATCCAAGAATATGTTTTTTCAAGACCTTCTTTAAGAGTAAAATTAGGTTTCCAGCCAATTTTTTTACTAACATAAGAGTTGTCACTTGACCTTCCTCTAACCCCTTTAGGTTTTTCTAATTGATAATTCTTTTCAACTTTATATTCAGCTATATCCTCAATAATTTTAATCATCTCATTTATTGATACCTGTTCTTCACTACCAATATTGAATACTTCTTGATTATTACTCTCGAAAACATCCATTGTTCCTTTTATACAGTCGTCAATATATAGAAAACTTCTGGTCTGTTCACCATCTCCCCAAACATCAATTATTTTTTTTTTATTTTTTTTTGCCAGGATAATCTTTCTACATAAAGCAGCAGGTGCTTTTTCCCTACCGCCATCAAAAGTGCCGATTGGTCCATAGATATTGTGATATCTAACTACCCTTGTTTCTAATCCAAAATCCTCTGAAAAATGTCTACACATCCTTTCACTAAAAAGTTTTTCCCAACCATATCCATCTTCGGGATCTGCAGGATATGCATCTTCTTCTCTTAAACCTTTTACAAATGTTTTGTCTTGTTTAGATGAATTATAAACACAGGCACTAGAAGAAAAAAAAAATTTTTTACAATTATTTTTAATTGCTGCTCTTAACAAATTTGTATTTACTAAAACAGAAAGCATACATTCAGCCTTATTATTTTCAATAAATCCCATACCACCCATATTGCAAGCAAAATTAAAGATATAATCAACACCCTCAGTAATTTTTAAAGCATTTTTGTAATCTTTAAGATCTAAGCTATGATTTTCAGAGTTTTCAAAATTTTGAAACCAATATTCAATAGGTTTTATATCTGCACAGACTACTTTGATATTATTTTCTCCAATAAATTTAGAAGCTAAATGTCCTCCAATAAAGCCACCCGCACCACATATTAATATCTTTACCATAAAGAGTTATTATCTTAAAAATAAAAAATTAATAGTAAAAATTCTTAAAATGAACAAATTCAAATTGTTAAATACTCTGCAATTCAATAGGTATTAAATGAGACAATTACTTTATAATTTAAAAGAAAAAACCGATTTTTTAGATAAAATACTTATATTTAATATCACACTTATTCCATTATCACTTGCTATAAGTATTTTTTTTGCCGATCTATTGGCTTCTGTCAGTAGTTTGATTTTAATGTATTATTTTTTGACAAAAAAAAATATAAATTTTTTCAAATCAATCAAAAAAGAAATAATTTTTTTTTTAACATTTTATGTAATAATATTATTAAGCCTACTTTTAAGTAACTACAAAGATGTATCATTTTTAGCATCTTTTTTTTATTTTAGATATTTTTTATTATCATTAACAATATTTTATTTACTCACAAAATATGATTATTATTTTAAAATATTTTTTTTCTCAATTTTTATTTCTTTGGGAGTAGTCATTTGTGACTCCATTATTCAGCAAATACTAGGTTTTAATTTATTTGGATATCCCAAAGAAGGAACACTTCAAAGAGATTCGTTAATTTATCTAACAAGTTTTTTTGGAGAAGAAAAAAAACTTGGCAGTTATCTTGTAAGATTTTTACCTCTCATATTAAGTTTGATTGCTTTTTATAAATCAAAAAATTCTATATATTTTGAAATTATAATATTAATTTTCTTTGGATCTATAATCTTTTTAACATCAGAGAGAACTGCATTATTTTTATTATTTGTTATTTATTTTTTTTATATCTTAATTAGTAATAGAAAAATATATTTTTTAATTTTAATTTCAGTTGTTTTTATTTTTCTTTTTAATTTTAATCCTGATAAAAGATTGGTGGATAAGTATATAAACTTTACCTTGAAACAAACTGGATTAATTTCATTAGTAAAAAAGGATAACAGTCAAATCATTAGATATTACTCAGAAGAACATGAAAATCTAAGTTATACTGGTTTGGTAATTTTTAAAGAAAATATTTTTTTTGGATCTGGTATAAAAACTTTTTTTCATCAATGCTCAAATATTAAAAATAAAAAAAAAATAATTAAAACCAAAAGAAATAATGAATTAGTTTGTTCAACTCATCCACATAATACCTACGTTCAAATTTTATCAGAAATAGGAATTTTTGGATTTTTGATGATTTCATTTTTATTCGTTTTTTTGTTTTTCACCAACATTAAAATACTTTTTAATAATAATAAAAATTATTTCTTAAAATCTTATTATTTTATTAATTTAAGTTTGATTATAAATTTATTACCACTTATTCCATCAGGTAGTTTTTTTAATAACTGGATAAGCTTAATTATATTTTTTCCACTGGGTTTTTGGTTATATATTATAAAAAAAAATGATTTAAAATGTCAATAAATAAGATAAATAAAAAAATTTTAATAAAATTATTTCTAATTTTTTCTTTCACAATTTGTTGGTTTTCAATTTCCACTACTTTTAATGATCTTTTGATATTACAAAAAAATAAGGTTGGTTTAATTGAGGTTGTTAATTTTTCAAGACATTCACTTATTTATTTGTGTTTTTTTTCTATTATTGGGATTATATTACTTGCAAAAATCAAATTCGGCTTTTACAACAATTTAACTTATTTTTTTTTAATTCTTTACTTTTTATTTCAAATTAATGGTTTAATCATCACTTCAAATTCATTTGAAAATATATCTTTTATCATAAGCAGTCTAACTATAATTTTGACAATAATTTTAATTGATTTCTTTTTTTCTAATCAGGAAAAAAAAGTTTTCATTTTTATATCTTTTTTAATTCTATCAATGGTATTTGTTTTAACTTTTTTTAATTTGATTAGTGAATATTTAGAGGGAAAAAGTAATTTATATGGTCATTTTACTGAAAATAATGAGTTTTTTTTTAATAAAGACTCACCTCGTTCATCTGGCATTGCTCGTTCATGCTTAGTTTTATTATTAATATTATTTGTTATAAAAAAAATGATTGTAAAAAAAAATTTTATCATCGAAGTTTTTAAAATTTTCTTTTTATCGGTTATTCTACTTTATCAAAGTCGATTAATTATTCTTTTAACAATAATAAGTTTAATCTTGATTTTTATTCACGAAAATAAATTTAATTTAAAGAATTTACTTAAGTTTTTATCTATTTATTTTGTTATACCATTAATATTTTCTTCATCAGTAATGTTTTATAATTCTGAAAAGAGATACGAATTCAGATTAAATGAAGCTATTTCTGAAGTTGAAAGTGTTGATAGATTTGAAAAAAAATATGTATATATACAAATAGACAAATCTTTACCTCTTAGAAGATTTGATACTTTTAGTTCAGGAAGATTCGATGACTGGCAAAAAATTTTTGATAAAATAAAATTTAAATCACTACTTTTAGGCTATGGTTCTCAAGCAGATAGATACTTAATAAATCAATCAGCATCTAATGGCTTAATATACGCATTAATTTCATCTGGAATTTTGGGTTTTATATTTTATGTTTTTTTTTCTTTAATGATACTCGTAAGATTAATAAAAAATTTTTTAAACATAAAAAATAATAATTATCTTAATTTTTACAGTAGTCTAATTGTTATGATCCTATTACTAAGATCAATACTTGAGACATCCTATGCCGTTTTCAGTATTGATTTAATTATTCTTTTAACTTTTTTAAGTGTTATAAATGTTTTTAAGAAAAAAAAATTACTTAAATGATTTCTTCTTATTCAATATTAATTTTTTTTATTCTTGTTAATCTAATTATTGTAACAAATTTTAATAAATTGAAAATTTTTCATTTTATTATTGATAAACCAGATAATATTAGAAAATTACACCCTAAACCTACACCATTAGCTGGTGGTTTAATAATTTTTTTGAATATATCCATTTATTATATCTTGGTTCTTTTTTTTAATGAAATATTAGACCAAGAAATATTTTTTAAAGACATCGATACATTAAATTATTTTATGATTACCTCTTTTTTTATTTTCTCTATCGGTATTATAGACGATAAAATTAATATTAAACCTAATACAAAATTTATTTTATCAATTTTTATAATAACTTTTCTTCTAATATTGAATAATAATTTAATACTAAATAACATTAGATTTTCTTTTTTAGAGAGAAATTTTTTTTTAGATCAATTCAGTATATTTTTTTCAGTCTTTTGTTTTTTGGTTTTTTTGAATGCCTTCAATATGTTTGATGGAATAAATTTACAGGCAAGCTTATATAGTTTGATAATTTTTTTAATTTTAGTAATTTTTTTTGTAAACTCACTGTTATTAAAAATATTAATTATCACATTAATTTTTTTCTCATATCTTAATTTCAAAAATAGAAGTTTTTTAGGTGATAGTGGTTCACTTTTATTAGGTTATTTCATAAGTTATTTTTTTATAATATCATATAATCTTAATTATATGATTTATGCAGATCAAATAACACTATTTATGTTAATTCCCGGACTAGATTTAATCAGATTATTTGTGTCCAGAATTTATAGGAAAAAAAATCCATTAAGCTCTGATAGAAACCACATACATCATCTCCTTTTAAGAAAATATTCTTACAAATTTACAATAACAATTATCTTGCTCTTAATTATTTTTCCCATTTTTTTAGAGTATTTAAAAATTAATATCATATTTATAATTATGATTACTACACTAGTTTATTTTACATTAATCCTATTTATAAAAAAAAAGAAAACTACTCAGTGGGATAAATTTCATTAAGATAATAATTACAATATTTCTCTAATCCTTTTCTTAATCCAATTCTAGGTTTCCATCCCAATCTCTTAATTTTAGTCGAGTCAAGTTTTCTCTTTTTTACCCCATCAGGATACTTTTGATTAAAAACGATATTACCTTTATATCCAATTATTTTTTTTAACATTGTAGCTATTTTCTTTATAGAATAGTGCTCTCCTCCACCCACATTAATGAAATCGTAATCTATTTTTTTTTTCATTGTAAAATAAATGGCTGAAGATAAATCTTCAACATTCAAAAATTCTCTCTTAACTTTTCCTGAACCCCAAACCTCAACATTTGGAAGATTCTTAATTTTTGCAATTGTAAATTTTTTTACTAAAGCTGGTAAAACATGACTTGATTTAAGATCAAAGTTATCTCCAATTCCATATAAATTAGCAGGCATCAAAGAAATAAATTCTCTCTTATTTTTTTTTCTTAAATGTTGTGAATATTTTAAAGATAAAATTTTTGCTAAAGCATAACCTTCATTAGTCTCCTCTAATTGTGATGAAAGTAGAGAATTTTCATTAATTGGTTGTTTTGTTTTTTTTGGATATATACATGCTGAACCAAGATTGATTAGTTTTTTTACATCATACCTAAAAGAAGCGTTAATAATATTTAGTCCAATCATAGAATTGGTATAAATATAGTCGGATTGGAAATTTTTATTATCTAATATACCTCCTACTTTACCTGCAGCATTGATTACAATATTTGGCTTATTTTTTTTAAACCATTTTTCAACCGAGGCTTGATCAGTAAAATCTAAGTCTTTTCTTTTACATTCAATAATTTTATATTTTTTTTTTTTTAAAAAATTATAAATGGTTTTACCAACCATACCTTCTTGACCAGCAATTAAAACTTTTAATCTCAAGGCTTCTATTTTAATTTTAATTTTCTAGTGTATTCTAAATCAGTATCCATCATCTCTTTTATCAATTGATGAATATTTGTTTTGGGTTTCCATTTTAATAATTTCTTGGCTTTAGAGGCATTACCAATCAAATTATTCACTTCATTTGGACGGAAATATTTATTACTAATTTTAATTACTACCATATTTTTTTTTAAGGAAGAATATTTCTCAAAATTACAATTAATTATTTTTCCATATTCTTTTAAACCTGTTCCAGACCATTTAATTTTAATTCCAAGATATTTAAAACACTGCTCTACAAAAAATTTTACAGAATATTGTTTTTCAGTTGCTATTACAAAATCATCAGGTTTATTATATTGTAAAACTTTCCAACACATTTCAACATAATCTCTAGCATGACCCCAATCTCTTAAAGAATAAATATTTCCTAAATACAAACATTTTTCTAGACCATGTATTATCTTGCTTATACCCATGGTAATTTTTCTTGTAACAAAAGTTTCCCCTCTTCTTGGAGACTCATGATTAAAAAGTATTCCATTAGAAGCAAACATCTTATAAGACTCTCTATAATTTTTAGTGATCCAATATGCAAATAACTTTGAGGTAGCATATGGACTTTTGGGATAAAAGCTTGTTTTTTCGGATTGTCTCGACTCTTGAATTTCTCCGTAAAGTTCTGAAGTGGAAGCTTGATAAAATTTTGTTTTCGAAGCTAGTCTACAATCATAAATTGCGTGAAGTAAATTTAATGTTCCAATCGAGTTAACCTGAGAGGTGTAATTTGGTAACTGAAAACTTACACCAACATGACTTTGTGCAGCAAGATTGTAAACTTCATCAGGTTTTATCTTGCTAATCAAATCAGTTAAAGAATTAGGGTCAAGCAGATCTCCATAATGTAAAAAAAATTTGTTTTTAAAACTTTTATTTGCATATATATGATCAATTCTTGATGTATTAAAAGATGAGGATTTTCTTTTTATGCCATGAACAATATATTTTTTTTTCAGTAAAAATTCTGCCAAGTAAGAGCCATCTTGTCCAGTTATTCCAGTGATAAGTGCTTTTTTAAATTTCATAAAATAAATAATATCACTATTATATTAAAAGTCTTATTATGCAATAATTATATAAAATGAAAATTTCAATTATTACAGTATCACTAAATAGTGCTCAGACGATAAGAGATACTTTAAATTCTGTTATTTCTCAAACTTATAAAAATATTGAGCATATAATCGTTGATGGCGGTTCAACAGATGAAACTCTTTCAATTTTAAAAGATTACCCAAATAAAAGAAAGAAGATTTTTGTAAAAAAAAATTTTGGTATTTATAAATCTATTAATTTTGCAATTAAAAAATCTACAGGAAAATTCATATGTATTCTTAATTCAGACGATATATTTCAATCAAATGAAATTATTAAAGATTTAGTCAAAATGATTTTAAAAAATAAAAAAATAAATATTTTTTTAGGAAACGTTGCTTATTTTGATAACTCAGATTATTTCAATATAACTAGATTTTATTCAGCATCAAATTTTAAAAATTGGAAAATGAAATTTGGTTTAATGCCTCCTCATCCAGCATCTCTTATTAGTAAAAAAATCTATTTAAAATACGGACTGTATAATGAAAATTTTAAAATTGCGGCAGATTTTGAACTTTTTTTAAGATACTTTTTTATCCAAAAGTTAAAATTTAAAATAATAGATCTTACAATTGTAAGAATGAGATCTGGTGGTATTTCAGGAAAAAATCTCAAAAGTTACTGGATTTCAACAACTGAAATTTTGAAGTCTTTCCAAATTAACAAACTTAAATCAAATATATTTTTTATAATAATGCGAATTCCAGTTAAAATTAATCAATTGTTCATTTACAACAAAGAGCAAATAAACAGGTCTTTTAGATTATTTCATTTTTTACATCAAAAAAATTATTATCAAGAAAATAGTTTTAAAATCTTAAGCAAAATTAAAAATATACCATTTAAAAAAAACTTTATTTTGTCTGGTATGAATTTAGCCTTTTTAGGTTATTTTGCTAATAAAGAGGTTTTTACTAACAAAATTTTATTTCATTGGCCAGATGGTATTTGGTTAAAAAACCATATTGATATTAAAAAAATTCCTGGAAGAGAATTAATTAGAAATATTAAAATTCCAAAAAACATAAATAATATTCTAGTATTGGGTAATTTGTCGGATTTTTCAAAAAAATTTTTAGAAAAAAAATTTAAATTAAAAGTAATAAATCAAAAATTACCATTTGGTTCTATTGAAAAAATAGTAAAAACAAAAATTACCTTAACTAGAAAAACCCTTACCTTAATAACTTTACCAACCCCCAAACAAGAAAAGCTTGCTGATTACCTATCTAAAAGAAATTCAAACTATAAAATTATTTGTATTGGAGCATCTGTAGCAATAGCCTCAGGTGAGGAAACACAAGTCCCTGAAATATTAAAAAATTATGAATTTTTATGGAGACTTAGAAATGATTTCTTCAGACGATCAAAAAGAATTATTGAGACCTTTTTTTATTATTTAAAAGGAAAATATATTAATAAAATTTTTGAAAAAACAATATTTATTAAAATTGACTAAAAAAAAATTATTTGTATGGACATGTGATTATTCAGAAAATTCTGGAGAAGGAAAATTGGCAAGACTATTTATAGAAAACTTAGATGATAAAAAAAATTATTTTATATCGTTTAATCAAAAAAAAATTTTAAATCAGAAATATTTATCAACTTTTTTAGGGATAATTTATTGTTGGAAAAAGTATTTAAAAAAACAAAAAGTTTGTTACCTTAATTATCTTCCTTTTTGGAATTTTTTAATTTTCATTCTACTTCCTCCTAAAACAATTTTAGGACCTATTACAGGAGGGGCAAATTTTTCTAAATCAAATTTCAATAGTTTAATAATTCGTGGTTTAATTTTCCCCTTATTTTATAAGATAAGTGAATTTTTTCTAAATTTTAGAAATACAAAAATAATATTTTCAACTGACCTACTTAAAAAATATCTATTTAAATCAACTATTAAAAAAAGTAATTTTAATTTTGTCATCAAAAATTTTTCATTTAAAAAAAAACTAAAAATAAAAAAAGATATTGATTTTATAATCTATTATAGAAAACATAAAAATAAATCAGACTTTTTTCCGTATGATTTCATCAAAAGACTAAAAAAGTATAATTTTACGATTTGTGTGGTTGGTGAAAAATTGAATATACCATCAGTAAAAAATTATGGTTATTTAAATAACAAAAAAATTAATTTACTTCAATCTAAAGCAAAATATACTATTGTGTCAGGTGAAAATCTTTATAGTTTTTTTATATTAGAATGCATTTCAAATCATGTCAAAATTATTACAAAAATAAAAATGACAAAAAAAATTATTTTGTTTAAAAAAAAATTTATTAAATTAGATTTCGACTCCCCAAATAGTATAAAAAAATTAAAAAGGTAAATAAAGTTATATGAACTACCCTAAAATTATACTTGGTATAAATGCTTTTCATGCTGACTCGTCTGCTTGTTTAATAATGAATGGAAAATTAATTGCAGCTATTGAGGAAGAAAGAATTAACAGAATAAAACATTATGCAGGATTTCCATCTAAAGCTATTCAAGAATGTTTATCTATTGGAAATGTAGAAGAAAAAGATATTACAGATATAGCATTTAACACTAAGCCTTTTAGCAACATAATACCTAAAGGTGTTCATTATTTCAAAAATTTCTCATTAAAAAACGATTCATTAACAAAAAGATTTTTAAAAAAAAGGAATCTATACAAGGTGCTAAAAGAAAAATTGAATTTAAATAATAAAGTAAAATTTCATTACATTGAACATCATCTAGCTCATATTGCATCAGCATTTTATCCTTCAGAATTAAAAAAGGCTAATGGTTTATCAATAGATGGTTCAGGAGACTTTGTATCTTTTGCTTATGCGAAATGTGAAAACAATAAAATTGTGATTAAGAACAAAAATTTTTTTCCTAATTCTTTGGGTATATTTTATCATGCTATGACACAATTTTTAGGTTTTAAAAATTATGGAGATGAATATAAAATTATGGGATTAGCAGCTTATGGTAAACCATTTTATTTTGATAAAATTAAAGAAAACCTATTTATAGATAATAAAAAATTGTTTAGTCTAAATTTAGATTTTTTTAATCATCAGAAAAAAAATTTTAGATATATTGCCGATGAAAATCTAATAATTGATAAAATTTTTAATACAAAACTTGAAAAACTTTTTTCTGAAGAAATGAATGATGAAAATTTTCAAAAAAATTTTGCAAGTTCTGTACAAAAAGTTTATGAATATTTTTTTAAAAAAATCATTAATTCAATAATAAAAAAAAAATATTCAAAAAATATTGTATTTTCAGGTGGCTGTGCTTTAAATTCAAGTGCTAATAAGTTTATTACCGATAAAAGTGATATATTTGAAAAAGTTTTTATCAATTGTGCTCCAGGTGATAATGGTGGTTCGTTAGGAGCTGCTTTTGTTGTTGCATCAAAATACAATCAAAAACTTACTAATATTAGATCCCCTTTTTTAGGAAGAGAATTTAATAAAAATCAAATAAAAGAGATTTTAGAAAAAAATGAATATAGAAAAAAGCTTACTTATAATTTTTTAAATTCTGATGAAGAATTATTTAAAACTGCATCAAAATATATTTTAGATGGAAAAGTAATTGGTTGGTTTCAGGGAAAAATGGAATTTGGACCAAGAGCTTTAGGTAATAGATCTATATTAGCTGATCCTAGAAATCCAAATATGAAGGAAGTAATAAATAAGAAAATTAAACGAAGAGAGTCTTTTAGGCCTTTTGCACCATCAGTTTTAGAGGAATTTCAATCAGAATGGTTTGAGAGTGAGTTTTTTAACCCTTACATGTCGTCTTTAGCCAAAGTTCGAGAGGATAAACGTAAAATAATTCCTGCGGTTACTCATTGTGATAATACTGCAAGATTACAAACTGTTAACAAAAGTTTAAATATTAAATTTTATGGACTAATTAATTATTTTTATAAATTAACAAACGTTCCAATTCTCTTAAATACATCTTTTAATGAAAATGAACCGATAGTTTGTAAGCCTGAGGAAGCGCTTGAATGTATTTTAAGAACAGATATGGATGCTATATTTATCAATAATTTTTTTGTAAAAAAATTAATTTAACAAAACTTTCATTGTTTCGTTAACTGTTCTATCCCAATTAAATTTTTTATAATGTATGTTTGCCTTTTGTAGAATTTCTTCTCTATGAATTCTATTATTTAAGATTTTATCCATAACATCTCTTATTTCATTTTCATTATCTGGATTAAAATAATCTGCGCCATTAGAATTAACTTCAGGTAAAGCTGACCTATTAGAAACTAAAACTGGACATCCTTGTGACATTGCCTCTAATGAAGTCAAACCAAAGACCTCGCAATAAGATGAGAAAATGTAAAATTTTGCATTTCTATATAGATTTATTAAATATTTATTATCTAAATTGTGAAAGAAAATTATTTCCCCTTTTTCAAAATTTTCTAAAACAAATTTCTTAATTTCATCAAAATATTTTTGATCTAATATTTGTAAGACAAAAACAAATCTTAAATCTAATTGTTTATCATTTTTTAATAATTTAAATCCTTTAAGTATATTCAAAATATTATGATATTTCACACATGACATAACAGTTAAAAAATAATTCTTATAATCAAAATCATCTATAAAAAAATCATTTTTATTTTGATTCAGATATTTTTCATCTACTCCAAGATAAATTGAAAATACTTTTTCTTTTTTTATATTAAGTAGCTTTATTATTTCATTTTTTGCAAAATCTGAATCAACAATTAATTTATCACACATACTTATAGAAAGATGCATTAGTAATTTTGTGAAATAATTTCTAAAAATATTGCCTGGCATTTTAGAAAAAAAAGCCCAAGGTAAATTTGAATGTAGGGCCAAAACAAACTTAATATTAAAAAATTTCAAACAAAGTGGTCCCATATTCATTGGTGAAAATAATTGATTGATCCTTAAAAATTTTAACTCAAAAGGTAAAATCAGCTGCATCCAAATTATTCTAAAAAATATATTTGTTAAGAACGATGGTTTAACTATATATCGAATATTGGGACTTTTAGGTAAATCTATCTCATTTAAATAATTTTTTGTAATAAAAATAAATATTTTTTTTTGAGTTTCAAAATTATTTAGATGTTTACAAAAATTAATATTATATGTTTTTGTACCACTTCCTAAAGTAGTGGCTATCATATCTATAGCTAAATTCATATTGAATTATTGTTTTTAAAATATTTTTTGTACCATAGTATTAATTCTGGTAAAGCTTGTTCAAGTTTAAACTTTGGTTTCCAATTTAAAAATAATTTTAATTTTTCATAATCCATGTATTGAATAGAAATTTCACCTTTTGTTTTATTTGTTTTTATCTTTTTAAAAACTTTTTTTAACTCCTTTTCTTTTTTAGTTAAAAAAAATATTTTTTTTACAATATCTTTTATTTTATGCTTTATATTCGTCCCAGCATTAAATACTTCTCCAGAAAATTTTTTTGGATTTAAATATAAATTTTTTGAAAGTAACTTATAAATTTCTACAATATCATTTACATGGACAAAATCGCGAATTGACTGTCCATCACTTCGCATGACAAAAGTTTTACCTAGTAAACAAGATCTAATGACATCGGGAATTAAAGCTGAAAAATTTAATTGCCCTGGACCATAAATATTTGCAAATCTCGTTATAACAATTGGTAAGTTGAAAAGTTTTGAAGAGTAAGATTTAGCAATCATGTCCGCACAGGCTTTAGAGGTATCATATGGATAATTTGCTTTTAGTTCATAATTTTCTTTATAAGGAAGAAGTTTAGATGGATAATTTCCATACGCTTTATCAGAAGATGCAATTATAATTGACTTAATTTTTTTTTTATTTTCTCTCAAAGCCTCTAATAGAGTATAAGTTCCTCTAATATTTGTTTCCCAGGTTTGATAGGGATATTTTCTTGCTAATCCAACTTCAACTTGTGCAGCTAAATGGAAACAGATATCAATATTATATCTTGATAAAATCTTCTTAAGTAAATTTTTATTTGTAATTTCGCCAAATATTAATTTTATTTTTTTTTCTAAACCTTCTAAATAAAGAAGGCTATCCATATTCTTATTTTTGGTTAAACCAATAATTGTTGCTTTATTTTTTAAAAGATCTTTTGCAAGATTTGAACCAACAAAACCACCGACACCGGTTATAAAAACATTCTTATTTTTCCAAAAATCTTTTTTCCTCATTTTATAAAATTTACTGATATTTTTTTAGCTTTTTCTAATTCCGCCAAGGTATTGATTGTAACATGATTACCGTGATGTTTGAAAGTTTTCATAATTTTTTTTTTTGACAAATACATCAAAAGTTCTTTAAATTTTTTAAATTTATTAAGATACTTAAAATTATTTTTTGAGATAAAAAAGTAACCTACGTTAAACCAAATATCCAAAACTGGTTTTTCTTTAAAATCAACTATTTGATTTTTGTTTTGGAGTTCGAATATTCCAAAACCAGTTTTCAATTGATATGAGGCTACAGTTATTTTATTAACATTTTTTTGAAAAAACTTTATATAATTATCCAAATCTATATCAATCAACGTATCACCATAGCATATCAGCATATTTTTTTTGGAAAGTTTGGTAGATTTATTAATTCTCTCAACTATATCAGAATTAATACCGGTATAAAAAGTTCTTATATTAGAATTTTTAAATTTTTTTCTTATAAATTTGTCTATAATTTTGTGTTTATACCCAGTGGCAATTATAAAATCGTTAACATTAAATTTTAAAAAATATCTTATTATATTTTCTAAAATACTTTTATTTTTAACCTTAACTAATGGTTTTGGAATTTCTTTTGTTATAGGTCTAAGCCTTAATCCCTTTCCACCGCAAAGAATAACAACTGTTAATTCTTTTTTGAATTTAATAATACTTTTTTTAGTCATTTATTTTGATATTCTTTTATTAATAGATTGAATTTGAAAAAAGTATCTCAAATCAATTAAACCTGAAAGAAATATTTCAGATAGATCATTACTACTATCAAGATAAATTGTATCTCTTTTGATGATTGATTTTCTTTTATTAAAAAAATTATTACCTCTTAAACAAGAATATACAAATTTATATTTAGAAAAAGTCATCTTAAGAGACTCATTGTTTATGCTATCATAATTTCCATAAGTATAAGCAAAATGATTTATCTTTACTTTCAATGAACTTTCTAAATATTTTGCACTTTGCAAAATTTCATTTTTTAGCTTTGATTTTTCATTAATCACTCCTAAATTTGCATGAGTTTTTGTATGACAGCCTATTAAATTTCCACTTCTCAACAAAGATTTGAGATTTTGAATGGTCATATTGCTAAGTTTTTTTTCGTGATTATCAATATTATTATCTAATATATTTTCATTTATAAATTTTTTTGATTTTTTAGTTGATCTAATTTTTATAAAATCTGATGGAACAAAAAAAATACTTTTGATATTAAGTTTTCTCAAGATATTTTTTTCAACTGTATAGTTAGATTTAAAGCCATCATCAAATGTTAATAATAAATTTTTACCCTTAAGTTTTTTTTTTCCATAGATATGATTTTCAAATTCAACAGGGGTTATAAAGTTCCACTTGTTTTTCAAAATTTTAAGTTGATCGTAGAATTTTTTGAAATCTTTTTTTTCTATATGATGATAAACTAGAATTCTTAGAGTATCTTTACTATCTAAAAACTTAAATAGTTTACTTACAATCAAAATTATTTTTTCAAAATATCTAATAGATTTATGATTGATCATAAGTTTATTTTCTTAATATTAATTTTATAATAAATTTAAATTTCAAAAAAAGAATATATATTAAGCCTTTTAAGTTATTGGATTTTAAGAAAATTGCAGATGCTATTCTTGTATTAGAAAAATTTTCTTTATACTTTTCTGAGCCGATAGTTAAGTCAAAATAATTGATTAAATTAAATTTATTTTTTGATATCAATTTTTCAAGTAATATTTTTCCTGGTGAAAATTTACTGTATTCATATTTATATGCAGGAAAAAGATAATAATATCTTTTTTTATATTTAAAACCTGATTGAGCTGCTATTATTTCATCATCTAATGATAAATAACACAAACTTATGTTCTCTTTTAAGTTTTGATTACTTGAAACAAAAAAATCTTTATGAATTTTTAAGTTAAATAGATTCCATGCGTTTGTTCTTTTGAATTGATTAGATTTATTTAAAATTATAAAGTCTATTATTTTTTCAATTTCGTTTTTATCTTGTGCAAACTTAAAGTCTAATTTTCCTAAATTTTTTAGTCTATTTGTTTGATATTTAATATTATCCAACTCTTTTTTTTTTATATCAAATTTTTTTGAGAAAGAAATGCCATAGAAATGATTATTAATTTTGTTGTTTAAAAATTTAAAAAAAGGATTTTCTAAATCAATAATTTTTTCAGGCTGGTTATCTAAAATTATGCAATCAAAATCCCTTTTACTAATTAATTTATTCCATATAAACAAAAAATCCTCTTGATTTATATTTTCACCATTTTTTACTAGAGGTGCATTATAATCAGAAAAAGGAAAACCAGACCAACTTAAAATTTTAACACCATATTTATGATTAATATTCAATGGAAGTATCATTATGATTTTATTGTCTCTTAAAATTGAAATACTATAATTTTGAATTTGATTATTATATAAAAACTGTTTTTCAAACCACATTTTTTGCCATTCATAAGATTGAAAAAAATAATTTTGAGACATAGTTTCAAGTTGTTTCCAACTCTCCATTAAATCATTAGAAAAATTTTTATATATTTTAATTTCTATATTTTTCATATTTTAAATTTGGTCAAATAATCTTAAGAAAAATTAATTGTTTTATAATCTTGAGGGGCTTTATCAGTATCAAAACAAACAAGCTTAGACCATAATCTTTTATTACGTGAATTTATCAATTCTTTTGGTAAACTAGGCCACGAAATTATTGAATATCCATTTTTCCAACCAAATAAAAATATTTTTTTTCTTAATTTGTTATCGTCTACATAGACTGGATATAACCAAGGTATAGTATTTTTATTCAATTGTCTTTTTATTTGAACTATTGATTTATTCCTCAAACAAATTTTTTTCCACACATTTAAATTTTTTAATCTTATAGTTTTGATATTTTGAAAACTTCTTTTAAGTAAAATCTTCTTTGAATAATCATCCATAAGAAAATCATTTGTTAATTTTTTATTTTTAATATCATCAATTTTTTCATAATTAGGTCTTTTTAAAAAAAAATATTTTAAAAATTGTTTTATAATAAAAAAATTATTTTCTAAAAAATGATTTATTGCCTCATAAACATTTATTTTATATTTATTCAATTTTATAACATTAGGTTTTTTTATACTTTTTTTTTTAATTTTTAAAATACCACCCGTAAAAGAATTCTTTATAATTTTTTTTGTTGAATAAAATGTAAAATCTGAAAATTCATTTTTTTTATCATCATTAAACTTTAACGAATGACAATTATCTTCGATCAAAAAAATTTTTCTTTTTTTACAAAAATCCTTGAATTTTTTTTTATTTTCCTCATATCCGAAATAATTAATAAATAATAATGCTTTAATTTTTCCTTTGGCCTTTTTATTTAAATTCTTCCAATCTGTTGTAAAATCTTTATTAATTTTGTAAAAATTTGGTTTAATTCCCAAATCTTCTAGAGGATCTATTAAAACATCGCATAAATATTCAGGCATTAATATTTGATCATTTTTTTTTATGCCCAAGTTAATCAAGCCATATTTAAAAGCAGTCCGCCCATGTGAATAATAAAATTTCATTAATATTTAAGATTGAGAATATTATTATAGATATATTTTTTGAATGGTAAAAAAATTATTATGAATAGAAAAATGTTCTTTAAATTAATCTTCAATTTACCGATAAGTTTAAAAACTTTTGAGTAATTTTTTTTTGATATGTAAAAAAAAATTTCTTGTCTAATTAAAATATCTATAAATTTCTCTTTACTGATTAAAAATCTTTTATTTTTCTTATTATTTTGAGTTATTTTTTTTATAAAAATTTTTTTTTCTTGGATTATTTGTTTAAATTTATTGAAACTATCACTTTCTATTGACATTCTCCACTTAGATAATGGTAAAGGTACATAGCTCATTTCACATATTGCGCTTAATCTCACAAGTAAGTCCATATCATGAATTACATTAAATCTATCATCAATAGTATGACTCAATTTTTTTAAAAATTTTCTTTTGATAATAACTGTATCAAAACTGATAAAATAATTCTCAATCAAATCATAAAAAACTTTTTTTTTAAAATTTTTATCTTTATCATAAAAATGTTTCTTTTTATTTTCGTTAAAAAAAATTGAGTTTGAAATACAGAATCCTACTGATTTATCTTCAAAAGGTTTCAATTGTTTAATTAATTTATTTTTATTCCACAAATCATCTACATCTAAAAAAGTTATAAAATCTCCAGTAACTTTTGATAAAGCTTTTTTTCTTGCCAAACCAAGTTGAATCTTTTTTTTGGATCTAAAATATTTTATTCTTTTATCTTTAAATTTTTTGCAAATTCTATGACTTTTATCAGTAGAACAATTATCAAAAAAAATGACTTCCCAATTTTTATAATTTTGATTTATTACTGAATTTAAAGATTCATTCAAATATTTTTCACCGTTATGACAATTCATAATAATACTCACTTTTTTTTGTTTTTGCATTTTTTTTAAATTAAAAAATTAGAATTTATTTTTTTTTATGACTATTTAGGAACACAAACTAACCAATTCATATTTTTTTCTCTTCCTTCGCTCATTATCAACCATCTATCATCATCATTAAAATCGTCAATAATATGGTGCTTAAATGGATTACGTGAAGAATTTTTTAAAATTTCTACATTAAAATTTTGTTTTAAATTTTCCAAAAAATCTAATTTTTTTTTTTCATCATCTATAAGAAAATTATGATCTTCTATAATTAAAATACTTTTTTTATAATGCTCTAAATTGTTTTTATTAATTATATTGTATTCTTCTCCTTCTATATCTATTAAATATAAAGTTTTACTCATTTCATCATCATCAAAATATTCTTTAATTTTTTTAAAATTAGCTTCTTTTTCTAAAAAAATGTTTGATTTGATATTATTAAGTTGAATATTTTCATATAGATATTCGATATTTTTATTATCCTTTTCAAAAATAAGCCCTTTTTCGAAATGACTGTTTTTTAGTAAACCAATTACATGATAACCATCACTTCCACCAAAATTAATTATATTTTTTAAATCATACTTATTTTTAATATCAATAATTTTATTTTGTACTTGATTTTCATAATATCCTAGTAATTTAGAAGACCAGTCGTAACCACCCCAATTAGTTTTGCAACTAAACTGTGTATTTTTATAGGGACCATCTATGATTGTTTTATTTGTTTTAATCATAATTTTTTTTTCTATACTCTCTTTTCTTTTATCTATTATGGATTGATATTTTATATCAAAACCAATGTTTCTTAATGTTGAGAATAATAATCCATCTAAACCAAAGTTATTGTAAATTTTTGGTATTGCGTTGATTTTTTGAATAAATTTTGAAAAAATATTCACTTTTATTTACTAATCTAAACCACCCTCAACACAACTTTTACACTGAGGAATCTCAGAATATTTACCATCGAGATGTTTTTGTCTTAATTCTCTAATTTTTTTACTATTCCAAGCAACTTTTAAATCCTCAGGCTTATCTATTGTTTGCAAAGCCAATTCTTCTCCCCAAAAAGTACAGCATGGTAAAACTTGTCTTTCATTATTTATGACTAGCTGCTTAAATGGAAATGAGCATTTAAAATCTTTTCTTTTAATTGTTTTTTTACTTTTTATCTCTTTTTTAACTTTTGTTGGTTTAATAAATTCTTGAACACCAATCATATCAACTTTATTGTTCCAAAAATTTAAAAAATCTTCTAACTCAAATTCATTATTTGTTGTTTTAACAAAATTTACTCTAATCAACGGCGTGGGACTTTTTAATTTCTTTCTAATAGTTAAAAATTTTTCCAAATTATTAATTACTTTTTTTAAACTTCCTCCTGGTCTTACTTTGTCATAAGTTTCTTGTGTAACAGCATCAATAGAAACCTGAAGCCTTGTAAGTCCAGCCTCAATTAAATTTTCAGAAACCTTTTCTGTTAATAAAATTCCATTAGTACTAAAATAAATATCAAGTATTCCTCTTAATTTTGCATATTCTATAAATTTTATAAAATCGTTTCTTATTAATGGTTCATTTATATAATTTAACTTTATAGCTCTAGTCCCATTTTTAACAGAATAATCAATTAACTCTTTAAAAAATTCAAAATCAAACCATGTCGATTTACCTTTACCTTTAGGCGACTCAGCAGAGATAGGGCACATTGGGCATTTTAGATTACAAGATGCATTTAATTCAAAATCTAATTGAATAGGAAAATCCAAATTTACTAAATTAGAAGCTAAATCATATTTTTTTCTGTAATTATTCCAGGCTTTTTCTTCAACAACTTTTGAGAGTTTTTCCATCTCATTTTTTCCTAAAATACCAGTTAGTTCAGTAGAGTTCAGTAATAGTTTATCTTTGTTTTCCATTAGTTTTAAAATTTATTTATCCTATTTATATATAACTTAAACTATTTTAAAATTTTTTCTAAAACTTTTTTATCTCTAGAGGTATCCATACACATCCAAAAACCATTATGTTTATAAGCCATAAAATTTTTTTTCTTCAATAATCTCTGCACAGGCTCTCTCTCAAGCATTTCGTTTTTATTACCTAAATAATCAAATATTTTTGAATTAAATACAAAAAAACCTCCATTTATCCATCCTTTAGTTAATTGAGGCTTTTCATCAAACTTGATAAGTTTTGATCCAGATAGTTCTAATTCACCAAATCTAGCTGGTGGATGAACTGCAGTTAATGTTGCAATCTTTTTATTCTTTATGTGAAATTTAAGTAATTTAGTCAAATTTACATTGCTTACACCATCTCCATAAGTAACAAAAAAATTTTCATCTTTAGATAAATACTTTTTCAATTTCTTAATTCTTTTTCCTGTAAGAGTATTTAGACCAGTATTAATAATCGAAATATTTTTATTCTTGTAAAATCTTTTGTTTTTAAAATAATCTCTAATTATTTGATGTTTATATCCACTCGCAATTATTATTTCATTTACACCATATCTAAAAAAATGTTCAATTATATAAACAATAATTGGTTTTTTTCTTATTTTCACCATTGGTTTTGGAATTAGCTTTGTGAACTCAGCAAGTCTAGTACCTTTACCTCCTGCCAAAATAATCGCTTTCATAACTTTATCGTTTTAATATTTGGTTATAATTTTTTATCATTCTTTCACTAGTAAAAAAATTTTTATAATGGAGATACGACTTATTCTCTATTCTTTTTTTTAACTTTTTATCATTTAATAATTTAAGTACTCTTTTTGCAAAAAATTCGGGCTTATTTTTGTTAACTAAAAAACCAGTTTTACCGTTTAATATGATCTCCTTTACTCCGCCAAAATCTGTTGCTACTACTGCTTTTTTTAAGCTCATTGCCTCAATCGCAGTGTAACCAAAAGATTCGAATTTTTGTGATGGTATTACTATAATGTCAGATTGTTGAATTAAACTAAATTTTTTTTTTTCAAAGTTTTTTAGAAAAATATTTTTTGAGACACTAGAATTTTCTAATAATTGTTGGACTAATTTTTTGTTTCCGTCTCCAAAAATAAATAAAAAAATATTCTTATCTTTTTTAACGATTTTTTCCATCACTTTGATTATATAATCATGTCCTTTTCTTAAATCATACTCGGCTAACATTAACAAAATTTTTGCTTTTTTAGGCAAATTGAATTTTTTTTTTAAATTTATTTTTTTATTTTCTTTTTTAAAAGAATGACCATTATAAATTGTAAATCTGTTTACTTTTTTTAAATATTTTCTTTTTTTAATTGAGGCTGTAGAAATTTTTGAAACAGAAATAAAACCCTCAATTAAGTTTAAAATTAACTTATCAATTAAATTTTTATAAAAATTTAATAAAGGTGATTTATAATTTGACAAAGCAAAATTATGAAAATTCATCCAAACTCTATTATTTGGATAAATTTTTGACCAAACAAAAACAGCTGCTAAGCATAAATCGCCACCTGGATATCCTCCATTTACAATCATCATCTTATCTAATTTAATTTTTTTTAAAGCAGAATATAATTTGAGACTTTGGTATAAAAAAGTTACAGGAAAAAATAAAGAATAAAATAATTTAAAAATAAATAATAAATAAATATTTTCATATTTATTAAAAATGCTATCCCACGAAAAAATAGAATAATATACTATTTTGACATTTTTTTTTTTTATAATATCAAGCCCTGGATTATTTTTATTTGTTATCAAATAAATTTGATTTGCACTCTTTTTTTTGGCAAATAAATTTTGTAAAAAAGTATTAACACCCCCTTTTCTGTAATTTTCAACAAAATATCCAATTATCATATGAAATATTTTAAGTTTTCAATTAGATCTTTTTTTCTCCAAAGAATCATTTGTTGATCTACTTTTTTTGTAATTGGATGAAAAGTATCGTTAAATTTATAAATATAATTTTCTTTAAAATTAAAAGGATGTTTAAATAAATCTAATTGTCTATAATTTCCATTTAAAATATCTATATTTTTAAATTTTTTTTTAGTAAATGAATTTGTTATTAAGATATATTTAATCTTTGATTTTCTAAGATTTTTAAATATTTTTTTAATAGTTTTATAATCTAAATGAAACAATAAGGCCCGACAAATCCATAAATCAGATTTAGGAAATTTACTTTTACTTAAATCTTTATTTAAAAACTTGTGATATTTAGAGGAAAATTTGGTATTATTTATTGCTATCAATTCTGGAACTATATCTGATCCAATATATTTAATTTTAACTTTATCTACTACTTTTTTCATCCAAAAAAAATCTCCACATGGAGCATCATAAATAGAATTAATTTTATATTTTTTAATAATGATTGGTAATTCCTTTCTAATTTTAATTGTATTAATAAAATCAGATCCAGGACCAGATTTTGAAGTTTTTGAACCCCAGTAATTATTTTTGTAAATATTAGAAAAAATTTTTTCATTATCAAAAAATTTAAAAATAAAAATTTCATGATAAATTCTTTTTAATTTTAATATTATAAGTTTTAATAATTTATTAAAAAATAGCCTCATTAAATTTTTTTTTAAATTTATTTAAATTTGAAAGACTTTTTTGTAATATTTTTTTCGTTGGGTTTCATAAAAATCGTCTAATTTCGATCTAAATGTTTTTTTTGGAAGTTTTTTAATCCTATTGATCATATTTAATTTTCCATCCCAAATTTTATTTTTTCTTGATTTTTTAATTTTAATAAAATCCTCATATTGACATGATAAAGTTTGAGTATCTGCTACTTTATTAACATAAACATATTTTTTTTCATGAATTCCCTCTAATTTAAACCCAAGTAATTCCAATCTGTTTTGCCATCCTTTCAATTCAACATGCTGACTACAACTAATTCTTTTTAAACCCAATTTCTCAAAACCATACTCAATTAATAACGCTACGCTTTCTAATGCAGAAATCCCTCTATTTTCTGGTTCTATCTTGTTGTCTTTAACAATCGCCCAATCAGCGGATTTATTAATCATATTTATCTTGGAAAAGGAAATAACTCCACATGGAATTTTTCTTTTAGTCTGAATTATAAAAACTTTTCTATCCTTACCAATATTCCGATAAAATTTAGCCTGTAGTCTTGGAGTATTTTTTTTAAATCCATAAAAAAGATATCTTGTCATATCAGGCCTATTAAACCAGGTATACCACTTTGATTTTAAAGCGAATTTCTCTGTTGGTATTGCTAAGTCAATTGTTTCGCCCCTTTTAAAAATTTTTAGCATTTTAATTTTAATTACTGAATTTTTTAAGTCTTTAATTTAATCTTTCAAATGGTTTTTTTGCTACAGAACTTTCTAATTTTTTGTAAATGTCTTCATTACCTCTGTCACATCTACCAATCGTATAAAATATATCATTCAAAATATCTAAATATCTGTTAATATCTTTTTTTTTATGGAAAATACTTAAATAAAATATATTTGAAGCTAATATATTTTTTTTTAGCATTTCTTGCGAAATATAAGTTTTATAAGCATCAAAATTATCACTTTTTATCGAAAATCTAGATATTGATGGCAAGCCCTCAATGTTAATTTTAATATTGTTATTTTTTGCAATTTTAATCCATTGTTTATTCACATATTTTCCTAATTCGGTAATGATTTGCCACGATTTACTATTTTCCATAATTTCTAATGTTTTCAGTGCGGCTGCTGGCCCAACCCTATCAGTCCAGAAAGTACTACTTATGAAAGTTTTTTCTGCATATTTCATGACTTCTTCTTTTCCAATAATTGCAGTAATTGGATAACCATTACCTAATGCTTTTCCCAATATAAGAATATCAGGATTAACACCTATCTTTTTTTGCAAACCTCCAAAATTTTCTCTAAAGCCTGATGTGCATTCGTCAAATATTAAAACTATATTATTTTTGTTTGAAATATCTCTTACTTTTTTTAAAAAAGAAATATTAGGTTTTGAACTTCTGCAAACCTCCATTTTTATTATGCCAATATTTTTCTCTTTTATTAATTTTTTTAATTTTTCAAAATCTCCGTAATTAAAAGTAAATGAAGTATTTTTAAGTCCTTTTGGCACGCCTAAAGGATTAAATGACTGAGTCAGGTGTGAATCTAGATTATTTTTATTTTTTAAATTTGATGATAAATACCAATCATGCCAACCATGATAACCACAAATTGCTACATTGTCTTTTGAAGACGCAGCCCTAGCAATTCTAATTGATATTGCATTAGCCTCCCCACCTGTTCTTGCAAATTTAACCATTTTTGACCACTTGTGCATTGAAATTAATTTTTCAGCCAAAAAAACTTCCTCATAACAATTTAAAGTGCTCATTGTGCCTTTCTCAATCACTCTTTTAACAGCATTATCCACATGATCATTTGAATAACCTAAAATATTTGTGCCCACTCCCATTAGTGACATGTCAACAAATTTGGTATTTTCCAAATCCCAAATATTTATTTTTTTACTTTTTTTAAAATATGTTGGCCACTTATTTGGTAAATATAATTCTGGATTTTTTGACAAAAGCATATTGCCGCTTGGAATAATCATTTTTGCTTTTTTCCAGAGTTTTTGGTTTCTATCCAATTGACTTTTTTTTTTAGATTTTCGATTAATATTAAATTTAAACATTTTTTTATTTTTAATATATAAATCTACTACTTCTTTCCAGTTAAAATATATATTTGGATGGAATGATTTATAAATGTTTTTTATAACTTTTAAATCTAATGAATTATCAAGAGTTATTCTTAAGTTCGATATATTTTTAATAGGACAACTAATATGTTTAGTTTTAAATTTTTCAATGTTGTCTCTAAAGTACTTTGTGACGTGTTCTTTTTGAGTTTGATAATTCACATTTAGATTGGCATATTCTATCGCTTTAAATGTAAATACCTCCACATCTAAACCATCAGGATAAGAATGTGGTGAACAATTATAGACATAGTCAAGATTTTCTCTTTTCAAAATTTTAATGTAAGTATCTATTATTGAATAATCTACGATAGGACAATCAGATGTGATTCTTACAATGATATCTGATTTATATTTTTTTGCCGCTAGATAATATCTATTCAAAACATTTTTTTCTGATCCAAGATAAATTTTACAATTTATTTTGTCTTTAATATATCTTTTTAATTTAAAATTTTTTTTATTTTTTGGGATTGCAAAAATTATATCATCTACTAGTTTCGACTGAGAAACTCTTTTGTAAATTAATTCTAAAGAATTATATTTTCCAATCCGCTTTAAAACTTTTTCATTTAATCTAGTTGATCCTAGTCTAGCTTGAATAATTACGTGTATTTTATTCTTCATTTCAAATTTTCCATTTACTAGGAATTATTAAGTTTAAGTCTTTAGACTTAAAATCTTTATATATATTTTTTTTTTTATTAAAGTTGAGCCTATTAGAATTAATAAAAATCTCTTTTAACTGAGACAAATTTTGAAATCCAATAACTATCTTATTTATTCTTTTATTGCTTAATACGAAATAAAGACAATAATTTAAAGCATTAATATTATTATTTTCTATAAAATTAAAATATTTATCTAACTTTACTTTCCATTTATTGAAAAAATTAGGATAGTTATTTTTAATCAATACTCCTTGCAAAAAAATAGATCTAACATGAATTTCAATATTTTTAAATTTATTTAATCTATAAATTTTACTTTGAGACAATCTTTGGTCAAAAATATTAAAAGGTGTTTGTACAATCTTAAAATTAAAAATTTTATAATATTTGTGAACTTTTTCTGGATAATAAGTTGAAATACCAATTTTTTTAATAATTTTTTTTTTTTTTAAATCTAAAAAAATATGAAATATTTTTCTTAAATTTTTTTTGTTTTCTAAAAAATTATCAAAATTATGTAGCAATAGTGCATCTAAATTTTTAACCTTTAGCCTTTTTAGAGAATTTTTTACTTTTTTTTTAATCAACTCTTCGATTTTTTTTTCTGGTATATTTTTCGAAACTTTAATTTTAGATATAATTTTGAATTTAGTCTTTGAATATTTTCCTATAACTTTCTCACTATTTCCATAATCATATGCGGTATCTATATATTTAATTTTTTTTCTAATTGAAAAATTGAAAATTTTTTTTATCTCGTGTTCACTTTTCATTTTAGTTTTTCTTGAAAAAATACCGTACGAATTTCCAAATTGTGCTCCTCCTAAGATAATCTTTTTATCTAACATATGTTTGATTAATTATAATTATCCTTATCTATTATTAAAAAATATCATTTAATCTTTTAATAATATATTCTTTAAATTTTCTGGTGTACTATTTTCGTTATTAGCGAAAAGTTTTATAAAATTTTTTAAATCATTTTGTGTTTTAGATGAATTCCACCATGTTTCAATATTATCTTTTATATCATCTAAATGATTAACTAAACTTTCATTGGTTAAATGTAAAATTTTTGAATTCAGAAGGGAGTCATAATATTTTTTATAATTATCTTTTTTTTGAATTTCAAAATCTCTTAATATTAGTAAAGTTGGAAAATTAATATTTATTAATTGTAAGAAGCCTGTACTTTCATAATTAAATATAAATAACTTAGAATTATCTTTAAACTTATCAAATTTTATATTAGGATTAACTACCTTTACATGTGGTAAGGCATCTTGCCACCTTAATTTTGTTTGAAAATCATAGAACCTGCCATCACCTGGATGCATTTTTACCTGTAAATTATTTACTAACTCCTTATTAAGTTTATCAATAAAATCAAAATCATTTTTAAACTCATTTTCAAGTTCATGGTAAATATCATAGGTTGTCCGATTATGTTTTATAAATCTAATCATGTAAGTGATTTTATTTCCCCTATTTTTTATTGGAGTAAGTTTGGGAAATAAAAAACCTTTTTCTGTTTTTTCATTTTCTCTCCATCCCCAGGTGATGAATTTATCTACAGTCTTTAAAAGAAAAATTTGATCAGTTTGATATCTTGCACTACCATAATTACATCCGTGTTGACCAATTATATATTTAGAATTATCAATTTTATTTGCGCAATAAATTTTAAACAGTTCATTTTCTACATAATCATTAGAATTAAAAATTAAATTTGGGTTTTTAGGCAATATTGATGAATTCATTTTATTTTTTAAATTAGCATAAGATTCTAAATAAATGTTTGGAAAAATATGAAAAAAAATTCCTCTAATAGCACTCTCTAAATTTTTTTTATTTTTTTTTAAAAGCAATTTACTTAAGTTAGAACGTAGTAAAAAATCTGTATTATTATATCTTATATTATTATCTAAAAATATTGGTGGTTGTTTAAATGATAAAAGTAAATTTAATTCATCTTTTCTATTTAAATACGTGTTTGATATAAATGATTTCGAGCTGAGAATTTTATTTTTAAATATGAAATTTATTTTTTTTTTTACAAATTTTTTTATACTAAATTCTTGTTTTCTTTTTTTTCTTTTTTTTTCTTTTTTTAAAATAATTTTTTGAATATCATTATCTATGTAGTTTAATATCTTATAATAAATCGCATTATTCCATAAATGATCATCACAATTATCATTAAAATTTGTATAATCTTTACAGCTTAGGTCAAAATTATCGAAATTAAAAAATGTTGATGATGATATTTGATTATTTTTTATAGCTCTTTCTATGTTATCGTATCTATTAATTATTACAGATATATATTCATGTATAAACTTTCCTAACATTATTGTCCATTGCCGATTGGTATAATTTTCGTTATTTTGTTTATTTAATATTTCAAATATATCTTTTGATATAATATCAAAATATTTTATCGATTTTTCGAAATCATTATCTAATGTATTTTTATCAATTGATTTAGGTGATACATAAATATATTTTTTTCCTTCACTTGAAATTTGCTCACTGTAAGGAACACACCATGTTCCTAAAAAAATATTTTTTTTAATTGAGCTTCTCAGCTCATGATCAGACGTTGTTACCAAATGAAAAGACATTAAAACTATTTATTATGTTTTAATTTATTTTATCTTAAATTTATTTATAATTTTTTTTAGTTCACTTACCGATAGATAATTATTTTCTCCAGAATTATAAGAAAAATTTTTAGGAAGCTTTTTAAATTTTAAATGAGTTTTATAATTTTTAATATTTACCTTGCCACTTGCGGGCAGTATTGCATAATATTTACCTAAATCTATAGATGTTACTCCATCACTTTTTGTAATTATATCCTCATGTAATTTTTCTCCAGGTCTAATTCCAACTATTTTATATTCAAAGTCTGATTTAACTGCTTTCGCTAAATCCATTATTCGATAAGATTTTAATTTTGGTACAAATATTTCACCTCCTATTGCATTTTTGATTGCATATAAAATCATATCAACTCCATCTTCTATTGAAATGTTAAATCGAGTCATATTTTCATCTGTTATAGGAAAATATTCGTTCCTTTTTGCTTTTGAGATAAATATTGGCAAAACTGATCCTCGAGAATTCATCACATTTCCATATCTTACAACTGAAGAGACCATTTTATTTCCATAATACTGATTTGATGACACGAATAATTTGTCACTACACAATTTTGTTGCTCCATACAAATTTATTGGTGCAGCTGCCTTATCTGTGGATAAAGCTACTATTTTTTCAACTTTGTTATTAAAACTCTGTTCAAGTAAATTTTTGGCACCAATAATATTAGTATCTATAAATTCAGTTGGGTTATACTCAGAAGCTGGAACTTGTTTCAATGCAGCTGCATGAATTACAATATTTACCCCATTTAAAGCTCTGAATAATCTACTTGAGTCTCTAATATCTCCTAAAAAAAATCTTAATTTATCGGAATTATACTTTATATGCATTTCATGCTGTTTAAGCTCATCTCTACTAAAAATAATCAACTTTTTAACTTTTTTAGTAAGTATTTTTTTGACCAAAGCATTACCTAGTGTACCTGTGCCACCAGTTATCAATATTGTTTTATTTTGAAACATTTAAATTTTTATAAACCAAATTCTTTAAAATTGTATTTTTAAAATCATGAATTATATAATTTTCTTTAGGTATTATACTAAATGCTTGTTTCCATTCAACATCTGATGAGCGAACTACAAAATCTACAACTCTTTTCATGGAATTAACATTTTTTTCATGGGTCCAAAATGGACCTTCTTTTTTAATAAAACTAGGCCACAAAAAATTATGACAATCTAGCTTTTCATTAGTAAACTGTGAAATAAAATGTTTTCTGATATTGTAAAAACCCACTTTATTTCCTCTAAACAAAGACTCATATCCTAGAGATGTATCTGTCCCAATAACTTGTTTAAATTCATCTACATATTCATAGCTACAGTATCTATTTTTTTTTGGAAGTATACTCAGTTTTGTGTTATTTTTTGAAAAGTAATTAAACTCATCATCATTATTCCTTCGAGCTATTACAAAAAACTCTAAACTATTTTTTAAACAATAATTAGACAAAAAGTCAACAATGTATTTATCAGATAAAAAATAGTCTTTAAAATAAATTTTGCTGAGCTTTGTGTTGTGAAAAAAATCCATATCTCTTTTAATATAACTCGAGATAAATGCTAACGAATTTTTACGTGAAAATTTTTTAATATTAAATATATTATTTCTAAATGAACCAATTACCAAATTTTTACATTGGACATTTTCTTGAAATTTTTTACCAATTATTTCGTTAAAAGTTAAAATGTAATCTGCTTTTAAATTACTAAATTTTTTTAATGTGGACTCCTCAAAGAAATCTCCGATTCCTCCTCTCCAACCATTCTGAATTGAAATAAACATTTTTTTATTAAAAAATTTTTTTAATAAATAAAAATAATGATAGTTATCAAGAAACGTTATTACTAATTTTGGGTCAGTAAATTTTATATAATTTATGTAGTAATTAACTCTTGGCTCACTTGAATATGTTTTGAATACAGAAATTATTGAAATCCAAAAATTAAGTTTATCTATCTCACAAATACTATGATTTTTTTCAAGAATTTGTTCTGCAAACAAATCAACATTATTACTCCCTATAAATAATATTTTTTCTTTTTTAGGGATTTCAAAAGTGAATTTTGATCTTAAGAGTCTTTTAATAAAATTCACTATTTTATTTTACCTTTATCAATTGTAAAAACTTTATCACAAATCGACATTGTGTTTTCTCTGTGAGAAATGATAATAAAACCAATATCTTTTTTTAAAACTGAAATCTCTTTAAGTATATAATCTTCTGTATTTTTATCTAATGCATTTGTAGACTCATCTAAAATAATAAATTTTGGTTTAAAATACATCGCTCTGGCTATTCCAATTCTTTGAATTTGTCCCCCTGATAACTTTAGACCTCTATATCCTAATCTTGTATTAAGACCATCAGAACTATCTTTAAATTGATTATATATATTTGCAGATTTTAAACACTCTATAATTCTTTCATCATTGATTTCATCTTCCGGGATACCAAGTGCTATATTATTTCTTAAAGTATCATCAATTAAAAAAATATTTTGTGGAACGTATCCAAAAATATTTTGTGGGATACTTTTACTTATATCTTTATCCTTAGATTTAAATATAACTTTTCCGTTTTGAGGTTTTAATAATCCTAATAAAATACTAATTAATGTGCTTTTTCCTGAACCAGATGGGCCCATAATACCAGTAATTTTTTTGTTTTCGAAAGTTATAGATAAATTTTTTAATACAAAGTCTGAAGATATATCGTATTTAAAATCTATGTCCTTTAACTCAATTGAGTCAATTTTGCTAATACTCTCACTAGTTTTACTTTCTAAATTTAATTTTTTAACTAAATTTTTTGTTTCATGATCAAAAATAGAAATTTCATCAGTAATTTTATAAAATGACTTTTGAAAATATTTCATTTCAGAAACATTTCCAACTATTAAACTAAATACAGGTATCAATCTTAAAATTGCAAATCCAAATATGGATAACTCCGAAATTACTAATGCTGTATTATCATCAATTTGTAAAAAATAAAAAATAGCAATAATAAAAGTTAAAATTCCAAATAGTTCTAGTATTGCTCGAGGTAATCTTGTAAAAAATGTAAAGTATTTTTCAGCACTCACCACTTTGCTTTGGAAAGATAGATTATTAGCAATATACTTTTCTTCACCATTAATTACTTTAATAAATCTAATGTCCTCCAAGGCATTAGTAAATAAATTAAATAATTTATTTGTAAATTTTACTGTTTCATCACTTTTTCTTGAAAGAAAATTTTTAATCAAAATGAAATAAATTACTCCAAAAATTGAAAATGTTATAAAACAAACAAAAGTTATAGTTGGGCTTTTATTTATTAATATGTAAAAAATAAAAATTGATAAAAGAATTTCACGAGTAAACATAAATACCTGAATTAAAAAACTGTGGGCTCTTTCCATCTCATGAAACGTATTTGTCAACATCTCTGGCAAGTATTTATTAAGATAAAATTTATAATCTCTAGTAATATAATAACTAAACAACGAAACACTATTTTTAAGTTTTATTTTTGCTAAAAAATTAATTTCAAAATAATTTATAGAAGTTACAATAACAGTTTTAAGTAAAACTATTGCAATAATAAAGTAAGAAACTTGATAAATTAATTCTTTTTTTGATAATTTTAATAAATATTCTTTAAGTTCTTCAAAATATAAATTGTCTAAAAATAGATTAATATCTACTAACATAGTCACAAATAAAGCTAAAGAAGTTAGTGCAAATATTTCAAACAATGCCCCTATTGTAGAAATAAATATTAAAACATAAATCATATGATATTTATCTCTACCAAGGTAAATCTTTAATTTATTAATCATGTTATTTTGAAAATTTAAAATTTAAAACTTTATTTCTAATAATCTGAGACTGTGAATTAAACCAATTCCACTGGTAAGTTGATATTTCTTGTTATGCATTCTTTGAGTATAAGATCGCATTGGATCAGTTTTGTTTCTATGAAGTGAAAGTTTAATTTCCCAAGGATAAAATTTATACTTTTTTATTTTTTTTGATCTAAAATATTTTTTGTAGGTATTGATTGAAATTAGATTCCATCCAGGTTCTAAAGTTTTCTTTTTAGAATCGCTTCTTCTTACTTTTACAAACGTATCAATTGGATTGGGATTAAATAAACCAAAGATGTAAATCGTACCACCTTTTTTTACATATTTTATCAAGTTTGAAAACCATGTATCAATATCATCCCAAATACTATGAACCGCAATAAAAAGAACTATATCAAATTTTTTTAAGTGAATTCTTTTTGGCGCATTAACAATATTTCCTACTGAAAAGTTTACATCTTTTAAGTCTTTATCTTTTTTTGCAAATTTGATTAAATTTGGGTGCACATCTAGGCCAAAAAAATCAGCATTTTTTAATCTTTTTTTTAAAAAATAAATTAATTCACCTGTAGCACACCCTATGTCAATAATTTTCATATTTTTTTTTGAATGAATTAATTTATTTTTATTTAAAATTTTTAACAAAAATTTAAAATATTCTTTAGTTTTTTCTTTCCTTATATCTTTAAGATAAAAGTCATCGTGTGTTCTAATTATTTTGGTCATATATAGTTAATTTTTAATTCCAATATAATCTACATGCCTAACACCAGCATTCCCTTTAAAAAGATATTTTGATCTATTGATTGCTCTTAATATACCACCAATATTTTTACTCTTGACAAAATTTAACAAGCTTTTTATTTCTTTTATGAAAATTTTAGTACTTTCAATCTCTTCATTTTCTAATGTTTTTATTCCATGTAATGATTTAAAATAATTATTTAATACACTTTCAATTTTTTTATTTTTTGGAATAAGATCAACTCTCATATCTGAAAAAATTTTTGATAGTATTTTTTGACTTTTTATAAATTTTTTATTTTTATTTATAAAGTTATTTATTATATTAAAATCATCTTTATTTTTTCTCATCCAAAGTAATTCGTTTATTGTATTAATTCCTTTTAAATCATATAATTTTTTTTTTGGAAAATTCATATGTGAGTCGATAGAAAATTGATTTGATGGTGGATATGATGAATATAATGAAATATTTTCGCTTTTAAACCATTCCATTACATCATCAAAGCTTGGATCGTTTTGTTTATAAACTATCCATCTATCTGTAATAATTTCCTCTCTAGTCCTATTAGTATATTTTTTAGACCTATCTATATCGTTTTTAAATAATAACTCACAATTTCTAATCATATCATTTTTATCATTAGATAAAAAATAAATGATATACCTTTGAAGCATATTTTGAAAACCACCAAATTGATTTGGGTCTCCATAGATTATCATTCCACCCTTCTTTAAAAACGAAGCACATTTCTTAAAAGCCAAGCGCGGATTTTCAGTATGGGCTAAAGCTCCTCTACTTTGAACAAAATCAAATCTTTTTTTTAATTTAAAATTAAAAATTGATGAAACTATAAATTTATGTTTTGCAAATTCATCTTTGTTTAAAAAATGTTTAAATAATTTTTTAGATTTTTCAACTGCATGTTGATTCATATCTACTAATGTACAATTTGCACCACTTTGAGCTAAAAACAATGTGTTATCACCAGTTCCTGCTCCAAAGTCGATTAAATCACAACCTTTGAATATTTTTAATGGTAATTTAAATAGGTAAGTATAATTATATTCAAAATTTTTTTTGTACCTAAGATATAATCTTTTCTGATTTGAATAATATTGCGATGGATTTTGGTCTTGAAAATCTCTCAAAACTTTTTTTTCAGTTGAAAAAATTTTTTTCACAATTTAGTCAAAATAATTTTCAAATTTACTGTCTCTAACTGTATCTAAAGTAGAACAGTGTAGTCCGCCGCCCATCGTATACATGTGTCTCAATCTTGCAGTAATAATATTGAATTTGTATTCTTCTAATTTCTTTATAAGTTGTTTTTGTCGTTCATCTACCACTATTGTATTTTGATCTAATGATAGTAGGTTCATACCTACCCACGGTGACGAAATATCCTGTAAATTATTATCAAAACCAAGCTGAATTAATTTTTTTGATATTGGCGTCCTAACATTTGACTGATATTCAAGCTCCTTATCAGATGTTGGTGCTACATCAGAGAACCAAATTTTATCCCATTTCTCAAAAATTTTAGGGCAATTATCCTCATTTACTCTAATACTATTTAACAATACTAACCCGGGCCTCAAGCATAGAACTGTTGAGTCTATATGGCTTGATCTATATATTTCGCTTGTTATATGAACTCTGTATTCTTCAGGCAAAACCTGTTTTAACCATTTTGCCCCCTTAATATTCCCAGATGATGAAGCTAAATAAAGCAAATCTTTACCCATTCTTAAAGTATTTGCAGCCTCGAATAATATTTCTTTCTCTGTCAATTTATGAAAAGTTTCTTTTGTGCCTTTAGTTAATTCTGAGTATCTTTTTGCTTCGATAGTATCTTCATTCACTTGCATTGGTTCTAAAACGTTATAATTCAGTAAGGGCTTAGGTCCAGCAATCCATTTAAAACCTTTATCAAAGTAGTTTTCATAGAAAATGTCATAATAAGTGGTTGTTTCATAATACCTACTAGCATGCTGAGAAGGCGACTCTATTAAATAATCTCCTACCACCAAATTCAAATCTCTTGCATTGTAAGAATTATTTCCAGTTGTATACCAATGAGGTGAAGAATAAAATTTTTCTAAATTATGTACCTTAGGTCTAAATACTTTTGCACCAAAATTTGATAAAATATTAGACAAATCATTTAAATCTTCTTCTGTTTCATCAATTATAGTTTGAGGCATAGCTTCTTTAGATAACAATAAAGCTTTATTAATAAGATCATGAGTCAAATCTTTCGTTGGATTTCTCCATGTCATTACTGCACATGAATTTTTCGCTGACCCAACAATTACCTCTTTTAATTTATCCCATTCATTATGACTATTTAACTTCATATCTCTTTAATATCGTATCTATTTATTTCAAAGGAGTTTCTAGCTGGTATTTTATGTCTTGCAAGAAAAACATGGCTTATATTCAATTTTTTTAAAATTAATTTTGAATCTTTATTATGTGAGTTAAAGGGATAACTTGCAGAAAGTGGAGAAATTCCTGTTATTTTTTTTATATAATTAAAATTTTTTTTATATTGATACATTTGTTTTTTAAAACTCATTTTAAAAATATTTTTATTATGATCGTGAGAATGAAGGCCAACGTGATGTCCAATATTTGTAATTTTTTTTATTTCTTTTTTTGTAATCCATATTTTCTTAAATATTTTTTTATTCTGGTAATCAAAATTCTTTTTTTTCATAAATGTATTACAAATATCTTTAAACTGACTAGGGCTGAAGAATTCATCTCTCAAATATCTGAAATATCTATCTTCTTTAGAATAAAATTCATATTTTGATAAGTAATTACTTATTTTGTTATCATTAATTTTAATTATTTTTTTTTTATATTTTGAATTAATTAAAAATTTGTAAAAATCGTTAAAAAAATTTTTAAATGAAGGATATTTCAAATTATAAAAGTATCTAAATATTTCAAATTCATAATTTTTTTTTTCATAAACGGAAGTATATATAAAGAAAAAAGCTTTTATCTTTAATTTTTTTAAAAGCGGTATAGCATATTTCATTTGAGATCTTAAATTGTCATCCAAAGTCAAACATAAATCATTTTTTTTTAATTTATTATTTAAGGATTTTTCAATCCATTTATCAGCGTCTATAATTCTTTTTTTAAGTTTCTTAATTATTTTTTCAAGTTTATTTAATGAAATAGAGCCCTGAGATTGAGGTTTATGATTATCTTTATGAATCCCATGAACCATTATGCCTGCGGGTCCAACAATTTTCTTCATTTACTTTTCTGCCCAAATATTTTGATCTAAAATTATTGGCCAAATTTTTTTAGGATCTGATAATTTATTCTTTTTAAATGGTTCCGAAAAAATTAAATGCCTTTTTTTAATTTTAAACTGATGTTTTAATAAATAATAACCTAAGTTATGCCTCGGCCATCCTCCAGGAAAAGTCTCAGCTACATCTTCAATATATAAACCTTTACTTACAATTTTTGATAAATTTTTCAAAAAAATATTAAGTTTTTCCTCTGTTAAAATTTCAAGAACCCCAACGCATATACAATAATCAAAAAAATTTTTTTTAAAACGTGAATAATTTTTTTTAGCTAAATCATCTACTATAAAATTTAATTCTATATTTTTCGCTTTTGCTTTAACTAATTTTTTACAATTATTAATTCTTGAAGCATTAATATCTATTCCATAAATATTTATTTTTACATTCCTTTTTGATTTTTTTGATATATACTCAATCAAATTCTGCGTGATATCACCATCACCACATCCTACATCCAAGATATTAACTCCATCCTTAGCTATATTATTCCATCCTAATGGCATAATGTAATAAGATTTTCTTAATCTTAAATATTCCCAAGTTCTTCTATCAATTGGTTTGGATGCACTTTTATAGTATTTTTCAAAATTAACATTTTTTGTCCATTTTTCTCTTCTTATCCAATACTTATGATATGCATCAAGATGTTCTTTGTTTTTCCATCTCAAATCTGATTTTAAATGAGAATAATCTTTAACTGCTTTGAAGGGGTCTTCAAACATTCCCCAAGATTTTAAAATTTTTACATCTTTATTTGAATATTTAATCATATTTTTTGATGTCTATAATAAATTCCAATTAGATCAAGAGTTATATTGATGTCCATCCACCATCAACGATCAATGATGATCCTGTGATATAAGAAGATGCATCCATTGACAAAAAAATTATACATGATGCAATCTCATTTGGTTCAGCCAATCTTCCAATGGGAACTATTGAACTGTAGTTTTTTATAAATTTTTTAGACTGATTTTTGTCTTTTTTACTTTTTATTCCTCCTGGACATACAGTATTTATTCTTATTTTATCTTTTGAATAATATGAACACATTTGTTTAGAAAAATGTGACAAACCAGATTTAATTAATGTGTAGCTATTATTTTCTAAAATTTTAGTTTTTTTATATACATTTGGATTCTGACCAACTAATCCATATATTGATCCAAGTTGAATAATAGAACCACTTTTTTTATTTTTTTTCAAATATTCTGCAAACGCTATTGCGGTTGTGATTGATGGCACTAAATTATCATTTAAACTATTCTTTAATACATTATCAGTTATTCTAGAAAAACTATTATGATTCCAGTCTGAAGTTTTTGGGTACGAACAATTTACATAAACTGTGCTATTTGCTAAAATTTTATTAAATTTTTTTATATTATTTTTAGATAAATCAAATTTTTTATATGAAATTTTTTTTTTAAATTCAATTTTTAATTTATTAAATTTTTTTTTATCAAATATTTTATCTAAAATTAAAACATTTGCTCCCAGGTGTAACATTCCTTGTACCGTCTCAAAGCCAATAAGACCAAACCCACCTAGAACGAGTATATTTTTATTTTTTAAATTGAATTGATTTTTTAACATTTAAATTAATTTTTTTAAAATTTTTAATTGAAATTTTGTATCTAAATCAAAAGCACTTTCTTCATCAACTTCTATGCCCTTTATATTTCCCGAAAACAAATTATCAGTTTTCATGACATAATTTCTGTTTGCAATATAAAAACAAGTAGCAATGTTAAATACATTATTTACTATTTGTCTATTAGTAACCGATTTATTGCTTTCATAAATCTTAATATTATTTTTTTTCATTCTTTTTACAATATTAAAAGATGGAAAATGATTTGGTTTATAAATTGCTACCAACATATCACACCTTGAGCTGTTAAATAATTTTAATGCACTTAAAAAATCTTTTTTTTTTCTTAATGGAGATGTGGTTGGTAAAGATACGAAAATTTCTAATTTTTTTTTAAATTTATTTTCATACCAATTGATTGCATGCTTCCATGAATAAATCTCAGGTGATTTGTCAGTCGCTAAATTCTTTGGTCTATCTATTAGAAAAGTTCTCTTTTTTTTTGCTATACTTTTTATTTTTTTGCTATCAGTTGATATAAAAATATTTTTTATTTTTAAATTTTTGGCAAAATTAATTGAATATGAAATTAAAGGCTTACCTTTAATCTTAATTATATTTTTATTTTTTATCTCTTTAGATCCTCCTCTTGCAAAAATAAATATGTCTTTAATTTTCATTAGATAGTAAGTGCATCAATTATCTGGGCTCTATCAATATTTGTGGGAGTACCCAAATCAATCCAAAACTCATTGATAGGAAAAGTAGTAATTCTATTTTTTTTGGAGATTAGTTGATGCAAAAGTTTATCCATATCTATTTTACTTTTTATTTTTATTTTCTTTAATTTTGATGAATTGAATATGTATATCCCTGCATTGATATAGTTTGATATCTCGATTTTTTCCTCTATTTTGATCAATTTTTCTTTTCTTATTTTACATATTCCGTAAGGCACTGAAGTTTTAATTTCTTTTACACAAACTAAATGATCTGATTTATTTTTATAATAATAATTAATTACGTCTTGGAAATTAATATTTGTCATAATATCTGAATTGATTACCATTATTGGTCCTGATAATTTAAATTTTTTAATTATTTTAAATATTGAACCGGCTGTTCCTAAAGGTTTTATCTCTGTAAAATAATTTATATTTATTAAATTATTTATTTTAAAATTCTTTTTAAGAGCATTTTTAATCAAATTACTTTTATAAAACAAAGAAATATAAAACTCCTTAAAATTATCTTTATACAATTTCTGTATAAGTTTATTTATCATTGGTATACCATTAATCTGTACAGCTGGCTTTGGGATAGTTTTGGTAATTGATCCTAATCTTTTACCAAATCCACCAGCCATGATTATTATTGGAAAATTATTTTTAATCTCAAAATCAAAGTAATTCTCTCTATCTAATATTCCTACAGGAATATTTTTTTTATTCAGAACTGGAATATAATTAACTGCCTTATGTAAAAATATATTTTTAATCTTATTTTTTTTACTAATTTCTGAAATTTTTAGAATTGTAGGGTTTTTATTTGCAATTGAGGATATTGAAGACTTTAAATTTCTATTTTTCATTAAAAAAAATCTTCGGAAATCTCCGTCTGTGACCGTTCCTAAAAATTTATTATTTGACACAACTAAAAGTATTTTTTTTTGAGATATCTCCATCTTATTAATCGCTTTTTCAATTGATGCCTTTTGAGGAATGATATTTGCCTTAATTTTTTTAAACATTTTTTCCTTTTAATATAGAATACTTTTTAAAATTTTTTTTTAAGTCAGTTATATAACTATTTTTATAATAAATTTTACCAAAGTAAATAATAGCATTAAGTAATTTAATTTTTAATTTTGTTTTTGTGACATCTATTACTGTGCCATTTTTAATATTTTTTATTTTCTTATTTTTTACTAAATTTGAGTAATTCACTTTAAATTTTTTTTTATTATAAAAAAAGGTAGCTCCAACTGAAGGAAATACTAAACCCCTTATGAAATTATTTACATTAATGTAAGATTCATTAAAATTAATAATTTCATCCCCTTTTTTTCTTTTAAAATAATAACTGCCTTTTTTTGATATAAGTGATTGTTTTTTGCTTTTGATTGATTTATTTTTTAATTTTTTTAATACACCATATAATTGTTTTGGACATAATTTGTAACATTTATTTAAAATTGATTTGTAGTTATCCTCTTTTTTAATAATTATAAATTTTTGGTCCAAAATATCTCCTTTATCTATTCCTGTATTAATAATATGAGTTGTAATGCCTATCTTTTTTTCTCCATTTATTATTGCCCAATTAATTGGAGATCTCCCTCTATAAAATGGTAATGCTCCTGCATGACAATTGATAATTCTATTTTTATAAATATTTAGAAAATTCTTATCAAAAATTTGATTATATGACATTGAAATTGAAATATCTGAATTAAATTTGTTTAAAATATTGATATTTTTTTTATTATTAATATTTTTAAAACTAAAATATTTTAAATTTTTTTTGTTACAGTAATTAAATATATTTTGATCAATCTTTTGTCTCAAAACAACGAAGTTAATGATAAAATTTTTATCTGAGCTTAATAATTTTATAAAATTTAGCCCCCAAATTCCATCAGCAAAAATACCTACTTTCATTTTTAAAGAATTGAATTTTTTTTAATATTTTTTTTTAACTTTTTTCCAATAATTTTGAAAATTTTTGTACTATTTTCTTTCTCAAAAGGTCTTTTAAAAATTAAATCGTCTAAATCAACATATGATTTTTTCAAAACCTCATTTTTGAAATAGTAAGTTTTTTTAACGGCTTTTTTATTTTTAATTTCACTAGGAGTTAATTTTTTTTTAAAATTTCCCAATGCTTTACCTGCTTTTTTTAGCGCAGTGCTTAAATATTCTAATTCATCATAGTTTATCGATGTTGCGTGGTCTGGACCTTTGGATTTTTTATTTAATGTAAAATGTTTTTCAATATATCTACAACCAAAACCAACGGAAACTAAAGCGAGTTCTGTCCCTAATGAATGATCAGAGAAACCAATCTCCAAATTAAATTTTTTTTTATAGGTTTCTAAAACATTAAGATTTACCTCTTCATCTTTACAAGGATAAGATGAGGTACATTGAAATAATACAACTTTTTTTTTTATTAAAGAATAATCAATTTTTTTATTTTTAAAAATTTTTTTTGAGCAATCCTGTAAATTTTGAAGCTTCTGTGAATAACATAAAATTTTTAAAGCCATTTCAACTTTTTTCATATTTGAAAGACCAGTTGATAAAAAGATTTTGTTGAAGTTTTTTCCAGCATAAAATAACATTGGATAATTATCTAAATCAGTTGAAGAAATTTTTATAAATTTCATTTTTAGGTTTTCTTTTAAATATTTAATTCCCTCTAAATCAAAGGCTGTACACAAAAATTCTATTTTATTTTTGTCACAAAATTTTTTGATCTGTTCAAGCTGTTTATAATTTAGTTGTAGCTTCTTGAGCATATCGAATTGAGTTTTTGAATTTAAAGAATTCTTCTTTTGATAATTTGCCAAGATTGTATTTTTTTTAACTAAGTTTTCAGCTTTAAATAATTGAAATTTTACAAAATCGCATTTTGCTCTTTTTGCTAATAAAATCATTTTTTTAGCATCATTAACTTTACCATTATGATTTACTCCTATTTCAGCAATAAGATTTATTTTATTTGTCATTTATAAGACTATGTATCTTTTTAAAAATCTTCTTTGAGGAGTTTCCGTTACCGAATGTTTTTAACTCTTTTTTGGGATTTTTTTTTCTGATAATTTTTTTTATAGTTTTAATAATTGTTTTTTTTTTTGCCTCAATTTTAGTTATCTTATTTGACATAAATCTTCCATCTTGTCTTCGACCAACTAAAATAGATTTTAAACCTAAAAATGGCATCTCATATACAATGCTGGATGAATTCCCAATAATTATATCGCAATTTTTCGCTAACTGAATGTAGTTTTTGCTCCCTAAGTTTGAAAAAAAATAAAAGTTATTTTTTCTGTTAACTGTATCTTTTATTGTTTTATTAAATATTTTTCCAAAAGTATCGATATTAGAACCTGTAAAATAAATATTATATTCATTTCCAAGACTTATTAATGATGCTAATAAATTCTTTAAATTTCTTAGAGTTGAATTTAAATATTTTGTTTCTGGATGAAAAGTTACTAGAATATTATTTTTATTGAAAGAAAGATTTAATCTTTGAGATATTTCTTTTTTGCTAACATTTCTAATTTCTTTGATATAATCTAAAGATGGACTACCATAATCAAAAATTTTTGAGTTATCCTTAATTAAATTTTTTAAATTTTTTTTTGACTCATCATTTGTAACAAAATTTATATATGATGATTTGCTTATATAGGTTCTTATTTCATCATCATAAGCACCTTTTGTAATATCTCCTCCTGCAATATGAATAATTTTTATATTCAAAAAATTACAAACAATTGTCATTGCAAAAGACTCGTAACGATCTCCTACGATTATTAAATATTTAGGTTTTATTTTTGCTAACAACTTTGTGTATTTATTGAGTAATTTACTCAATATTTTAATTAAATTATATCTTCCTGTATTGATATTTTTAAGATTAGCTTGAATAATATTTTTTCTTTTAATATATCTAAAATCTATCTTAGAAGTCTCACTTAAGATGGTCTTAACTTTATATTTGTTATTTTTTTCAAATAATCTACACAAATTATATAAAAATGAAAGATCTGCCCTATTTGATGAAAAGATAGCTATATTTATCATAAACTCGAGGGTAAACAAATGACTGTTTTTTGAACATTTTGAGCATTAATATTTTTATCTTTGGGACAACGTTTATACATAGGCAAGCTACTCATCAATTCCCAAGGAGGTCTTACAAAAATTTTCTTTTTAATTAAGTAACTTAATATCTTTGATTGTTGATTTGCATATTTTTTGTTAATTCTGAATGACATTAACCAATGATTTGGTTTAGAGTCTTTTATTGGTTTATACATTTGAATTTCTTTTATAGAAGAAAAATATTTTAAATATTTAGTATATAATTTAGATCTTTTTTTTAAAAAATAGTTTAACCTTAAGATTTGAGAATAGCCTAAGGAAGCTGCTAAATTTGATAATCTATAATTATAACCTATACGATCATGATAAAATTTCCATTTATGATTAATTTTACTATTTGCACTAATATGTTTTAGTAATTTATAATTTTTTTTGGAATTACATATTACTGCTCCACCACCCCCAGTCGTAATTATCTTATTACCATTAAAACTTAAAACTCCAAAATCTCCAAATGTCCCTAAATGTTTTTTTTTAAAAAAAGAACCAAGACATTCAGATGAATCCTCAATAAATTTTAAATTATATTTTTTACACAATTGTTTTATTTTAATTATGTTACCAGTATATCCAAAAACATGGACTAAAATTAAAGCTTTAATATATCGACCAGTATTCTTATTAAGCAAAAATCCATTTTTTTTTATGCAAATTTTTTTAATGTAAAACTCTAGTTTTTTTGGACATATAGAATAACTGTCTGTTTCAATATCTACAAGATTTGGAGTAGCACCTAAATATTTAATTGAATTAGCTGCTGAAACATAAGATAAATCTGGAATAATTACTTCATCATTTTTTTTAATTTTAGCTGCAATTAGGGCAAGATGTAAAGCTGAAGTACCATTAATTACAGGGACTATAAATTTATTTTTTAAAATTTGTTGAATTTTTTTTTTAAATTTAAGTAAATATATACCATTTGAAGAAACCCAGCCAGTTTTTAAACACTCTAAAATAATTCTTTTATCAACATTGTTAATTTCGGGTTCGCTTAAGGGATATCGATTTTTTTTTGGTAAAGCTTTTAAAATTGATGAGTAAATTTTTTTTTCTATCATCATATTCTATTTAAAAAAAACTTTTTTTGATTTAAAATTTAATAATTTATTTTGATAATTTTTTTGATACCAATTTATAGTTTTGGTCAGTGCTAACTTCATTCCATTTTTACCTTTATATTTTGGTTCCCATCTAAGAATTCTTTTTGCTTTAGAATAATCACAAATCAATATCTCAACTTCACTTTTTTTTGGTCTTAGTTTACTCTTATTAAGTTTTACTTTTAACTTTTTATTAATTATTAAAGAAATTAAATTTAGTATTTCTTTAATCTGAAAACAAAAGTTGGTTCCTAAATTAATTTCTTCTCCTGCTAAATTATTGTTGCAATTTATTGTACTGAGTAATCCTCTAACTGTGTCCTCAACAAACAAAAAGTCTCTTTGAGTATTTATATTTCCGAGTTTTATCTCATTTCCTTTCAGTGCTTGAAAAATTATTGTTGGTATAACTGCTCTAGAAGATTGTCTTGGTCCAAAATTATTAAATGGTCGTATAATAACTATTGGCAAACCATAAGAATAAAAATATGACTTTGCCACATGATCGCTTCCTGCTTTACTTGCAGCGTATGGAGATTGTGGATTGAAGATTGTTGTTTCGTTAATAGGAATTTTTTTTGGAGTGCCATAAACTTCGCTAGAAGAAACATGAATTATTTTTTTAATTTTTAAATTTATGCATGAATTGTATAAAAAATGAGATCCCAAAATATTGTTTTCTAAATTTGATTTCGATGCAGTGTATGAATATGGGACACTAATTAATGATGCAAGATTAATTACATAATCAGATTTTACTAAAAATTTTGAGTATGTGTCTGGATCTTTTAAATCCCCAAAGAAAATATTTATATTCTTATGATTCATACAATTTTCTAACCATCCAATGTTTCCAAATGAATTATAATTAACCAGAGCATTTACATGGTCACCATTTTTGATAATTTGCTCAATTAAATGAGAACCAATAAATCCCTCACCGCCAGTTATAAAAAATTTTTTCACAAACTAAATTTAATTCACAAATGTTATCATTCAACTAGAAATAAGTTTTTTTTTAAAAACTGATTTCCAAATCTCGATATAATTTTATTATTATATAATCTTTTAGATGAACACCACAAGGGATTAACTTTATTGGATATTTCTGGCTTTATATTTTTCAAGTTAAAATATTCTACGTACTGTTTCCAAAAAATTTTTTGTAATCTTTCATCTTCCTCTGAAATTTTCATATTTCCATCTAATTTTTCTATCATCTCAATTGTTAAATCTTTTAAATCCTCAGGGCTATTTTCAATTAATTCAATATTAGACTCCTTAAATAATTTTGTATTATTTGCAAATGCAAAAGGACTTTGGCTAATTTCTTTCAAACTTAATTTTTTTTGGTTCTTATAATCGTAATGTGTTTTAATTGAAAAAAGAAAATTAGGAGAATAGGTTAACAAATTTCCAACCGGTGTATAATTGGTATAAAGGATAGGTTTTCTAAAAGTAAATGCAGGTACACAGTCCCATCCCGTGGATGTTGTAATACAAAATTTACATCTATAAGCTAAGTAAATATCAAGAAAATCTGAACGAAAATTACTACTGTAATCGATAAATTTATCATTTCCATCAATTTTAACTTTTTTTTCTACATACTGGCCCATTCTAAAAACATAATAACCTCTTTCAGTAGCAGCATTAATTGCCATTCTGTAATTTTCAATATTGCAATTTCTATATTCGTGATAATCCCAATTTTTATTAGGAAATTTTTTTTTTAAATACGCATTTTCTCTTACAATTAGGCATATTATTTGGGCATCATTTGGGACATTTATGCTTTTTAGAAAATCATTTCCTTTTTTTATAAAATTTTCATCTGGTATTAAGTTACAAGGTGTTCTCATTATTGAGAAATTATTATCATCAAACTTTGTATTAAGTATAAAATTTTGAAAAAATTTAAATCTACCTCCCAATTTTTGAATTATATGAAATACAGGATATGCTATATAATCTGGTATTATTCTAACTTTTTTTTTTAATAAATTAGTAAAAGTTTCGTTCGAAATTATATTTGTGAGAATAAATATATCAAAATAATTTTTTGAATTATAAATTTTTTTTTCGCTCAAATAAACCTCCATATGTGTAGCAAAATCTCCTAATCTTTCTGAAGATTGGTAGGATAATCTTATTTTTATAAAGGGTTGAGTTATTAAAATTGATAAAATTATAATAGGTGAAAATAAATAAAAAGTTACTTTTATAGCTTTTTTAAGATATTTTTTGATTATCATTTAAGTAAGAAATTTTAGAAATGTTCTTTTGAATTATAAATTATTTTATACTTTTACTTAGTCTTTTAAATGAATGAAAATATGCGAGTATTTCAACTCTAAATTTATACAAATCTTCATTTGATTGAAAAATTAAATTTTCTCTGGCAAAATGTAAACCATAATTTGAATTAATGATGTCACTCATTAATTTAATATTTATTTTAGTATCATAACAAAATTGATTGATAGTAAAAAAAACTACATCTGAAATGTTATCTGTTTTTTTCAATTTATATAAAATAAAACTTTGTTTTTCATGACATGATAGATCTTCACTACCATAAAAAACAACTTCTCCACCATTATTAATTGCATGTTGCCTGCATAGTGATAATTGTTCTGGTTGTGGTGAAGTAAGAGTTATGTCTATACACGTGAAGAAATTTTTCATTTAAGTAGTTCTTCTAATTCTATATGTGATCCATACTTAACTAAATTTGACTCCTTTATTTTCTTAAAAAATTGTAATTGATTTTTTAATCCAGATGGAGCAAAAATATTTTTAAATCTAGTATTTAAGGAAAATCTGGTAGTTTTTTCTTTATTTATTTTGGCTCCATGTAATAAACTAGTCATAAAAATAAGGGCCTGACCAAATTTTACATCTAATTGAGGAGATTTATTATAAACATTTTTTTCTAGTTGTTCCCAATTATTGTTCTCTTTCAAATTTTTTAGATTAATCTTAGTATTTTCATAATCTAAAATAGACATTGTTTTGGTTCCATAGCTATCTACTAAAGGAACCCACATTACAATTTCATAAGGTGAGTTTGCAGGCGCATCTCTGTGTATTTCTCCTGGATTTTGATCGTTAGGAATTTGAATCACTAAATTAGCAATTTTTTGCCCAAGAACGTCTGGCCCTATAAGTTCAACTATATAATCCTCAAATGCCTCATAAATTTTATATGTAATATCAATATTTTTATTTATATTTTTAATAAGTTCAATTCTTTTTGAATTCAAAGAACCTGCTGTTTCATTTTTTATATGGTTGTGAAATAAATTAAATCCCTCATCAATATTTAACTCTTTAATATTAAATATTTTTTTTACTTCATCATAAATTTTAGATCTTAAATCTTTTAAAATTTCAAGATTTTTAGTTTCTACGACACAATAACCATTACTAAAATCAATCATTTAATTTCCTTGACCATCTATCTTAACAATAGAACCTGGCATATATGAAGAATTGTCACTTGATAGAAATAATATTAAATTTGAAATCTCTTTTAGTGAAGCCATTCGGTTAATAGGAATGTGTGCTTTCATAAAATTTTTAAATTCATTTTTTTTTTCTTTTTTTAGTTTGTTGAAATATCTATTTTTTATATCAATAATACCTGGTGATACACACAACATAATCACATTATTTTTAGAAATTTCTTTACTCACTGATTTTACATAGCCTTCTAACGCATATTTCGCTGATATATAGGGAGCGTTTCCTTTTATAAAAGTAGTAGAAATGGATGATAAATGAATTATTCTTCCCCAATTTTTTTTTACCATTTTTGGGATAACAGTATTATTGATTTCATGAGAATATCCTAAGTTCATATTCCAAACTTTTGTCCAATCGTCTCTACTACTAAATGTGCGATTGATACCAAATGAACCTCCTAGACAATGCACAACTATGTCTGGATAAAATTCATTTTTAAAAAAATTATTTAATTCTGTCATACTATTCTCATGATTAAAATCTAGACTCAAAAGGCTATGACGATTTTTATTTTTCAATTTTATTTTTTTAAGTTTAGTTAGCGATCTTCCTTGTAAAATTAAGTTAACATTAAGCTTTGAAAAATCTTTAGCTAATTGTGAACCTAAACTACCAGAGGCACCAGTGATTAAAATTTTTTTATTTTTAATTAACTTATTCATTATCAAATTTAGTTTTAATAAATTATTTTAAGTAAGCTTTATTTCAAGTATTGCTTCTTTAACTTGAACTGTATAATCTTTAGGCAGAGACTTTATTTTATCGAGATCTTTTTCGCTAATACTCTTTTTGTTTATCGTTAAACCAAATTTCTTTTCAACATTATATATTTTTGCCGCTTCAAAAAAATTTTTTACAGACTCTTCTTTAAAAACTCCAGGTACCCATATTTCTAGAAATTCGTGATCAAGTTCGAAACCTCTAGCTGTTGATATCAAAACATCATTATATCTTTTTTCAAGTTCTAATAAGTCTAAAAAAAACATCTAATAAATCTATAATTTTTTAACAATAAATTCATCTAAATTTATTTATAATTTTTAACATTATTGAAAATCAAGTTTAAAGATTGAAAATTATTAAATGAAATTTATATGTTGAGGCGTCTTACCCTTTGGTTTTTTCGTTTCAAATGAGTCTTTTACATAATTATCAAGATATTGATTAACTTTATCTTGAAGACATAAATTTCCACACATAGTTTGCGCATTAAATTCTGGTGAAGATAAATAGCGCATTACTTCCCAGTATCTATCGCTTTGCCAAATATCTTTAAATCTTTTTTGGGTAATATTTCCCATGTGAAATTTTTTGTATTGTTCGTTAAACAATTGACCGCAAGGAGCGATTAATCCACTTCCTGAAACTTGTAGGAAAAAAGGTGGTCCATAGCATCTTTGATATGTTCTAACACCTTCAGATTCTATTTTGCTCCACTTAACGTGAACTTTGTACTCGTCATCAGAATATGACTCTGCTTCTTTTAAAAGTTCAAAATGTTTTTTATAATCACTGTATTTCACACCCAATGAACCATCTTCATTATCGCTACATTGTTTAATAACTAAATAGTCCGGTCTTAATTCTTTTCCAAGTTTTGCCAAAGGAACTAGTTGGTCATAATATTGAGGCATAAAAACCATTTGCATACCTATAGTAACTTTAAGTTTATTTTCTTTTTTTATTTTGACTGCACTTTTGATATTCTCTACAACTTTATGGAACCATTTTTCTTTACAACCCATTATCTCAGCGTACCTTGCCGGTTCTCCTGCTGAAATATTAAATCTCAAATATGTTAAATGAGGCAAAATTTTATTGAGTTTTTCCGGTGTTAGTAAAAAACCGTTAGTTCCTGAAGCCATAGATATCCCAAGCGTACCACCTTTTACAATTGAATGTGTGTAAAGAGGAGAAACTGTGCTTTCGCCATCTGAAATAAGACTTATACCTTTGACACCAATTTCTGCGGCATCCTCTAAAAAACTATCAATATGTTCTTTAGTGATAGTTGATCTATCGTTTTCCTGAACCATAGCGTAACAAAAATGACAACCATAATTACAACTTCTCGTTAAAGCTAAGTCTATCGTTATAGGGGCAATTCTCTCTCCCTTTTCCCACTTCTTAATTCTTTCTTGATGCCAAGATATCTTGGTGCCATCCAAAATCAGTTCATCTGGAGTTTCTTCGTAATTGGTGTATAAACCATGCTTGTCATGCTTTGACGTCATTTATTTGTACAATCTCCTTAGTTGGCTTTGATCTTGCATTTCTTCAACAAACAGTTCAAGTGTCGATTCTACATTCTTTCTTAAAAAGTATTCCATGTCAAGCAAAGTTTTTGCTTTTATTTCTGGTTTAATATCTCCTAAAAATTCTAGAGTGATTTTATTTTTTTCAATATTTAAAATTTTAATATTTTCTTTTGATAAGTTTACTTGTTTTTTAAAATTATCAAAAATAATTTTTTCTTTTTCTTTTTGACTTAATAAAATCCAATCAGATGAGGTTGCTTTATAAGAAAAATTTATAGATCTTTTTATCTGATATTCTCTCACTACTTCTCTTGCAATAGATCTTAGTAAATTTTCTAAATCTCTATAAAATTGTTCTTTATGATTTTTAACAAGTAATATTTTTGTTAAAGTTATTTTGGAAAATTCTTCCATTACATAAAGTGTGGCATGATCATAAACTTCTTGTATTTTTTTGTTTTGAACAAATTGTCTTAAAAATTCTAAATGTTTATTATATTGGTTATAATGATTATTGATAATTTCAAATTCCAAAGAATCAACTTTAAGACTTTGACTGTTAAAATATATAACTATTTTCAAATTTCCATCAGATTTACTAAATTTTTTTGTATTCATGCTTCTAGCTTAAATGTTCAGTTAAGGATTTTTTCCAACTTCGTAACTTAAATTCTTTATAGTTTGTAGTCATTGGAGTATGCCAATTTCTCAAATTATTTTTATGAAAATACTTACTATTCTTAAGATATATTGTCGATTCACTTTTAAGTTTTTTTGCATAATCCTTGATAAAATGACTGAATTTAACATACCCTGAATTTGATATATTTACTACTTTCTTTGACTGTAATTTCTTTTTATTTAATACCTTTGAAATAATTTTAGCAACATCGGATACATTGGTTGGTGTTGTATACAAATCATCATTTATATAAACATCTTGATTTTTTATTAATTTTTTAAAAATTTTATCTAGGGGTTGATTTCTGTTTTTGCCTCCATATAAGAGAGGTAATCTTATAATCAAATAATTTTTTCCAAATTTTTTTATACTATTTTCACCATAAAGTTTTGTATATCCATAATAACTTTTTGGTCTAGGAGACACTTTTTCATCTATAAATTTTCCTTTTTTAGAGTCACTAAAAATAGTCTCACTACTAAAGTGTATTAAATAAAAAAAATTTTTATTTTGTAATTGAGCTAAATATTTTGGAAATAATGAGTTCACTTTTAAACACAATGTTCGTTTTTTATTAGACTTTTCTATACCTTGAAATGCTATACAGTTAATTACAACTTCAGGATTTAGTTTTTCTATGATTTTGCTTAATTTAATCTTATTTATTTTTGCAATATTTAAATTTTTTGAATTATAAAGAAAAAATTTATTTTTTTTTTTTAATCTAAAATATATGGCATTTCCAAGTTTTCCGGTGTAACCAAAAAGAAGTATTTTCATTTTTATAAGGTATTTATAAATTGATTTTTTATTTTATTTACAATTTCATTTTCGCTAAAATAAAAATTTTTTTCTAGTTTAGTGCTCATTGGTATATGTGAGTTTGGCCAGGCAATTCTTGATGGTGGACTTTTTAATTTTATACCACTTTCTACAACTCTTGAGATAACTTCAGATGAAAAACTAATTTTAGACCATCCATCTTCTACGACTAACAATCTTTTTGTTTTTTTTAATGAATTGAAAATTTTAGCCATTTTAAAAGAATTAGCGCTTCTACAATCGAATAAATCAAAACTAATATTATTTTTTTCAAGAATTTTTGAGGCTCTCAAACTCGTAAGAACACCGGCACCAATAGAAACTACGGTAAAATCTTTACCTTTAATTCTTAAATTTGGAGTATCAATATCTAGAAAATAAGGTTTCTGAGGGACAAATTCTTTAGAATTATACAGAGATCTATACTCAATAAAAATTACAGGATCATTTGAAAATATGCTTGATAACAACAATCCTTTAGCTTCAGACGGAGATGAAGGCATTACAATTTTTAAGCCTGGTACATGAGCAAACATTGAATGTAAACACTTAGCATGCTGTGGACCTTGACCCCAACCTCTTCCTACTACAGCTCTTATTACTAGAGGCATTTTACTTTTACCTGCACTTTTAAAAGACCATAAAGCAATCCAGTTTACAAGTTGATCAAAAGTGTAAACCATGAAATCAAGTCTTTGATGAATTAAAATTGGTCTCATTCCAGCATTTGCTGCCCCAGCTGCAAACATGGTCAATGCTTGCTCCGAAGCTGGTGTGTCAAATATTCTTTTTTTTCCAAACTTTTGCTTTAAATTTTTTGTTGTTGAAAATATATGTGCTGTTTTATCTACACCTAACCCAAAAATAAAAACCTTAGGATCTATCTTCATTGCTTGTGTTTGAGCCTCCTTTATAGCCTGAGAAAAAGAGAGTATTCTATTTGTTTTAATCATAATTAATATGGTTTTCCAGAAGACGGTTTATGATCTTCTTGTTTGCTACTGAAAAAAATTCTCTTTTTATAAAATGACTTAACTGCTTTTGAATATCCATTATTGAAATTGAACTGTTCCCATTTTTTTGCTAATTTACTCTTTTCAGCAAAATTAAAACTCGAAGTAATCTCCTTTATGATATCATTTTTAATTTCTTTTATAATTTTTTGTGAATTAATTAGTTTTTCTAACTTGACTAAAGGATCTCTGTGCTTCCAATAATTAATCTCTTTTTTTGGTCTGTAATTAAAGTGATCATCTCCTTCTGGACCAACATGACCATTAAATCTATAAGTTAAGATCTCTAAAAAAACTGGCTCTTTGTTTTTTCTCATATTGTTTATTGTTTTATTTAAAATATGGTCCAGCTTATATAAATTTTGATTTTTGACTAATATCGTTTTAATTCTAAAACCTTTAACTCTATCTGAAACTAATGATGTTCTAGACCTCTCTTTTATATTTGTATGTGTGGAATACATATTATTTTCACAAACAAATAAAACTGGCAGTTTCATTAAGTGAGCTAAATTAATTGCTTCAAATGTAATACCTTCTTCCATTCCACCATCACCAATAACTGCAACTGAAATATTATTTTGTTTTTTAGATATTTTTGCAAAAGCGTCACCCACTGCCATTGCAAAAGCTCCTGACAAAATTGTACCACTATAAAAATTTGTTTTTGTACAAGAAAGTTCTTGAGATCCAGCCAGACCTCCATTTGTTCCAGTTTCTTTACCATAAAATTCTGATATCATTTCTTTCATTGAACCTTTATTTGCTAGAAAATATCCATGAGATCTATGATGACTAAAAATAGAGTCATTTTTTTTCAAATAATATCCTAACACTGATGGCATTAACTCCTGGCCAATACATAAGTGCATTGGGCATTTCATTTTGTCTTCTGGATGATATTTATCAATAATCTTTTCTTGGCAAAGTCTTATCTTTAAAAAGTTTTTATATATTTTTAATAACTTTGATTTTTGCATTAAGTCTAATTAACTATTATTTAAAAAAAAGCAATTAGTAATTATTTTAAATTAATTTTTTGCATTCTTTTTATATTAAAATAAATATCGTCTGATAATGTATTAATTAATAATTTTTTATCAAAAGCTTGCACTAAATCTTTTACAGCATCTTTAATTGTAAATTTAGTTTCAAAATTAAGAATTTTTTTAATTTTTTCAGAAGATATATGATAAGATCTATTGTCATTTGAGATACTTCTTATTATTTTAACATCTTTTCCAATATTATTTTTCACAGTTTCTGCTATATTATTTACTGACATATTTTGCCAACCTGCATTAAATATTTCTCCATTTACCTTTTTTGAGTCAGCTTCCAATAAACATAAATATGACCTCAACATATCTTTAATATGAATGTTTGGTCTTAACTGTTCACCACCAAACACTGTAATTTCTCGATTGTGATAAGCTAAATTAGTTAAAATATTTACTATAACATCAAGTCTTTGTCGCTTAGAATATCCACATACAGTTGCAGGTCTTATAATAGTAGTATCAAAATTTTCACTTTTATATTTAAATAATATTTTTTCACATTCCACTTTAAATTTTGAGTAATCAGTAAGTGGCTCCAAATTCATCTCTTCGTTGACATTGGCCTCTTCTTTTATCCCATAAACGCTAGAAGATGATGCGTAAATAAATCTTTTAACCCCAGCATCTCTTGAAATTTTTACAAGCGGTTCAAAAGCATTCAAATTAATTGATTTACCCAACTCTGGATTTAATTCAAAACTTGGGTCATTCGATATGCATGCTAAATGAATAACAGCGTCCTGCCCAACTATACTTGATTTAAGCAAATCTAAATTCCTTATATCCCCTTTGATTATTTTAAGATTTGATTTACTTGAAAATACATTTTCACCATAAAGAAACAAATCATAAGCAGTCACTTTATAATCTTTAGTAACTAAATAATCTGCAAGGGCTGATCCAACATAACCTCCTCCACCTGTAATAAATATTTTTTTCACGACAATACTTTTTAATTATTTTAATAAATGCTCGAGACCTTTTAATATTTTCATTTTATTTATGTGTTCTTTATTGGCCATAGTTTCTGTAGAATAAGAAGCAGCCAACGATCCTATAAATAATGACAATAATTTATCAACTTTAGATTTTAAACATAGAGCAATCAGAGCTAACATTGAGTCACCCGCTCCTATTTTGTCAACTACATTTTTTGCTAAAGCTTCAGAATATACAAACTTATTATTATCTAGATTGTAAAGTGTTGCTCCCTTTTTACCACTCGTTACAATTAAATTTTTTATTTTTTGCTCTTTAGATAATTTTTTGATTAATATTTTAAGGTCATTTGATCTATCTCTGAACTCATGTCTTATTTCTCTTTCGTTTATAATAACACACTCTAAATTTTTATAGTTTCTCATAGTGTGATATCCAACATTTGAAGAATTAATTTGTGCATTCAAAGCCAAAAATTTTGATTTTTTACAAATTAAATCTGAAGTTTTTTTAGAAATTAGTCCATGGCCATAATCTGACACAATTACTAAATCAAATTTTGGTATTTGATTCCTCAAAATCTTTTGAAACTTATCTTCATCATTTTGATTTAATAGATCATCATTTAAATTATAAACTCCTAGTAATTTATTATAACTTAAGTAATCTACAAATCTTTTTTTAACAATTGTGGTTGAATTTTTTTTTTCTATAAAATTAAGTTTTATTTTTTTATTTAATTTAGATTTTATTTCTTTAAGATAAGTATTATCTTTACCAAGCATAGTAATTATTTTTGTATTTTCACAAAATTGAGATACATTTTGGGCAATAGCTAAAGAGCCACCAATATATCTTTCTGATTTCATTTCTCTTAAAGCTAAGACTGGTTCTTTTCCCGATTTACCTAAAGCGTCGCAAAAGATATATTCATCGATAATAGCTTCTCCAATAATTAAAACTTTTAATTTATTAAAATTACTAAACAATTTTTCAAAATATTTTGAATTATATTTTCTATTAATTTTTGATAATTTTTTTTTTTGTTGATCTGAAAAATTATCTGAAAATTTATTTAATAACGAACTTGAACTAAATGTTATGCCTTCTGTGTAGACTATTTTACCTTTTACACGTTTGATTGATTTTATTTCATTTTTTATTTCTCCAGTAATATCATCCTTATTTTTTTTATAATCAGGCCCTTTACAATATATATTGGGTTTTAATAATGTAATTAAGCTTACTGCTGTAGCTGAATTGTTAATGACTACAAAATCAACCATCTTAAGATTACTTATAACTTTCGCTCTATTTTTTTCGTTAAAAAATGGACGTCCTGGACCTTTGTTAACATATTTATCTGTGGTCAATGAAACTACAAGTATATCTCCAAACGACTTAGCACTTTGAAGATGATTAATATGACCTAGATGGATTAAATCAAATACACCATGACATAAAACAATTTTTTTATTCTTTTTTTTTAGTTTTTCAATTTTGCTTTGCAATGAGTTTATATCAAATATTTTTTTCATTTTAATCTTTGAGAAATTTAAACCAATCAGTTGTGGCTAGTTTTATTTTTTTCGGTGTCCATAATGGAGCTTTATTCCAATAACTAATATCTTTTAAAAGTAATTTAACGCCATCTTCAATGCTTATTTTGGGTTTCCATTTTAATTCTTTTTTAATTTTACTAATATTGGCAAATGTTATATCGGGCTCTCCAGGTCTTTTTGGGATTTTTACAGTTTTACCTCCTAATAATTTACAAATATAGTTTATTGAAACTGAACGACCGCTACCAACGTTAAAGACTTGGCTTTTATTCTTATAATTCATACCTTTTACTAGAGCACTAACAACATCTGTAACATAAGTAAAATCTCTTTTTTGTTTTCCATTACCTACAACAGTAAATGGAGAATTTTTAATTTTTTGTTTAAGAAATGTTCCGAACATAGCACCATATGTTCCTGATGTTCTAGATTTTGTTCCATATACATTAAACAATCTAAAAGATAAAATATTTAATTTATATATTTTACTCCAGTGCAAAACTAGATCTTCACCATTTTTTTTTGTTAGTGCATAAGGATACTTGGTATCAATTTTTTCTTTTTCATTTGTTGGATATTTATTTGGAATACCATAACAAGACGACGAGGCTGTGTAGATAAATTTCTTTATTTTATTTATCTTTGAAAGCTCTAATACATTTAAAGTGCCTAAAACATTTGAATTGAAATAATTTCTAGGTTTATTAATACTCGGAACTATATCGGCTAGTGCAGCTAAATGAAAAACATAATCAATATTTTTGAAATGTTTTTTTATTGTATCGAATTTTGAAATGTCCTTTTTGAAAAATTTTATTTTATTTAAATTTTTCTTTATATTTTCTATTCTTCCAGTGCTTAAGTTATCAATTACTGTAACATCGTGACCTTTATTAATGAGTTTTTCTACCAAATGAGAACCTATAAAACCAGCACCACCTGTAACTAAACTATGAAATTTATATTTTTTTGGCATAGCTCCGCACTACGTAAAAAAAGATTTTTTTACATATCATTATATTTTTCTTAAACAGGTCTAAATAAATTATTCGCTTTAGACACTGAAATTTGATGTTTGCCCATTATACCTTTAATGGATATTTTGTTTTCTTCTAAAACAGAAAATATTAAATTTGTAAAAGGACCTGAAACAAACTCAAATTTATTTTTATTCTTAAAATTAAAAAAAGACTGTTTAATATAACCATCCTTATCTTCATTTTTTTTACATCTTGAAACAAAATTAATTATTTCTGTTTGTGAGGAATTAAGATGATCTAAAAAATATTTTAAACCTTTGCAATACTTTAAAGTTGTTAAGACGGCATTATTTTTAAATTTTTTATGAAAACAAAGTAAATAATCACCTAATAAATAATTTTCTTTTACCAAAATTTTTGAATTTAAATATTTTTGTAGTTTAATTTTAGGAGCATAAAAAACTACATCACTTCCAATTTTTTTAAAAAATTCATTTTTTAATGTAAAAATTTTTTTTCTATCTATTTTTATTATTGTCCACACAACTATTTACTTTCTTCTTCTATTTCGGCTTTAAGCTCATCATATTCTTTCATTTTTCTTTTCATAAAATTTAAGGTTAGCTCTGTTTTGGTTGCAATTCCTTTTGGAGTAAGAATATATACATAGCCAAGTTTATTAGGATTTTTTTGAAAATTTCGCATCTTAATAAGACCTTTTTGTTTTAAAGCTTTTAAACAATAATTTAATTTTCCTAAGCTAAAACCAAGTTCAGATGCAAGTTCTCTTTGAGAATACTTGGGTTTCGAGCGAATTTTCCTCAAAACATTGAATTGATCTGTAGTATTTTTATTCATTGTTCAAAAAATGAACTTATAACGTTCAAATCTTGAACAGTAAAGAAGAATTTTTTATGCTACTCTTTAAAAATTTAATAAATATTGTCGTTTTTTGTATATTATTAAGTATAGAGTATAAATTGATTAAAATTTTTAAATTTAATATGAAAAATTTTTATAAAAACTATCTTGAAACAATTAAATCTCAATTAAGCAGATTGAATTTAACAAACATAAAAAAATTGGAAAAATTGATCATTGATACATCTAAAAAAGGGAAGAAAGTAATCATTTGTGGTAACGGTGGAAGTTCTGCAACTGCATCTCATGTAGCAGTTGATTTAACTAAAAATGCAAGAATAAAGACTATTAACTTTAATGAATATGATTTAATTACTTGTTTTTCTAATGATTTTGGATATCAAAACTGGATTAAAAAATCTTTAGAATATTATGCAGATAAAGGAGACTTAATAATTTTAATTAGTTGTAGTGGAAATTCAAAAAATTTAGTTAATGGACAAAAAAAAGCAAGATTAATGGGTCTTAGAACTGCAGTATTAACTGGATTAAAAAAATCTAATTTAATGAACAAATCATTTAACGATGTTAAAATCTGGATTAACTCAAGATCGTATAATCACATTGAAATATTGCATCATTTTATATTATTAATGATTGTAGACAAAATAATAAAAGATAAAAAATTATAAGGTTAGTAATTTAGAAAATATTAATGATTGAATTAGCTAATCAATTGTATCCAATACATAGAAGTATCACAGGTAAGGGTGTAGTGAAAACACTAAAAATTATAAAAAAAAAAATACCAAATTTAAAAATAAAAAGTTTTAATTCAGGTTCAAAAGTTTTTGATTGGAAAATCCCCCCAGAATGGAATATTAGAGATGCTTATATTGCAAACTTGAATGGTAGAAAAATAATCGATTTTAAAAAAAATAATCTTCATATTGTAAATTATTCTATACCAGTAGATAAAATAATAAAAAAACAAAAATTATTAAATCACATTCATACTTTGCCTAAACAAGTAGATACAATTCCTTATGTAACATCTTACTATAAAAAATACTGGGGCTTTTGCATGAGAGAAAGTGAAAAAAAAAAATTAAAAGACCAAAAATTTAAAGTTAAAATTAATAGTAATTTTAAAAAAAATGGTAAACTACATTATGGCGAATTATTTATAAAAGGAAAATCTAAGAAAGAATTAATTATTCATACATATATATGTCACCCTTCCTTAGCAAATAATGAAATCTCAGGTCCCACAGTCACTACATTTTTAGCAAAACATTTTTCAAAAAAAAAAAATCATTTATCATTAAGATTTATTTTTGTACCTGAAACAATTGGTGCAATTGCCTATTTACACAAAAATTTAAAGAAACTAAAAAAAAATGTTATAGGTGGTTATGTTTTAACCTGTGTTGGCGATGAAAGAAATTATTCTTTTTTAGAAAGTAAAAATCAATCCTCATTATCTAACAATATTGCTAAGGAGTTATTTTTAGAAAATAAAATAAATTACAAAAATTATACTTTTTTAGATCGGGGGAGTGATGAAAGACAATATAATTCTCCTGGAATAGACTTGCCAATTGCCTCGATAATGAGAACTAAATATGGAGAGTATAAAGAATACCATACCTCTGATGATAACTTTGATGTTGTCACTAAAAAAGGTCTTGTAAATAGTTATAAAATTATCAAAAAAGTGATAGAAAAATTTAATAAGGAGATTATACCAATCTCAACTGTGAAATGTGAGCCTTTTCTCTCAAAAAGGAAACTATATCCAACTTTATCTGATGGAAAGATAAATAATCTA
>CACBMB010000005.1 GCA_902540275.1 uncultured Pelagibacteraceae bacterium | reverse complement strand
ACTCATTCTTACTTCAGTTACTGTAATAGTATTAGTCTCTAAATTTGGCACTTTAGCCTCATTTCTCAAAAAAATCATACTCAAAGATTGTTTAATCATTTCTCCCACTCTTAATTGTCTCTGTGATAAAGGTTTGCCAATTCTGTCAGCCATTATATTGTTCTTTCTTTTGAGGTAACATTAAATGCCTCAATTGTATCGTTTTTTTGAAAATCCATATAGTCTTTTAATGTAATTCCACATTCCTGACCACTGTTAACCTGTTTAACTTGATTTTTTTCTCTAAAAATCGAGCCAATTTTTCCAGTAAATATAATGCTCCCGTCTCTTATTATCCTTGCACTAGAGGAACTAGATATTTCTCCATCTGTTACTTTTGAACCAGCAACTTTACCAGCACCTGAAACTTTGAATATTTCTAAAATTTGGGCTGTACCAGTAATTGTTTCTTGAACATCGGGAGTAAGTAAACCTGACAATTTTTTTTTTATATAATCTAACACTTCATATATTATGTTAAATGAAGATATTTTTATACCTTCTTGTTCAGCAAGTTTTTTTGCTTCTTTGCTAGGTTTTACATTGAAAGCAACTAAAACAGCATTCGACGCCTTAGCTAAAGTTACATCAGTTTCGGTTACCATTCCTATATCAGCAAGAATTATTTTGGGCTTAACTTCTTCGTGTTTTATTTGACTTATTGCATTTTTAATAGCCTCAGATGAACCATGTACATCTGATTTAATTATTAAGTTTAATTCCTCTAATGAATTGTTAGAAAATGCTGACTCTTGAGTTGCAAGTGTCAAAGGATTTTTAATTTCTTTTTTCTCTTGAGTTCTATTTTCGCTTAATGATTTTGCCTCTTTTTCATTATCTAAAACAATAAAATCATCTCCAGATTTTGCTGCACCATTAATTCCTAAAATCTCCACAGGCGTAGATGGTGATGCCTCACTTATAATTTTTCCTTTATCATTAAGAATAGCTCTTACTTTTCCCCATCTCAATCCACTAACAAAATAATCACCTTTTTTTAAAGTTCCTGAAGTAATAATTATGTTAGCAACAGGACCTCTACCAACATCTATTTTTGACTCCAAAACTATACCTGTTGCTTTTGAATCAAAATCTGTTTTTAAATCTAATATTTCAGCTTGTAGAATTATTGCCTCAATCAATTTATCAATATTCAATTTCGTTTTTGCTGAAATTTCCACCATTAAGGTTTCTCCAGATAAATCCTCGGAGATCAACTCATGTTCAAGTAATTGATTTTTAACTTTTTGTGAGTCTGCATCAGGTAAATCACATTTATTTATTGCAACTACGATAGGAACATTCGCAGCTTTAGCATGTTTAATAGACTCGATAGTTTGAGGTTTTACTCCATCATCAGCTGCTACAACTAACACAACAATATCAGTTAATTTTGAACCTCTAGCTCTCATTTCTGTAAAAGCTGCATGTCCAGGTGTGTCTATAAAAGTTAATCTATTTGAGTTTCTTTCAATTTGATAAGCGCCGATATGTTGGGTTATTCCACCAAATTCTCCTGATACAACATTAGCACTTCTTAAAACATCAAGCACTGAAGTTTTTCCATGATCCACATGTCCCATGACTGTAATTATAGGTGCCCTATTTTTTAAATTTTCAGTTCTAGACTCTTTTATTTTTTTAATTATTTCCTCTGCCTTTTCCTCTCTTATAGGATTGTGACCAAATTCTTTAACTAAATATTCAGCAGTGTCAGCAGCTAATGTTTGATTAATTGTTACTGTTACACCCATACCAAATAAAAATTTAATTACATTACTAGATTGTTCAGCCATCCTATTTGCTAACTCTCTTACTGTAATAGCCTCTGGGATATTCACATCTCGTTTTACAGGTTTTGAATTCTCTTTATCCTCTGTTTTATTGGCATTTTTTAGCTCTTTTTGTCTAGCTCTTTTAACTGACGCAAGGCTTCTCTCTCTAGTTTCTATCTCATCACTCAGCGCTCTTGAAACTGTAAGTTTAACCTCTCTTTTTTTTGTACCTGATTTTAATTTTCTTTCCTTACCCTCGGTATCTTCTTTAAGTCTTCTTGTAGCTCTTTGTTCAGCTAATTTACGTCTCTCAAAGTCTGTAGCTACTGAAGGCATTTTTGGTGCAAAACCTGATTTAAAATTTTTTTCTCTTTTAAATCCAGATTGCGATGATTTAGATGAAGATTGTTTATAAAAACTTCCTTTATTAGTATATCCACTTTTTTGTTTATCAATAATTACAGTTTTTTTTCCTTTAGATTTATTAGAATCAAAATTTTTAAATGATTTTTTGGTATTTCCAGAAATTGTAAGTTTTGTTTTTTTGTTCTCCATTTTTCATCCTCTAATCTTTATAAATAATTTTTCTAGCTGACATTATTAATTCGTCTGCCTCAGTTTTAGATAAAGCAAAATCTTCTAAAAATCCCTGAATTTTAATTTTTTCACCTTTAATCACGTCAAACCCACCAGTCAGCTCATCTGATGCTAAATCAGCAAAATCTTGTAAATTTAAAATTTTTTGTTCACCTAAAGTAACCAACATTCCTGGGGTTAAACCTTTTAGGTTTATTAAATCATCCGCCAAACCTAACTCTTTTATTCTTTGAGAAATATCTTCCAGATCTTTTTGATGAAATTCTTTGGCTCTTTCAATTAATGCTTTAGCTGTATCTTCTTCAATTCCCTCAATTTTTGATAAGTTTTCAATAGAACTATCTTTGATATCGTCAATAGTTGAAAAACCTTCAGCAACTAATAATTGCCCGAGTGTCTCATCAAGCTCTAAATTCTTAACAAAGTTTTCGGTTTTTTCTTTGAACTCTAATTGTCTTTTTTCTGAATCTTCTTGGTCAGTCATAATATTAATTTCATAATTTAACAACTTTGTTGCTAATCTAACGTTCTGACCTCTTCTACCTATAGCTTTACTTAAATTTTCTTCACTTAAAATCACATCTAATTTTTTTCTCTCTAAGTCGACATTTACCCTTTGAACCTCTGCAGGTGAAAGAGCATTAGATACTAAAATAGCTGGATCATCTGACCAATTTACAATGTCAATTTTTTCACCTTGCAATTCGTTTACAACGGCTTGAACTCTTGATCCTCTCATACCTACACATGCACCTACAGGATCTAAAGAGGTATCAACTGCTTTAACACAAATTTTTGCTCTGCTACCTGGATCTCTTGATGAAGATTTTATTTCTATCAATCCATCATAAATTTCAGGCACCTCTTGAATAAAAAGTTTTTCCATAAATTTAGGATGAGCTCTTGATAAAAAAATTTGCTGTCCTCTTTGTTCTCGTCTTACGTCGTAACAATAAGCTTTGATTCTATCACCAGCTTTTATATTTTCTCTTGGTATTAATTCATTTTTTTGAAGTAAAGCTTCTGTTCTACCAAGATCAATAATTACATTTCCAAATTCTAATCTTTTAACTATACCACTTAAAATTGTATCTTTTTTATCTTTAAAATCATTGAACTGCCTTTCACGCTCAGCTTCTCTTACATTAAAATTTATAACTTGTTTTGCAGTTTGAGCTGCTATTCTTCCAAAATCAAAAGCTGGTAATGGTTGGAAAACTTCATCTCCAACTTTTTTATTTTTATTATTCTCACCAAGATTAACAGCATCTTCTAAATTAATTTCAGTATTTGAGTTTTCTGGATTTTCTGAAATTATTAATTTTCTAAAAATTTCAATATCTCCATTATCACGATTTATAGAAACTGTAATATCGTTTTCATGACCAAATTTTGATTTTGCTGCCTTAGCTATTCCAGTTTCCATAGAAGAAATGATTAATTCTTTATCTATAGACTTTTCCAAAGCAACAGCTTCGGCAATTCTTAGTAATTCTAATTTATCAGCTCTTTTATTTAACATATTTTTATTAGCTCCAAAAAAAAATGGGCCAAAGCCCATTTTGATAATTCAACAATGTACGTGGAATATATTAAAGTTTTTTAAATATTCAACAGAAACTATTTTGAAAAAACGTTAATTTTATCAGTTTTTTCCCATGAAAATGCTCCATCCTTTTCTGGTGAACGACCGAAATGACCGTAAGCAGCTGTTTTTTCGTAAATTGGTTTGTTTAAATTTAGCATTTCTCTTATTCCTCTTGGGGTTAAATCAAAATTATTTTTAATCTGTTCGACAACAAATTTATTTTTTTCAATATCGTTATCAAAAAGATCTACATAAATTGATAAAGGTTTTGATACTCCAATTGCATAAGCTAATTGGATTAGACACTTGTTAGTAATTTTTGAAGCTACAATATTTTTTGCAATATAACGAGCAGCGTACGCAGCTGATCTGTCAACTTTTGTTGGATCCTTCCCTGAAAATGCTCCACCACCATGTGGTGCAGCTCCCCCATATGTATCAACTATAATTTTTCTACCCGTCAAACCACAATCACCATCAGGTCCTCCTATCACAAAATTACCTGTGGGATTTACGTAAAATTCTTCCTCTTTAAATCCATCCATAAACTCCTTTGGAATTGAATTTAACATGTAAGGTCTTAATAACTCTTTAACATCTTTTTGATTCACATCTGCAGAATGTTGAGAAGAAATCACAACAGATTTAACTTTAACTGGTTTTTCATTTATATATTCAAATGTTACCTGACTTTTTGAGTCTGGTTCTATATTCTTTAATTTTCCTGATTTTCTATCCTCTGCCATCAATCTAAGTATTTTATGAGAATAATGAATAGGAGCAGGCATCAATACGTCTGTTTCATTACAAGCATAACCAAACATTATCCCTTGGTCACCAGCTCCCTCATCTTTATTACCCGCAGAATCAACGCCCATTGCGATATCAGCTGATTGTGAATGTAAATGACTTTCTATTTTAGTGGCTTCTTTCCAAGTAAAACCATCTTGGTCATAACCAATATCTTTAATACAATTTCTTACTTTTGAAATCAGTTCATCTTTTTTGATGTCTGGTCCTCTTACTTCACCAGCCAATACTACTTTATTGGTTGTTGTAAGAGTTTCACAAGCTACTCTTGCGTAAGGATCACCAGAAAGATAAGTATCTACTACCATGTCTGATATTCTATCAGATACTTTATCAGGATGTCCCTCTGATACAGACTCACTAGTGAAAAGAAAATTTTTTAAATTACTCATTTTTGATCCTATTAAATGAAAATATGAGAAAAATATACAACAAAATTGAGATTCCAAATATTAAATTTCCAAATATGGAAAAAATTGTTTTATCTACATTTTTTTTCTTATTAAAATCAATATAACCATCTTCTCCGAAATCTATTTTTTTTTCTATCTGTCCTAATGGGTTAATAACTGCAGCTATACCATTATTAGCAGATCTAATAACATATTTTCCATTTTCTATTGCTCTAAATATACTATGTATAAAATGTTGTTTAGGCCCTATAGATTTTCCAAACCATCCATCTTCAGAAATATTGAAAATAAAATCAAAATCAAAATTTTTTGATAAATTTCCACTATAAATAATTTCATAACAAATAAGTGGCAAAAATCTTAGGTTCTCAAAATTATCTTTAATCTCAACAATTTTTCTTTCTTTACCTTGAGAAAATGATCCAAAATTATTTGTAATTACTTTTAAACCAATTTTATTGAGTAAATTTTCAAAAGGAATAAATTCACCAAAAGGAACTAAATTATTTTTATCATAATTTTTTATTAAATTTAACTCTTTATCAAATATTGAAAAAGAATTATAAAATTTGTATTCATTATTAATGAATTCTCTATTGATTATACCTAAACCAATTATGTGGTTTACATCAAAATTTTTTTTAAAAATATCGTTATAAAGATAAATCTCATCTCCAAAAGTATTTGGTATAATTACTTCTGGCCATAAAAAAAAGATTTTTTTATTTTTTGTTGGTGAACTTAATAAGATTAATTCCTCAATAACACTTTCTGTACTAGTACTATCAAAATATTTATCCAAACTTATATTTGATCCGATAATTCTTATTGTATATGGTATTTTTGTTTCCTCTTTTTCTAAAAAATTTTCTTTTTTAATATTCCCATATATCAAAAATAAGGTAGGTAAAAGTAATATAAAAATACATACCCCTATATCTATTTTTGATCTTTTCAAAATATATATAGCTGGTGCAGTAAACAAACTAATTACAAATAAATTTAATGAATATGTTCCAATTAAAGATACAGTACTTATAAAATTTAAATTTTCAGAGAAACTATAGACAATTAAATTCCAAGGAAAACCAGACAAAATTGTTCCCCTAATATATTCAATCATTCCAAATAAAAGAGAGAAAATAAAAAACGCACTTAAAAGATTTTTTGGACTTGATAGATAAAATAAAAAGGTAATCAAACCATAAAACAAAGCAAAAAAAGATGGTATAAGAATTAAAGCAATCGGTATCAAAAAATTAAAATTTTCATCAAAAGTTAAAGATATTGTAATCCAATATAAATTAGACAAAAAATAACCAAAACCTAAAAACCAACCATAAAAGAAAAAAGTTTTTTTTGTTTCACTTTTAAGTCTTTTAAATAAAAAAATAAAAAAAATACTTAAAGTAAAAAAATTTATAAAAAAAAAGTTGAATGGTGGTAAACTAAAAGTGGTTAAAATTCCAAGAATAAATAACAAAAAACTTTGAATTATAAATTTTTTTTTCAATTTAATATTTTTTTGACGGAATTAAATATTTTTTGCTCTTTTATATACATCTTTTTATAATCTTTATCTTTAAAATGGTCATAACCCAATAAATGGAGAAATCCATGTATAAAAATTTTAGTTGTTTTTTCTTTAAAAACTTTATTAGTTAAATTTTTAGGCCTATTCATATAATCAAAACTTATAATTATATCACCTAAGTAAATTTCTTTTGATTTTTGTATTTTTTGAGAAAATGGAAAAGAAAGAATATCTGTATGTTTATTTTTATTTCTAAATTTTTTGTTTAAAATTTTGATTTTTTTATTATTTGAAAGCAGTAACGTCAGATAAACTATTTTATTTGTAAATCTAAATTTTTTTGGAAAATATTTGCAAATTTGATCAAATAAAATTTCTTTTTTTTTTAACTTTTTAGACCAAGACTTTTCTTCTGATAAAACATTAACTTTGATCATTGTTGTTATACGCTTTAACAATTTTTGATACTAAAGGATGTCTAACAACATCGGAATGGTCAAAATTTACAACTGCAATCTCATTTAAATGAGATAAGATTTTTTTAGACCTATCTAAACCAGACATTTTTTTATTAGGTAAATCTATCTGAGAAGGATCTCCATTAACAATTATTTTGGAATTTTCTCCAATTCTGGTAAGAAACATTTTAATTTGGGTATCAGTTGCATTCTGAGCTTCATCAAGAATAGCAAAAGAATTTTTTAAAGTTCTTCCTCTCATGAATGCTAAAGGAGCAATTTCAATATCACCAATTTCGATCATCCTTTGAATTTTCTCAAAATGAAAAAGATCGTAAAGTGAGTCATATAATGGTCTTAAATATGGATCAACTTTCTCTTTCATATCTCCAGGTAGAAAACCTAATCTTTCACCAGCTTCAACAGCCGGTCTAGATAATATTATTCTCTCAATTTTTTTTTCTAATAACATTGTTAATCCTATTGCAACTGCTAAAAAAGTTTTTCCAGTACCAGCAGGTCCAGCAGAAATAATTATTTCATTTTGTCTTAGTGCTCTTACATATTCTTTTTGTTTTTCAGATCTTGGTATAATAGATTTTTTAGGAGTTTTAATGATATCTGTAACATTTGTATTTTTCACTTTTTCATTAATCATAAATTTATCAACAGAAGATAAGATATCTTCTGACTCTATAGTATCATTATTTTTAAACTGATTTACTAAAAATTGAATAGCGTTCTTTAAAATTTCATTTTTTTCGGGTGAAGATTTGATCAAAATAGAGTTCCCTCTTGAATAAAGACTGGCACCAGTAATTTTTTCTAATTCTTTCAGGTTTTTATTGAATTCTCCAACCACACCCATTAACAAATCATTATCGTGAAAAATAACACTTAATGAATTATTTTCTGAATAAACAAATTTTAATGAAGATTGAAGATTTTTTTTAAATATATTACTCAAAATTACGCTACTCTTTGCTCTGATTTATCAATAACTTTACCAAACAAAGTATTCTGATTGCTATTATTTATTTTCACTTTTACTATATTGCCTATATCTCTATCACTACCATCAAATATAACTGAAGTCATATATTCAGATCTACCAAAATATTTATTACCCTCAAGTGTTTTATTTTCCACTAAAACATTAATTTCTTTATTTTCTAATGATTTATTCATTTCTATTTGATTATCAAACAACTGTCTCTGTACTTTTTCTAATCTCTTAATAGATATTTCCCTATTAATGGTATCTAATTTTGAAGCAACAGTACCAGGCCTTGGACTAAAGATGAAAGAAAAAGAATTAATAAATCTTATTTTTTTTATTAAATTAAATGTAGCCTCAAAATCCTCATTATCCTCTCCTGGATAAGAAATTATAAAATCACTTGAAAATTTAATTGAAGGATTAATCTTTTTTAGTTTTTCGAACGTTTTGATATAATCACTTATTAAGTGTTTGCGGTTCATTAATTTTAGTATCTTATCAGATCCACTTTGCACGGGTAAATGAACTAAGGGCATTATTTTTTTTGAAAAACTATAAACATTAATTAAATCATCTGTCATATCTCTAGGATGTGATGTGGTATATCTAATTCTCTTAACCTGAGGAATTTTTTCAATTTCAATAATTAAATCTGATAATCTATATTTTTCATTTTTATAAGCATTAACATTCTGCCCTAACAAAATAATCTCTTTTGCTCCATTTTTAACAAGTTCTTTTGTTTCATCCATAATATCTTTTAAAGGTCTTGAATATTCTGGACCTCTTGTGTAAGGCACCACACAGAAATGACAAAACTTATCACAACCTTCTTGGATAGTTAAAAAAGATGATACCTTCGATGATGAATTTTTTATTTTATTTAAATAATCGTATTTCAAAACAGCATCAAACTCTGTTTCCTCTAACCTTTTCTGTTTGTTTATATATTCATTTATTTTTTCATTTAATTTATGATAAGATTGTGGCCCGATAACTAAATCGATGTATGGTTCTCTTTTTAACATTTCTTCATTTTCAGCTTGTGCAACACATCCTGTGATGATTACTAAGGGCTTTTGTTTTAATTCAAAAATTTTTTTAACCCTTCCAATTTCATGATAAACTTTTTCTTTAGCCCTATCTCTTATATGGCAAGTATTAAGTAAATAACAACTTGCGTCATTTATATTTTGGGTTGTATTAAAACCAATTTTTTTGACAGTATCTAGAATACGGTTAGAGTCATATTCATTCATTTGACATCCAAAAGTTTTTATGAAAATTTTTTTATATTGCATTTATAGTGAAGCAGTAGGTTCGTCAATTATTGCATTAAATGAAACTGATCTTCTTTCTTCTTCAGTATCAGTAAAAGGATATACAGTATGTAATAAATAGTTTGGGAATAAATACATATCTCCTACTTCTGGTGTGGCTATATAATTACCACTACATAATAGTTTGGGAGTGCACTCAACTAATTCAAGTTTTCCATTCATATTTTTTTTTTTATCTTTTTGAATTGTTGAACCTAAAATATTTGGAACTTTTAAATAACCAACACCTGAAATATGTCCAGAGTGATAATGTAATGGATTATACTCATTTTTAAATTGACGAACAATCCAACTTTTTATAATTTTAAAATTTTTTAAATCTCGTCCATTTTCATTTTTAATCCATCTAGCACATATTTTTCCTAAAAAGTTTGCCCAATCAATTTTTTTCATAAAATCTGTATCCAAAAGAAATTCTTGAGAAACATTGCCTGCTAATCTTGGTCCTTCATTCAATTCTTTTGATTTTTTTTCATTATTTATTATATCATCAGTGTAATTATTCATTTCATTAACGATTTCATTTGGAATTTTTAATTTAACTATTGTGGGACCAAAAGGTTTAATTACTTCTATCTTCATTTATTTTTTTTAACACCATATAATTCCAGCTTGTGATCGACTAAATCGTAACCATATTTTTCAGCAACTTTTTTTTGAAGTTTTTCAATTTCATCATCTACAAATTCAATTATCTCTCCAGTTTTTACATCAATTAAATGATCATGATGTCCCTCATTCAATTCTTCGTATCTAGCTTTACTTCCTTTAAATTCATGCTTAGCCAAAATCCCTGACTCTTCAAATAATTTTACAGTTCTGTAAACCGTAGCTATACTAATTTTAGGATCAATTTTTGATACCCTCATATACAATTCATCAACATCAGGATGGTCATTGGATTTTGACATAACTTGAGCAATGATACGCCTTTGTTCAGTTAATTTTACACCTTTTGCTAAACACTTTTGTTCAATAGTTTCTGACATAAATAATTTTAACTCATATAAATAGGATTAATCAAATTTTTTTTAACTTTAAATTTTTCACACAGTTTTGGTATATTTTCGTATTTAATCTCATTTTCTGTGGGAAAATCACTAAAACTGTAACAATAATAGTCAATTTTTTTAACTAAATGTAATGCTTTAACTATTGATAATGAGTTTCTAATACCAGCAAAACTACCAGGCCCTCTATTAACATAAATTTTTTGAATCTTACTTAACACCAAATTTCTTGTCTTTAATAATTCATTGATTAGCAAGATTAACTTTTCATAATTACTTTTGCTATTTTCATGTGTTATATAATGCTTACTATCATTTATTATGATCATTAAAAAAATTTTATCTTTTGTAGCATCAATTATTAGCTTATTCATAATTCAAATAATTTTTCTTTCAAATTCTATTTCAGATGAAAATATTAACAAATATTTTTCAAATGATCATGGTATTTTATCACTAATGTATCATCGATTTAATGAAAATAAGTATCCATCAACTAATATAAGAATGGAAATTTTTGATGAACATATGAAAATCATAAAAAAACTAAATTATGAGTTTTATAACGCTAAAACTTTTGTTAAAGAATTTGACAAAATTAAAAATAAAAAGAAAATTTTAATCACTATAGATGACGGTTTTAGATCATTTTATGATGAAGCCTGGCCTTATCTAAAAAAAAATAAAATTCCATTTATACTTTTTGTATCCACAGAACCAGTGGGAAACAATGGATATATGAATTGGGATGAAATAAAAGAAATTGAAGAATCAGAATTTGGCTATATAGGACATCATTCACACACTCATGAATATCTCATTGAAATGAGCGATTCAGAATTTATTAATGATATAGAAATAGCGAATAAAATTTTTTTAGAAAAAATTGGATATGTGCCTGAAATATTCTCATATCCTTTTGGTGAATATTCTTCATTCATGAAAAATTATATTTCTAAAAACTTTAAAATTGCATTTGGTCAACACTCTGGAATTATTGATATAAATAAAGATAAATTTGAATTACCTAGATTTCCAATAAATGAAAAATATGGTGATCTAAAAAGATTTAATTCTTTAATAAATTATATGCCATTAGAATATAAAAACTTAAAACCAATTGAAAAAAAAATTAATGATACCAATAATCCTCCGCAATTGACTATTGAATTTTTTGAAAACCAAAAAAATATAAAGAATATTACTTGCTATTCAAATGATGGTGGGACCTGGAAAAAATCGAATTTAAAATTCTTAAATAATATCTTAACAATAAATTTTGATAAAAAATTTCTTCCAAGAAGAGGTAGGGTTAACTGCTCTTTAAATGATGGTGGTAAATGGCGCTGGTTTGGGACACAATTTATTGTGACTGAAAATTAAATTAAACTCTCTAATTCAATACTAGAAGGAAGTAATTTTACATTATCAAAATCTTTTAAATTATTTTGTTTAATAATTTTTTGAAGAACTTCAACGTATTGATTGCCAGTTTCTGCATATTCTTTTAAATATTCTGCAAGAATTAAACTGTCTAATGGCTCACCTTTATCCCTTAATTTAGCTCTAGCCTCTCTAAAGCCTCTGTAAGTTGAGTGAGTGTTAATATTTCTTTGATAAGCTCTTACTGATGCTTGTAATACATTAAATTTCATTACCTTGTGACCTTCATCTTTATCAGCGTCTTTAGGTTTTAAACCTTCACCTGACCAAGTCCATTGTCCAAATAAAGCGTTTCCCTCTAATGCAAATCTTGAAGTTCCCCAACCTGTTTCTTTTGCTGCTTGTGCTATAGCAAGAGAAACTGGTATTTCGTCCATTCTAATTTTCAAAATTGATAAGTCTTTTGATGGGACTCCATATTGTTTATATTTTTTTTGTAACCACTTTTTTTCTAAGTTTGTATTGTTACTTTTATTAATTATTTTAAAAAGTCTTTTTCTATCTAATCTAATATTATTATTTTCTTGTAAAATTAACGGTAAAACAATTTGTATAAAAAATTCTTTCCTTTTTTTTGTATTTTCAATCATCCTTATTTCATTAGGAAGTAACGTTAAAGCTACGGGCTTTACTAATTTTTTTTCTCTTACCTCCTTTAAAGTATATCCAGTATCTTCAAATAATTGTTCTATTGTTGATGCATTTAATCTTACAGTATCAGTTTCTAAATCATTCAAACTAAAAATATCTACTAATAAATCATTTTCATTAAGAATTTTATTATCTATATCTTTAGGGTTTTCACCGTTATTTAAAGTATAAGCTAAAACATCTCTTGATTTATTTTGAAATTCTGAATTTTTAATATTTGAATAATCAATTATTAAAGGCATAGAGTAAAAAAATAAAATTACTACAAATGAACTTAACAAAGTTCTAGGGATGCTCCCTAAGTTTCTTTGATCAAAAAATTTAAGATATTTAAGTTTATTATTAAATATTTTTTTATTCATACTTAGATAGCCTCTACTTGCTTAACTTCTGGAATATAGTGACATAACAGATTTTGTACTCCTTGTTTTAAAGTCATAGTTGAACTTGGACAACCAGAACAACTGCCTTGTAATTGAACTTTAACAATACCATCTTTAAATTCTTTAAACTTAATATCACCTCCATCCTTTGCTACAGCTGGTCTAATTTTCTGATCTAAGATTTGTACAATTTTTTTTTCTATATCTTTTAAATTTGAATTAGATTCATTTAAGTTTTTATCTATCACTATCTCATTCCCAGTTGAGTAAAAATCATTTATTAACGAAATTACTATATGTTTGATTTCTTCCCACTTAGTATTTTCATACTTATTTACAGATATAAAATCTTTACCTAAAAAAATTCCTTGTACTCCATTAATTGATAACAAATTTCTAATTAACTCATTATTTGTTTCATCTTTATTTGTCACTTCAAAAGAACCATTATTTGAAACAGTTTTGCCTGGTAAAAATTTTAAAGAATTCGGATTCGGAGTAATTTCAGTTTGCACAAACATATTTTATATATAGTGAATAATTTAAAAATTAAAACTTGTTAATTGGATTTTTTTCTAAAAACCCACAATTTCATGTATCTTATTTATTTTTTTTGATGCAATTTCATTAGCTTTTTCGTAACCATTCAAAAGAATTTCGTCTAAATACTTTTTTTCTTTTAAAAGCTTTTTAATTTCCCTTGAAATAGGCAATATTTTATCAACTAGAGCTTGTGATAAATCATCTTTAAATTCTGAAAAATTTTTACCTGAAAAATTATTTATATTTTTTTCTAAAGAAGTATTAGTTAAGCTAGAATAAATTCCTAATAAATTCTTTGCTTCTGGTCTATCTTTCAATTCTTCCTCATTAGAAGGTAAAGGAAGTGTATCAGTTTTGGCTTTTTTAATTTTATTTATAATTTGATCTTTATCATCAGTTAAATTTATTCTGCTCAAATCCGAAGGTTCAGATTTACTCATTTTTCTTGAACCGTCTTTAAGGCTCATAATTCTTGAGAATTCTTTTTGTATCAAAGGCTCAGGTATTTTAAAAAAATCTATTACTTCAAAATCATTGTTAAATTTTTGAGCTATATCTCTACAAAGCTCCAAATGTTGCTTTTGATCCTCTCCAACCGGAACATGACTTGTATCATAAAGTAATATGTCTGCTGCCATTAAAACTGGATAGGAATATAATCCCACACTTGCTTTCTCTTTATCTTTTCCAGCTTTTTCTTTAAATTGCGTCATTCTATTTAACCAACCCATTCGTGCAACGCAACTCAATATCCAAGCTGTTTCGGAATGTGCTTTCACTTGGGATTGATTAAAAATAATACTTCTTTTTGGATCGATTCCACTTGCAACAAATGTTGCTACTGTTTCTCTTATATTATTTTTAAGTTCTTTTGGGTCTTGTTTAGTTGTAATCGCATGAAGATCAACTACACAAAAAACACATTTATTTTCTTTATCATTGTTTAAACTCACAAAATTTTTTATTGCACCTAAATAATTTCCCAAATGCAAATTTCCAGTAGGTTGAACACCTGAAAAAATTTTTTTATTCATATTTAATACTTTAGTTTAAGATCTTTAGAATTAAAAGCTTTGATCAAAATAGATATCAAAAAGTAAAATACAACACACAAAATAACACATAAAAATAAAAACAAAATTTTATATTCATAATAATAAGCAAGCTGATTCTCAAAAAAGGAAGTCAAAAATTTAAAGAATAAACCCATGCTAATTGATGCAAAAATAATTTTAAAAAATTTGGATGTGAAAGTATTATTAAATCTAAATAGACTTCGATTTATTAAATAAATAAATAAGATTATAGAATTAAACCAAGATGAAATTGTTGTTGCTATAGGTATAATTATAAAGCCAATATATCTAAAATAATACAAACTAATCAAAATATTTAAAGCTACTGAAAATAATGAAATATAGAAAGGTGTTTTAGTATCATGGTTTGCAAAAAAAAAGCTTGAAAAAATTTTAATCAATGCAAATGCTGGTAATCCTAAAGCGAAATAATATAGTGCTTTAGAAGAATTTATTACTGCCTCGTTACTAAAAGCACCATATCCAAATAACGATGAAATTATTTGTTCAGATCCAACCAACAATGCTGCTGTTGCTGGCAAGCTTAAAAACATACTTAACTCTAATGCTTTATTTTGAATTAGTAAAATTTTATTATTATTTTTAGACTGAACATGCCGTGAAAGTTGAGGTAATACAACTACACCAATTGCAATACCCGCAATAGCTAAATTGATTTGATAAATTCTATCTGCATAATAAAGATAAGATACTGCACTTGCTTGGAAGGATGCAATAATAGTTCCAACTAAAATGTTAATTTGAGTAACACCTGATGAAAATATACTTGGTAAAAGTTTTCTAAAAAAAATCTTAACAGCCTTACCAAATTTAAAATTAAAATTAAATTTTACTGAGTAAAACTTGGTAACAAACTTATATAAAAAAATTAATTGTAAAAAACCTGCAATTGAAACTCCATAAGATAAATAAACTATTAATTTATCATTCAAAATTTTCCCAAATAATAGAATTACAATTAAAACTACATTTAAAATTATTGGTGCTGCTGATGCGACTGCAAATTTATTATGTGAGTTTAAAATAGCTGAAAAAAAAGAAGATAGACTCACAAACATTAAAAATGGGAATGTTATTCTTGTCAAATAAGTTGCAAGTTCAATTTTTTTATCATCTTCGACAAAGCCCGGTGCTATTAAACTTACAAAATAGGGCATAAAAATTTCGATTAATAAAACCAAGAAGAACAACCCTAAAAATAGTAAATTAAAAATTTCACCAGCAAACTTTGAAGAATTCGATTTGCTTTTAGCTAGTTCTGAAGTGTAACTTGGTACAAAAGCAGCGTTGAATGTTCCTTCGGCAAATAATCGACGAAACGTATTTGGAATTCGAAATGCAACAAAAAAAGCATCAGCTATAAAACCTGTTCCAAGAAAGATTGCGATTAAGATATCTCTTAAATAACCAAGTATTCTGCTAATTATTGTATAAAAACCAAATGTCCCTGTTGACTTAATTAAATTCATAAATCATATTAGTCTTAATTTTACCCCATTTGTACACCTAATTAGCATAAATGAAAAAAACAAAAGTTGATCATTACACTGATAAAGAAGCACTAGAATTTCACAGTCATAAAAAACCTGGAAAGATTGAAATTTCTTCTTCAAAAAATATGACAACTAAAAGAGATCTTGCTTTAGCTTACTCTCCTGGAGTTGCAGCACCAGTAAGAGCTATAAGTAAAAACCCTGAAGCTGCATTTGATTATACTAGTAAAGGTAACTTAGTTGCAGTTATAAGTAACGGTTCAGCAATTTTAGGAATGGGAAATTTAGGTGCATTAGCCTCTAAACCAGTTATGGAAGGAAAAGCTGTATTATTTAAAAGATTTGCAGATATAGACTCTATAGATCTTGAAATTGATTCATCTGATCCTAACGAAATTATAAATAGTATAAAAAATTTTGCTCCTAGTTTTGGTGGTATAAATCTTGAAGATATTGCAGCACCAGATTGCTTTATAATTGAGGAAAAGCTTAAAGAAATTTTAGATATACCTGTTTTTCATGATGATCAACATGGTACAGCTATTATAACAACGGCAGCATTAATTAACGCTCTAGATATTACTAAAAAAAAGATTAACGAAGTAAAAATAGTTGTTAATGGTGCTGGTGCTTCAGCAATGGCGTGTACTAATTTATTTAAAAGAACTGGAGTGCCAAAAGAAAATATAACAATGATCGATAGAACCGGTGTCATATATCATGGGAGAGAAAACTTAAATCAGTGGAAATCAAGTCATGCAATTCAAACAAAGGATCGAACTTTAGATGATGCTATTAAAAATGCTGATGTATTTTTAGGTCTATCTGCAAAAGGTGCTCTAAAAAAAGAGATGGTAAAAAAAATGGCTAAAAATCCAATTATATTTGCTTGTGCTAATCCTGACCCAGAGATTACGCCTGAAGAAGTCGAGGAAATAAGAAATGATGCAATTATCGCAACCGGAAGGTCAGATTATCCCAATCAGGTAAATAACTTAATTGGATTTCCTTACATTTTTAGAGGTGCATTAGATGTCAGATCCAAAACAATTAATGAGGAAATGAAAATTGCAGCAGCTCAAGCTATAGCTAATTTAGCAAAAGAAGATGTACCAGACGAGGTTGTTGCTGCAATGGGTGGAGAAAGACCACACTATGGTAAAAATTATATAATTCCATCAACATTTGATCCAAGATTAATAAGTGTAATTCCTACTGCTGTAGCTAAAGCTGCAATTGATACAGGTGTTGCGAGAAAAAAAATTCAAGATTTTGACTCATATAAAGATCAACTTAAACAAAGATTAGATCCTACTGTAACAATTATGCAAGGTATTCATAATTATATTAAAAAAAAACAAAAAAAAGTTGTATTTGCAGATGGTGAGGATGAAAATACACTGAAAGCTGCTATAGCTTTTAAAAACTCAAAATTAGGACTACCAATTTTGGTTGGAAAAGAGCAATTAATAAAAAAACAAATTGAAAAAATTGGCTATAATCAAAACTTCGATATCCAAATCGTAAATTCAAAAGATACAGATAAAAGAGAAAAATATGTAAAATATTTATTTGAAAAACTTCAAAGACAAAAAGGTATGTTGGAATGGGATTGTGATAGACTTATCAGAAATGATAGAGTGATTTGGTCATCATGCATGGTAGCTTGTGGAGACGCTGATGCAATGGTTACAGGTAATACAAGAAGATATTCTGCATCTCTTGAAAAAATTACACAAGTTGTGGAGCCAAGAGTTGGGGAAATTATGTTTGGTTTAAACTTAATAGTCAATAGAGGTAAAACAATTTTTATATGTGATACATCTGTTATTGAATATCCAGACTCAAAACAATTAGCAGAAATGGCAAAATCAGCAGCGAGAGTTGTAAGACTTTTTGGTTTTGATCCCAAAGTTGCTTTTTTATCCCACTCAACTTTTGGTGAACCAGCAACTGATAGAACAAAAAGATTAAGCGACGCTGTTGAAATTTTGAAAAAAGAAAAAGTTAACTTTAAATTTGATGGAGAAATGCAGCCAGATGTAGCTCTCGAAGAACTATATAAAGAATTGTATCCATTTTCTGAAATTGTAGGTAATTCAAATGTTTTGATAATGCCAAGTCAACATAGCGCTGCAATATCTTATAAAATGATCAAATCAATGAGTAGAGCTAAAGTAATAGGCCCTTTACTAATTGGTTTAGGTTTACCAATTGAAATCGCACCATTAAGGAGTTCAACTTCTGAAATTATTAACTTAGCGTCAATTGCTGCTTACTCAGCTGATGTTATTGATTATAAAAAAAACTAATTTTTTTGTATTCTCAAATCTTCAACAAGAAGAATACTAGCGACAACATCATCAACATCCAGTATTTGTTTTGCCTCATCTAAAACCAGATCCTTCTCTTCCTCGCTCATTGATATTCCGTAGAGATAAATTTTTCTTTTATAAGTATCAATTTGATAATTTGAAGATTTAATTTTTTTATTAATAACTAAAGCTGTTCTTAATTGAGAAGTTATTAATAAATCCTTTGCAGATTGTTTGAAGCTAAATTCTTCCTTAATTTTGATATCGTTTCTTACTGATCTGACCCCTTGTATTTCCCATGCTAATTTAGTTAATTTCAATTTTTCCTCTGGATTATCCACCTTACCAGTCAAAAAGATTCTTCCATCTAATACTTTTGATTTAACTGATAAAAAGTAACTTTTATCTAGTAGGATAATTTTTGTAGATAAGCTCTTTTGCATTATTGAGTCATCAATTTGAGTCCCCACAGATCTTGGATCAAATGCTACACTCACACCTGTGCCAAAAACACCTTTTGATGAAACTCCTGCACACCCATAAAGAATTAAAACCAAAGAAGTTATTAATAAAAATTTATTTTTCATTTTTTATTTTCAAACAAAAATTATAAATTTCTTTTTTTGAAATATTGTTTTTTTCATTAATTAAGTTTGTTATTTCTTTAATACTTAATTTATTAATCAATTTATTTATTATTCTTTTATCTGATTCACTTAACTTTTGTGAATCTTTTTTATTTTCCTTTTTTTCAGATATTACTAATGTTAATTCACCCTTTAACTGAAAATCAAATTTTTCAAGTTTTTCAATATCTAAATAAACAAAATCTTCGAAATATTTTGTCATTTCTTTGCAAATAAGAATTTTTCTGCCATTAAAATTTTCTTTCAAAATTGGTATAATTTTATTTATTTTCTTTGGAGATATAAAAAAAACTATTGACGAATTTAATTGTGATAATTTTTTTAAATCATTTAAAAGATTCTTTTTTTCAGGAAAAAAACCATAAAAAAAAAACTTATTTGAAAAACCACTAACAGAAACTGCAGAAATAACTGATGAAGGTCCTGGAACAGGTATAACTTGAATTTTATTTTTAATACACTCATTAATTAAAATTGCACCAGGATCAGAAATACCAGGGGTACCAGCATCTGAAATTAAAGATATAATTGCTCCAGATTTTAAAAGCTCTAATATTTTAGATAAAACCTTTTTCTCATTAAATTTGTGATATGCAATTAAATTAGATTTAATTTCATATTTATTTAATAAAATTTTAGAATTTCTTGTATCTTCACATAATATGTAGTTCGAATTTCTTAAAATATCTAAACCTCTTAATGTAATATCACCCAAATTTCCTATTGGCGTCGATACTACATAAAGACCCCTTTTTAATTCTTGACTATTAATCACCAAATTTCTAACCATAATTTTTAATAAAATAATATAATATCATTTACAATGAATAAATATTTTAAAGTTTTTGTCTGGATCATAATTAGTTTTTTTTATCTCAATTCATTAACAGTTTCTTTTGCTGAGGAGAAAATCAAGATAGGTTTATTAATTCCTTTGACTGGAAAAGATAAGGATATTGGTCAGCAAATTATAAAATCAACGAGAATTGCTTTAAAAGATATAAACTCAAATAATTTAGAAATTTATCCTAAGGATACTAGATCAAACCCAAAGCAAACAATTAAATCTGCGTACGAATTAAAAGAAATGGGAGTCAAAATAATAGTTGGGCCTGTTTTTTATAGCAGCTTGGAATATTTAAATGAAATTGAAGATTTAACATTTGTATCATTAACAAACAAGACACTAAATCTTCCAAAAAATATTTTAAGTGGAGGTGTAAATGCTACTTCACAATTAAATGCAATAAAAGAATTTTTAGAATTAAATGAAATTAAAAAAACTATCTTTTTAACACCTAAAATTGATTATGAACCAGAAATTAAAAAAGCAATTAAACAATCAAAAATTAAAATTTCGAAATACCATATTTACGATATAGAACCAACCAAGTTAACAGCCCAGATTGAAAAAATTACTAATTATAAAGTTAGAAAACAAAATTTAGCTGACGAGATAAAAAGAGTAGAAAATTCTGAACTTATAGACAAAGAAAAACAATTAGAAAAATTGAATAAAAGATACACAATTGGAAATGTGAATTTTGATTCTGTAATTATCTCAGATTTTGATGAAAGTTTAAAAAGTGTTATTACATCTCTTCTTTACACTGATGTATCACCCAAAAAAAAATTTATTATAACTTTTAATCAATGGTTTGATGAAAGTTTGTTAGAAGAAAAAACAATTCAACCTATTTACTATCCCTCAATTGATAAAGATAATTTGGAAAATTTTAAAAAAAAATATTATTTAGAGTTTAACGAATACCCTAATTATTTAGCTTTGCTAAGTTACGATTTAATTGGATTAATTTATTATCTTTCATTAAATAATGAACTCATTGATGCAAATAAAATATTTAAGAAAAAAAGTTCTTTTAAAGGAAAAATTGGTATTTTTGAAATAGAAAATAATAAAATTAATCATAAATTAAATTTTTATCAAATTAATGAGGGACTTCTTAAAAAAATTTTCTAATTTTTTTAAAAGCTTTAAACCGATGATCAATTTTATATTTATATGATGGTTTCATTTCACCAAAAGTTTTATTTTTATTATTTGGTATGAATATTGGATCATACCCAAAACCATTTTTTCCTTTTGGATTTTGTGATATTTGACCTTCAACTTTTCCCGATACGCAGACAATTTTTTTATTTAAATATGAAATCGATAAAGCACAGATGAATCTAGCTTTAATTTTTTTATTTTTCCAATTTTTATCTTTTTTATTTAATTCTCGATAAACCTTTTTTATTGCTTTATTAAAATCCCCATGCCTACCACCCCATCTCGCAGAATAAATTCCAGGATTTTTATCCAGAAAATCTATTTCTAAACCTGAGTCATCAGCTAAGCAAATCAAACCCGTTTTTTTTGAAAAATACTTAGATTTAATTAATGAGTTCTCTTCAAATGTCTTGCCATTTTCAATTGGACTTCTAAGTTTGAATTTATATGTAGAGTAAATTTTTATATTTTTTGGTAACAAACTCTTAATTTCGCTTAATTTACCTTTATTATTGGTTCCAATAAGTAATTTATAAATTTTTTGTCTAGGCATCTGGAAATTATTAAAATCCTTACCATATAAAAAGCTATGGAAAAAGAAGAAAACCAAGATAGCAGTACTATAGATCAAAATCAGGACACTGTTAAGGAAACTGAGAAAACTGATGAAAATTTAGATTTAGAAAATAAAAAAGACGAAAACAAAGATCCTAAAGAAGAAATCAAAGAACCTACACCAGAAGAAAAAATTGTTGAGCTCGAAGACAAAGTTGCAAGAACTTTTGCTGAAATGGAAAATCAAAGAAGAAGATTTGAAAAAGAAAAAGAAGATGCTTTTGAATATGGTGGATATAGTTTTGCAAAAGAAGCTCTTAATTTAATTGATAATCTAGATCGTTCTAAACATGTACTTGAAAGTGATGATAAATTAAAAGAAACAGATGCCTTAAAGAAAATATTAGACCATTTAGATATTATAAAAAAAGATTTAATTTCAATATTTGAAAAAAATAATATCAAACCTATCGATAGCCTTAATAAGAAACTAGATCCAAATTTTCACCAAGCAATGATAGAAATAGAGGATGATACAAAAGAGCCAGGAACAATAATACAAGAAATTCAAAAAGGTTTTACTTTAAAAGACAGACTACTTCGGCCCTCTTTAGTTGGAGTGTCAAAAAAAGTTATTAAAAAAGAGGAAAAAACTAATGAAATTGAGGAAAATAAAGAAAATAAATAATTATGAGATCAACTTGTAGTTTTGCATTTAAACCCTATATGACGTCTTAGAGAAGTTAATATTATGAGTAAAATTATTGGAATAGATTTAGGAACTACAAATTCATGTGTTGCCATAATGGAGGGAACACAAGCTAAAGTTTTAGAAAATACTGAAGGAGCAAGAACAACCCCATCAGTTGTTGCATTCACAGATGAAAATGAAAAATTAATTGGTCAACCTGCAAAAAGACAGGCTGTTACTAATCCAGAAAATACAATATTTGCTGTTAAAAGATTAATTGGAAGAAATTTTGATGACCCGACCGTAAAAAAAGATGTAGAGGCAGCACCTTTTAAAATAGTTAATTCTGAGAAGGGTGATGCCTGGATTGAAGCAAAAGGTGAAAAATATTCTCCTTCTCAAATATCTGCATTTATTTTGCAAAAAATGAAAGAAACTGCAGAAAAATATTTAGGTCAATCTGTAACGAAAGCGGTAATTACTGTTCCAGCATATTTTAATGATGCACAAAGACAAGCAACAAAAGATGCGGGAAAAATAGCTGGGTTAGAAGTTTTAAGGATTATTAATGAACCAACAGCAGCATCTCTAGCCTATGGTTTGGATAAAAAACAAAATAAAAAAATCGCTGTTTATGATTTGGGTGGTGGAACATTTGATGTTTCTATTCTAGAATTAGGTGATGGAGTATTTGAAGTTAAATCAACTAATGGTGATACATTTTTAGGTGGTGAGGATTTTGATAATGCTGTTGTTGACTATTTAATTTCTGAATTTAAAAAAGATAATGGAATTGACCTTAAATCAGATAAACTTGCCTTACAAAGATTAAAAGAGGCTGCTGAAAAAGCTAAAATTGAACTTTCATCTGCAGAACAAACAGACATAAATTTACCTTTTATAACAGCAGACAAAACAGGTCCAAAACATATTAATTTAAAAATGACTAGAGCAAAACTTGAAGCTCTAGTTGAGAATTTAATTGCTAGAACAATGCCTCCTTGTAAAACTGCTTTAAAAGATGCAGGAATCACTGCAAGTGAAATTGATGAAGTAGTTATGGTTGGGGGTATGACTAGAATGCCAAAAGTTATCGAAGAGGTTAAGAATTTCTTTGGTAAAGATCCAAATAAAAGTGTTAACCCAGATGAAGTTGTGGCCATGGGTGCTGCAATACAAGCTGGAGTTCTACAAGGTGATGTAAAAGATGTGTTGCTGTTAGATGTAACCCCACTATCTCTTGGTATTGAGACTTTAGGTGGAGTTTCAACAAAATTAATCGAAAAAAATACAACTATTCCAACCAAAAAAAGTCAGGTATTTTCAACAGCGGAGGATAATCAGCCGGCTGTATCTATTAGGGTGCTTCAAGGTGAAAGAGAAATGGCATCTGATAATAAAATATTAGGTAACTTTGAATTAGTTGGGATTGCGCCTGCTCCAAGAGGAGTTCCACAAATCGAAGTAACTTTTGATATAGATGCAAATGGGATTGTTAATGTATCAGCTAAAGATAAGGGAACTGGTAAAGAACAAAAAATTCAAATCCAGGCATCAGGTGGTTTAAGTGATGAAGAAATAGAAAAAATGGTTAAAGATGCTGAGGCAAATAAAGATGCTGATAAGAAAAAAAGAGAAGCTGTAGATGTGAGAAACCAAGCAGACACTTTGATACATTCAACAGACAAAAATTTAAAAGAACATGGATCTAAAATTTCAGACGCTGAAAAAAAAGCTATCGAAGACTCCTCTTCAGTATTAAAAGAAGCTTTAAAAAGTGAAAGTATTGAAGATATCAAGAAAAAAACAGAAGCTTTAGTTCAAGCCTCAATGAAACTTGGAGAGGCTATATATAAATCACAACAAAATACAAAACCTGAGTCTGGTAAAGATGATGGAAATGATAACAAAGGAAAAAAAGACGATAATGTTGTTGATGCGGATTTTGAAGAAGTAAAAGACGAGAACAAAGAAAAAAGCGCGTAACTGACATCATTTGTCCATATAAAAAATGGCTAAAAGAGATTATTATGATGTCCTTGGCGTAGGTAAAAACGCAACTCCTGATGAATTAAAATCTGCTTATAGAAAGTTAGCGGTAAAATATCATCCTGATAAAAATCCTGGAGACAAGGTTGCTGAAGATAAATTTAAAGAGGCAAGCGAGGCCTATGGTATTCTCTCGGATAAATCCAAAAAAGAAAATTATGATAATTTCGGTCATGCGGCTTTTGAAAATGGTGGTGGTCGTGGAGGTTTTGGAGGTTTTAGTGGTGCAGATTTTTCAGATATATTTGAAGACTTTTTTGGAGACTTTGGTGGTGGAAGTAGAAGAAGTTCAAGAAAAAGTAATAACAGAGGCTCTGACTTAAGATATGATTTATCTATATCTTTAGAGGAAGCGTACACTGGTAAAAAACAAAATATACAATTCTCTACTACAGAAAAATGTAATACCTGTAAGGGAAATGGTTCAAAGCCAGGTACAAGTCCAGATAGATGTACTTATTGTGGGGGAAATGGAAGAGTTAGAACAAATCAAGGTTTCTTCACTGTACAACAAACATGTCCACAGTGCGCAGGTAGCGGTGAAGAAATTACTAATCCTTGCAATGATTGTAATGGTCAAGGCAACAAACAATCTTCAAAAAAATTATCAGTAACTATTCCAAAAGGTGTAGATGATGGAACAAGGATAAGACTTGCAGGAAAAGGTGAGGCTGGCACAAGAGGTGGTGGAAGTGGTGACTTATATCTCTTTATAAATGTTGAGAATCATGAACTTTTTAAAAGATCAGACGTTAATCTTTTTTTTGAATTTCCAATATCATTAGCAGATGCGGCTCTAGGTACATCTATTGAAATACCAACCATTGATGGAGGAAAAGCTAAGATAAAAATTCCAAATGGAACACAAAACGGAAAACAATTTAGACTTAAGGGTAAGGGTATGCCTTTCATGAGAAGGGGAGATTATGGGGATTTATATGTTCAGGTTAAAACTGAAGTTCCTATTTTTTTAAATAAAGAACAAAAAGAATTGTTAGAAAAATTTAGAAAAATAGAAAATGAAAAATCAAATCCTAGTATAAAAAAGTTTTTTCAAAAAGCTAAAGATTTTTGGAATAGTTAATAAAAACATTTTCTATTATTGATCGTATTTGTAAATAAAATTTTACTTATTCTAATAATTAACTAAACTAAGAATATATATGAAAAAAATAAACTTATTAGTAACAGGGTGTATGGGTCGTATGGGCCAACAAATAATAAAGTCTGTAAAATCAGATAAAAGGTTTAAACTTGTGGCTATAACTGAAAATAGAATAATAAATAAAAAGATCTATGGTATCAAACCAAGTTTTAATTCTGAAAAAATATTTAAAGATATAAATTTAATCATAGATTTCACAGTCCCAAAATGTACTTTTGAAGTTTTGAAAATTGCAGCTAAATTAAAAAAAAGAGTAGTCATTGGCACTACTGGATTTACTAAAAAAGAAGAGGATTTGATTAAAAAATTCTCAAAAAAAATTCCAATTTTGAAAGCTGGAAATATGAGTTTAGGCATTAATCTTTTAATGTATCTAACAGAAATAACTGCTGCCACTCTTGGAAAAAATTTTTTAAGTAAAATTTATGAGATTCATCATAAACATAAAAAAGATTATCCATCTGGAACTGCGTTAATGTTAGGCAAAGGTATCGCACATGGTAAAAATAAGAATTTTTATAATTTAATTGGAAATAAATATTTAAATAAAAAAAAATTTCCTTATGGAAAAAAAATAAATTTCAATTCTGTTAGAAGAGGTGAGATTATAGGTGAGCATGAAGTAAAATTTTCAAGTGGTAAAGAAATAATAACTCTTAATCATGAGGCTTTTGACAGAGCTTTATACTCTGAAGGTGCATTATCAGCTGCTAGGTGGTTAATTAATAAAAAGCCAGGTCTTTATTCAATGAGAGATCTTATGAATTTCAAATAATGAATGAAATTCAAAGGGCAAAAATAATTAACAATACTCTTAACAAAATCTATCCAAATATAGTTGTTCCTTTAAATAGTAGGAACGTCTTTACATTATTAATATCTGTCCTACTTTCTGCGCAATGTACTGACGTAAATGTCAATAATGTAACCAAAAGTATTTATCCTAAATATTATAAACCAGAACATTTTGTAAAATTAGGAAGAAAAAAAATTGAAAAATTAATTAAAAGAATTGGCATATTTAGAATTAAAGCAAAAAGTATTTATAATTTATCAAAAATACTACTTGAAAAGCATGGTGGGAAAGTGCCAAAAACTTTTGAGGAATTAGAGCAATTGCCTGGAGTTGGTCATAAAACTGCAAGTGTAGTCATGTCTCAAGGCTTTGGTTTTCCTGCTTTCCCAATTGATACTCATATCCATAGATTAGCTCAAAGATGGGGTCTTACTAGCGGTAAAAATGTTATACAAACTGAAAAAGATTTAAAGAGACTTTTTCCAAAAAAAAGTTGGAATAAACTTCATCTTCAAATAATTTATTATGGAAGAGAATATTGTAAAGCTAGAGATTGCTATGGAATAACTTGTAAAATTTGCACTACTTGCTATCCTAAAAGAAAAAAACCTATTAAAACTCAAAAAGCTTAATGAAAATTATTGGAATAGGAAATGCAATTGTTGATGTAATTTGTAAGGTTGATAACAATTTTTTATCTAATAACAATCTCACAAAAGGATTAATGAAATTAATATTTGATCAAAATGAATTTGAAAAATTATTATCAGGTCTTAAGGTTGAAAAAACTGTGTCCGGAGGATCAGTTGCAAATTCTATTGTAGGTTTATCTCAATTAGGAAATAATGTTGGTTTTATTGGAAAAATTTCTGATGATGATTTTGGTTTAAAATACGAAGAAGGTTTAAAAAATGAAAATGTAAACTTTTGTTACTCTAAAAAAAAGGAAATTTTGCCTACTGGAACCTGTTTGATTTTAGTTACACCAGATTCAGAGAGAACTATGTGTACCTACTTGGGAACTGCAGGAAAAATTAATTCGGATGATTTGGACATAAAAAAAATTAAAGAGAGTGAAATAATTTTTTTAGAAGGGTATCTATGGGATGAAGGTGATCCAAAAAAAGCTTTTGATAAAGCAATCAATCATTCAAAAAAAATTGCCATGTCTTTGTCTGATCAATTTTGTGTTGATAGACACAAACCACATTTTTTAAATCTAGTAAAAAATAAATTAGATATAATATTTGCTAATGAAGGAGAAATAACTTCGTTAATTGAGGCAAAAAATTTTGATGAAGTTATTTCATTTGGCAAAGAATTAAAAAGGCATTTAGTTATAACTAGGGGTGATAAAGGAGCAATCTCGATTCATGACGATAAAGTAATTGAAATTGATGCTAAAAAAAACCTTAAAATAATTGATTTAACTGGAGCAGGAGATTTATTTGCAGCTGGTTATCTGCATGGTTACATAAATCAATTTACACAAAGGGAATGTTTAGAAAAAGGAACTGATTTATCGTCAAAAATTATTCAACAATTTGGAGCAAGGATTTAAGCTTTTTTAATTCTCTTAAAACTTCCTTTACCTTTTTTTGGTTTAATTATTCTTGGTTTATATTTTCTGCTAAATAAGTCTTTTGCAATAAAGTTCTTTTTTTTAATTAATCTTGTAACCATTTTTTTTACTTACAATAAAATTTTCATCTTTAAATGTTTCTGATATTTTTTTTCTAAGTCTATAAATATGAGTTTCAACTGTATGGGTTTCTAATTTTGATTGATGGCCCCATACACTCAATTGTAAATTTTTAATTGAAATAGGTTTTTTTGCTTCAAATAGATAGATTATTAAATCACATTCTTTTTCTGTTAATTTTAAAAATGATTTATTAAATCTTAACTCTCTTGAATTTAGATCGATTAAGTATTTACCTATTTTTTTCTCTGATTGCTGATTAAAGTTTAATTTCAAAAAAGCAATATTAATTTTTTCTATTAATTTATTTAATCTAATTGGTCTATTTTCTACCAAAAGTTGATTTTTAATTTCAGTTTTTTTTTTATTTGTTATCAAAAGATAATTTTCACCAAAATTTTCAACTATTTTAGATAAATCTTTTTCCAATATTTTTAAAACTTTGTAATTAATCTCTTTTTCAATTTCTTTTAATATTTCAAATAATTCATCAAAATCATAAATTAATAAATTTTGAATAATCATATATATTCAAGATATGATAATTTACTTAAAAAATAAACATTCTCTTAAAGTAGGAGATTTTTTATTTGATTGTTGCGTAGGAAAAGGTGGTATTAGCTATAAAAAAATTGAAGGCGATAAAAAGACACCTAAAGGTCTTTACAATATTGGAGATTTATATTTTAGAAAAGATAAAATCAAAAAATTTTTCACAAAACTTAAATGTAAAGAAATAAAAAAAAATATGGGGTGGTGTGATGATGTTTTAAATAAGAAATATAATAAAATGATTAAAATAAAAAAAAACATTAAGCATGAAAAATTATTTCGTGGTGATAATAAATACGATTTATTAATACCTATAAAATATAATTTTAATAAACCTAAAAAAGGTCTTGGAAGTTGTATATTTATTCATTTGACAAAAAATTATAAACCTACGAATGGCTGTATTGCTCTTAAAAAAAAAGATTTTTTAATAATGCTAAAATTAATTGATAATAGAACAAAGATTTCGATCAATTAAGATCTTTTTCCAAAAATTTTAGAACCTATTCTAACATAAGTCGAAGAATTTTTTATAGCTTCAAGATAGTCTGAAGACATTCCCATACTCAAATCAGAAAGAGCTAAATTATTTTTCAAAAAACTCATCTCTTTAAAATATATATCTGTTTTTACATCTACGGGAGGTATACACATTAATCCAATGATATCTAAATTTAACTCATTACAATAATTATAAAAATTTTTTAAATCATGTTTATTTATTCCTGATTTTTGATTTTCATCACCGATATTTACTTGAATAAATATTTTAGGTTTTTTTTGATATTTAATTTGCTCAGTAGCTATTTTTTTTGCAAGTTTTTCGTTATCTAAAGAGTGAATAAAATCAAAAAGCGGCAAAGCAAATTTTACTTTATTTGTTTGTAATTTTCCTATCATGTGCAACTTGATTTGGCCAAATTGTTCTTTAATATTTTTCCATTTATCTAAAGCTTCTTGAACTTTATTCTCACCAAAATGTTCATGACCATAATCAATCAATGGTAAAATATTTGATATTGAAAATGTTTTGCTAACTGCAATTATTGATGGTAATTTATTACTAATTGACTCTAACTCTTTTTTAATTGAAATTAAATTTTTAACTGATTGATGCATAAATATTTACCAAAATTTTATCATTTCATAGATAATTTAAATATAAAAAATATAAATAAACTTAATAAAAATATAGTTTTAATTTATAGAAATTACGAAAAAAAACCTAATGATCAAGACATTATTAAATTTAAAAATTATTGTAAAAATAATAATGTAAGATTCGTTATAAGTAATTATCCAGATATTGCTATAAAACATAATTTGGATGGACTTTATATCCCCTCATTTAATACAAAAAAAAATTATAAAATCAAAAAAAATAAAAAGAAATTCATTATCATTGGATCCGCACATAACTTAAAACAAATTAGGATTAAGGAAATGCAAGAAGTGCAATTAATTTTTTTTTCACCTTTATTTAAAAAAAAGGGTTCAAATAAACCTCTTGGATTGTATAGATATAACTTACTAGCAAATCTTACAAAATTACCAAATATAGCACTAGGAGGTATAAATAAAATAAATTTGAAACTTTTAAAACTGATAAATGCAAATGGATTTGCATCTATAAGTTATTTCAAATATTAAATTAACAATGAATCAAAAAATTAATGAAGAAATACAAATACTTATTAATAAGTATAAATTTGGAGACTATAATGAAGTTTTAAATAAATGTTCTTCTCTTTTAAAAAAAAATCCAAATAATGATTTTTTATGGAATTTAGCAGGTTTATGTTTTCAGAGAGTTGGAAATCACCTTAAAGCTATAACATCATTTCAAAACGCAATTGAAAACAATTCAAAAAATATTTCTGCAAAAAATAATCTTGGAATTTCTTATAAATCAATAAGAGAATACTCAAAAGCTGAAAAAATTTTCAAAGATCTTATTTTGGAAAATGAAAATTACATAAACGCCATTGTAAATATAGCTAATTTAAAAAAAGACACGTACTTCTTTGAGGACGCATTATCAAACTACAAGAAAGCTCTACAAATTGATGAAAATCTACCTGAACTACATCTTAATATATCTAATATTTTACAAGTGAAAAATGAGATGGATTTAGCAAAAAATCATTTGTTTAAAGCACTCGAACTTAGAAACGATTTTTGTAAAGCTGATCAAAATTTGAGTATGTTGCTCAATTATAAAGATAATATTAATGATAAACATTTATCATCAATGATTGAAAAACTTGAAAGTACAAAGTTAGATAGAGACAATAAAATTTTATTACATTTTGGTTTAGGAAAGGCTTTTGAAGATAAAAAAAATTACGAAGAATCATTTAAACATTACGAACAAGGGAACAGTCTAAAAAAAGAAAATTTATCTTCTAAAATAAATTTTTATAAAAAAAAAGTAGAAGATATAAAAAAATATTTTTCAAAAATTAAATTTAAGAAAAATAATGAAAATTCTGATAATAATAAGATTTTTATTCTAGGTTTGCCAAGATCAGGAACAACTCTTTTAGAAAAAATTATATCTTCACATTCAAAAGTCGGGTCCGTAAGTGAGATTGGTTATTTATATGATCGTATTGATAAAAATATAATTATTGATAAAAAAATTAATGAAAATCAAATAACTAAATTTATTAATTCTAATTTTGGAAGTGAATATGACAATTTCCTAAAACAGTTTAATATTAAAAAAAAATTCATATTAGATAAAACTTTAACAAACTTTTGGTATATAGGTTTTATAAAAATTTTTTTTCCAAATTCAAAAATAATACACTCCTATAGAAATCCAAAAGACAATTGTCTTTCAATTTTTAAAAATCTGTTTCCAGATACGACAGGAGAGAAATGGCTTTATGATCAAAAAGAAATGGGTGAGTATTATTTGATTTATCATGATTTGATGAAATTCTGGAACAAATTATTTCCGAATCAAATTTATAATTCAGAGTATGAAGATTTAATAAATAATAAAGATTCAAAAATAAAAGATCTAATAAAATTTTGTGGACTCGAATGGGACGAAAAATGTTTAAACCATCATAAAAATACCAATCCAATTAAAACTTTAAGTATAAATCAAGCAAATAAACCAATTTATAAATCGTCAATTAATTCATCTCAATTTTATGAAAATAAACTCTTAGAGATTTATGAAATTTTAGATAAATTAAATTAGCAATTTATTGTTAAAACCTAATTCTTTAAGAATTTTTGAATAAGATTTAACATAATCTAAATCATGTTTTTTAATTTCATTTCTTGCTTGTAAATTACTTGCAGTTTTAATAATTAAATTTTTATTATTACTTTCTAAACATTTTTTGGACCAATCTAAATTTAAAAATTTATACAGATTTTTTGAAACATTTATAGGATCATTTGTTAAATCTTCTAAATTAATTATTAAAAGATTTTTTAAATTGTTTTTTTTTAAATTATTTAATCTATTTGAATAAAGTTCTGAAATTGAAAAAATTTTTTCCAAAGAATGACTCCAATAGACGCTAGGTAAAAAACTTCGAAAAATACCAATGATATTTGCTAGTGGATTACGAGAACAGTAAATAAATTTAGCATTAGGAAAAATTTTGTTTATCAATTCTATATATAAGAAACTTGTAATCGATTTATCAGTAAATAAATCATTTTGGTTATTTAAACCTTGCTCCTTATATTGATTTAAAATTTTTTCGATTAAAAAATTAAAATTTGATTGAAAAATATTTTCTTGATTCTTTATAATCTGGTTTGAAAAAAAAACTTTATCAAATACATCCGTTTCTCCTAAGCTTTGTATATTTTTTGTCCCTGAAACAATTATCCTTTCAACTAATGTGGTACCAGATCTTGGAAGTCCAGTAATAAAGATCGGTTTAAAATCTTTAAATGAATTAACTTTAAAGGATTTCAATTTTTCCATAAATTCAGGTAATAATTTACTATGAAAATTAAATTGTTGATTAAGAGCTTTTTCTTTATTTAACAAATAAATTCGATGAGCTTCTGATAAATTTTCTATTTCTTTTTTATAGTCTTTGTTTAATTCAAATTTCTTAGCTAAGATAAACTTTAAATATATTTGATTGATATAAGTTAAATTTTTTTTTTCTATTTTATTTAATATTTTATCAGATAAATATTCATTATTTATTCTTGATAAAGAATAAATATAACTTAAGTTTTTTGGATCATTCTCTAAAATTGTTTTATAAAAATTTTCACTTTGTTCTAAATTTCCAATATTCAAATTGATTTTTGCCAAATTTAATAAAGCAGCTTTATTGGTAGGTTCGATTTTAATGATTTCGTTAAAAACTTCATTTGCCTTTTTATAATGATTCATCTCAAGATAAATTTCTCCTAAAAAATTTAAATTTAGTGGGTCTTTTTTTTTAACTGAAATGAAATTTAAAATGTGTTCTAACGCTTTACTATATTGGTGTAACTTAAAATAAACGTTTCCTAAATACCAATCAGATAAAATATGCTTTTCTTGTTTAGAATTTTCTTTTAAATAATTTAAGGCTTCCCAATAATTACCTTCATAAAAAAAACGAGTAATTTTTTCTTGGTCCATAAATATAAAGATAACAAAATTTTAAAAATTATAAAATTGAATATAAAAAAAAACGGCCCTTTAAAAAAAGGGCCGTTTTAATAATATTAGTATAAAACTAAATTAGAATGCCATTAACAAACTAATTTCTGTTCTATCTTCAGAATCACCTGCAGTACCACCAGAATTATCTACTGATACATCAGAAATTCTTAGAGTAGCTCCACCCATTGTGTAAGCTGCTTGCAAACCACTAGCATCTTGAGTTATACCGTCGCCAGTTTCGCTTCCTCTTTTCTTGTAAGTATTTTCATAGTCTTGATATGAAATTGATAATGCATCATTAACGTTAAATGCAATACCATACATTTCAACATCGTTTGCACCAATAGTTCTGTTTCCTACAGAAGATACTGTACCTACTGAACCACTTGTGTAACTTTGTTGGTAACCTACAGTTACTGCACCTATTGCATAAGTGAAGAAACCTGTAGTTGACGTAGTGTCGATTTGATCAGCATTACTTGCTGCCATATCATATGTAGTTTCACCATAACCAACACCAACTGTTAACCCATCCATTAAAGCTGAGTTAGTTAATGCAAAGTTTACAGAAGTACCATCAACTATAGAAGCAACGTAACTGTTACCACCATCTGTAGCATCTCCTGATCCTACTGAAGGTGCATACTCGATGCTAACTAATGTATCCATAAATGTATTTTTGTAACCAAATACACCTGAAGCACCACCGTTAGCATCTAAGATGTCTGTGTTTGTAGCTGTTGTACCATTCCATACTTCTTCGTATGCAGATGGCATTTTATCATCGATTGTTCCAAGACCGAAATGCCCAACACCTTGGTCAAAACCGATCATTCCCATATCACCCATATCTAAAGTTTGTGAGTGAGATGATACACCACTTTGTGCGTCTGTTGTAAACATGAAGAACGATGCAGTACCCCAATCAGTTTCACCTGATCCACTGAAAGATAAGTTTCCTTTACTTCCAAATGGGTTACCATTGTTACTTAATGCTTGAAATGTTGATGATCCAGCACCATTAGTGTATTCACCTGTTACTTCCCAAGTACCACCTACTGATAAAGAACCAGCAGAAGCAGCTGTAGCAACTAGTGAACCAGCTAATGCTGAAGCACCTATTTTTGTTAGTTTATTCATAATAATTACTCCTTATGTTTAATTAATTAATTAATTATGAACTTGCTTTTTACCGAAATTAGCCTTTATTTTTCCAAAAAATTGAAGTTTTTTAATGTTTTTTATGAATATGTTGCATAAATATCACAAAAAAACCCTTTTATTTATTGAATTTATGAAACTTACTACTTAAATACATGTTTGTTTTATGATTATCAATAATTTACATAAATTATTTTCTAAATTTGCCTTTTTAGCATCATTACTTCTTTTAACTAATCAATGTGGAATTTGGGACCCAGCTGATGCAAGAAAAGTACCTGTAAATGCAAAAGATAGAGTTGCAAAAAATATAGAGGAAGGAAGAGCAATTAAATTTTCAAAACTTGGTAAAGGTGGTGGATCAGGTAATTTTGAATTTGCTTCATCTAATGAAATGTGGAGAGCAACTATAGAAATCTTAGATTTTGTTCCATTATCAAGTGCTGACTATGGTGGAGGTATAGTAATTACTGATTGGTACAACGATGCTGGAAATGAAAAAGAAGCTATCAAAATAATGGTTCAATTTTTATCGAATGAAATTCGTGCTGATGGTATTAAGGTTGTCGTTTACGATAAATATTGTGAAACAATAAATAATTGTAGAACAAATATTAACCAAGGTGATGTTTCTGAAGAAATTAAGTTAGCTATTTTAAAAAAAGCTTCAATTTATAGAAACATTGAAACAGAAAAAAAACGTAAAGAATATAGAAAGAAAAATCCTGTCAAAAACAAAAAAATTAGAAATTGATAATTCTATTTACTACTAATTATAATAATATATTTTTTTAAGAACTTTTATTTAAATGAATAGATATAATTTTAATATCATTGAAAAAAAATGGCAGAATTATTGGGAAAAAAACAAATTTTTCAAAACAGATTTAGATAAAACTAAGAAAAAATTTTACTGCCTTGAAATGTTTCCATATCCATCAGGTAAAATACATATGGGTCATGTAAGAAATTATACGATCGGTGATGTATTAGCTCGCTATAAAAAATTGCAAGGTTATAATGTTCTTCATCCTATGGGTTGGGACTCTTTCGGAATGCCTGCAGAAAATGCAGCTAGAGCGAATAATTTAGATCCCAAAGAGTGGACAGAAAAAAATATTTCTGTAATGAAAAATCAACTCAAAAAATTAGGATTAGCAATTGATTGGGAAAGGGAAATTTCTACCTGTTCGCCTGAATATTATAAACACCAACAAAAATTTTTTCTTGAATTATACGACAAAGGATTAGTTTATCGAAAGGAAAATTATGTAAATTGGGATCCAATTGATCAAACAGTTTTAGCAAATGAACAAGTCATAGATGGTAAAGGTTGGAGATCGGGAGCCATTGTTGAAAGAAAGAAATTAAATCAATGGTTTTTTAATATTACTAAGTTTTCAGAAAAATTATTAGAAGGATTAGATAAATTAGATAAATGGCCTAACAAAGTTAAAACAATGCAAAAAAACTGGATAGGAAAATCTTTTGGTTGTGAAGTAAATTTTGAAATAGAAAATTGTAATGAATTTAACAAAATAAAAATTTTCACAACAAGACCGGATACTTTGTTTGGGTGCTCTTTTCTTGCACTATCAGTTGATCACCCGTTGTCAAAATTATTTGAAAAAGACCCAAAATTTCAAGAATTTAAGAACAAGTGTACCAAAACAGGAACAACAGAAGAAGCTTTAGCTCAAGCGGAAAAGCTTGGTTTTGATACTAAACTTTTTGCAAAAAATCCATTTGATGAAAAAGTTAAAGTCCCAGTTTTTTTTGCAAATTTTGTATTGATGGATTATGGATTTGGTGCAATTTTTGGATGTCCTGGTCATGATCAAAGAGACCTTGATTTTGCTTTAAAATATAAATTAAAGATTGTTCCTGTTGTAAAACCTTTAGACCATAAAGGGGAATTTACCATTAAAGATACTGCATATACTGGCCCTGGTATAATTTATAATTCAAAATTTTTAGATAACCTTAAAGTTCCTGAACAATCAATAAAAGAAACAATTAAAATAATTGAGAAACGAAAATTAGGAGAAAAAAAAATCAATTTTAGATTAAAAGATTGGGGAATTTCAAGACAAAGATATTGGGGATGTCCAATTCCTATTGCTTATAATAAAAATAATGAACCTGTAAAAATACCTGAAAAAATGTTGCCTATTTCATTACCAGAAAAAATAGATCTTAATACTAAAGGTAATCCTTTAGATCATCAAAAAAAATGGTCAGAAATAAAAATAGATGATGAGTTATGTAGATTAGAAACTGATACGTTAGACACTTTTGTGGACTCCTCCTGGTACTTTTTAAGATTTTGTTCACCCAAAACAAATAATTATGGGTTTAACATTGAAGATTTAAATTATTGGATGCCAGTAGATCAATATATTGGTGGGGTAGAACATGCTATTCTACATCTCCTATATTCTAGGTTTTTTATGCAAGCACTAAATCATCAAAATGATAAATTCAATATTACTGAGCCATTTGATGGTCTTTTTACACAAGGGATGGTTTGTCATGAAACATACAAAGATACTAATAATAATTGGCTTAGTCCTGACGAGGTTACTTCTGATGGAAAAAAATTTTTTAAAAAAGATAATAATGAATTAGTTAAAGTTGGACCTTCAGAGTCAATGTCTAAGTCAAAAAAAAATACAATTGATCCTGAAAGAATAATTGAAAACTATGGAGCAGACTCTGTTAGACTTTTTATTATGTCCGATAGTCCTCCAGAAAAAGATATTCAATGGTCTGACACTGGTATGGAAGGATCTTATAAATTTTTACAAAAACTTTGGACATTACATAATATATTCGTGGAAAAAATTAATGCTAATGAGAATAAAAATGAAAGTGATGATATTTCAAAATTTACGAATAACTTAATTAACAAAATTACTCAAAATATTGAGAGCTTTAGATACAATGTTATAATTGCAAACTTTTATGAGATGTATAATTATTTATCTAAAGAATTAAAAAAACCTTACGATAAAATTATATTAGTTGAAAATTATACAAAAATTTTAATTTTATTAAGTCCGTTTATTCCTCATTTTGCATCAGAATGTTTAGAACAATTAAATAATCTTAATAAATTAAAAAATTATGACTCGTGGCCTAAAATTAACGAGAAAATTTTAATGGATGAAGATATTAATTTAGTAGTACAAATAAACGGTAAAAAAAGAGAAATCTTAATAATTAAAAAAGATGTAAAAGAAAATGAAATTTTAAAAATAATTAATAGTAATGATAGAATACTTAATTATATTAAAGATAAAAAAATTGTAAAAAAAATATTTATACCAAATAAAATTATAAACCTGATAGTGAAATGAAAAATATATTAATTTTTTTTTATATCATTAATTTAATCTTACTTACATCTTGCGGATACAAAGTCATTAACAATATAAATAATACTAATTTTGAAATTGTCGAAATTGATGCAGAAGGAAATGATAAAATAAATAATAGATTAGAGAAATTCTTTTCCAGATATCAAGATAAAGAAAATTCATCAAGATTATTTAATGTTCAAGTAAATAGCACATTTATTAAAAAAGTTAGTTCAAAGAACACTGCTGGGGAAGATGCAAGTTTCTCAATGAAAATCAGTGTTAAATTAGATATTTTTGAAAATAATCAAAATATTAAATCTAGTATTTTTGAAAAAAATACAAATTATAATAATTTAGATAGTAAGTTTGAGTTAAAGCAATATGAAAATGTTTTAATGAATAGTTTAATTGACGAAATTTTACTAGAAATAAATAACTTTTTAGGAACAATAGAATGATCCTCAAATCCTACGAATTGAAAAAATTTGATTATAAAAAAAATAAACATTATCTATTTTATGGAAATAACTTAGCTCAAATAAACCAAATAATTGATGAAAAAATTAAGCCCAATTATTTAAATAAAATATTTAGATATGAGGAAAATGAGATTCTGAAAAATGAAAAAAATTTCTTTGATCAGATTTTATCTCAATCATTTTTTGATAATGAAAAATTATTAATAATATCAAGAACTACTGATAAATCTCACAATATTGCAAAAGAAATTATTGAAAGGGAAATTAAAGATTTAGCTATAGTTTTTATATCTGAAAATTTGGAGAAAAAATCAAAAATAAGAAATTTATTTGAGAAAAATAAAAAAACAGTTTGTGTTGCTTTTTACCCTGATGACCATAAGACATTAACATTTTTTATAAATGATTTTTTTAAAAAACATAAAATTCCTACATCTCAAGAAATAATAAATATTATTATCGAGAGAGGAAATGGAGATAGGTATAATATCAAAAAAGAGTTATCGAAAATTGAGAATTTAACTGTTTCTAGAGATAAAATAAACTCAGATGATATTTTAAAATTAATTAACACATATGAAAAAGATAATATTTCAGAACTAGTAGATTTTTGTTTAGCAAAAAAAAAGAATAAAATTAATCTGATATTAAATGAAAATAATTTTACTAATGAGGATACAATTTTAATAATTAGAACCTTTTTGAATAAAGTTAAAAGGTTAATCAAAATAAGAGATCATGTTAAAAAAACTAAAAATATTGATATTGGCATATCTACTTTTAAGCCAACAATTTTTTGGAAAGATAAAGAAATTATAAAGGAACAAATTTCAAAGTGGCCTGATAAAAATATAGAAACTTTACTAGAAGTTATAAATGATAATGAATTATTGATTAAAAAAAATTTTGAAAATTCAAATAAAATTTTAACTAATTTTATTTTTAATACAGCAAAAGTATAATTAATAATTATTTTTTAAGATTTCTATAATTTTATTCAATTGATCTAAATCCTTGTATTCTATAGATATTCTACCTTTATTATTTTTCTTATTTTGAATATCAATTTTTAAACCAATCTTAGATGATATAGACATTTCAAGATCTTTAATATTTAAATCTTTTGAGTTTGAAACATTCTTTTTTTTTGGTTTAAATATTTTTACAAATTTTTCGCTTTGTCTCACAGATAGTTTTTTTTCAATTATTTTGTTTGCAATGAAAACTGCATTTTCTAGTCCAACTAAAATTTTGGCATGACCTGGAGTTAATTGTTTTTTTTCAATCATTTTAAAAATTTCATCAGGCAAAGTAAGTAGACGAAGTGAGTTAGTTATATAACTTCTGCTTTTTCCAATAAATTTAGAAACTTTTTCTTGATCATATGAAAATTCATCTATTAACCTTTTATAACCTTGAGCCTCTTCTAAAGGATTAAGATCATTTCTTTGAACATTTTCAACTATAGCAAATTCCAAGGATTTCAAGTCATCAATATCGGTAATAACAATAGGAACCTCATGAAGTTTAGCTTTTTGTGCTGCTAACCACCTTCTCTCACCAGCTACAATTTCAAATTTTGTTTTATTGTCTAAAGATTTTCTGACAATAATAGGCTGAATAACACCTCTTTCTTTAATAGAATTAGTTAACTCATTAAGGCTCTCCTCATCAAAATTTTTTCTTGGTTGAAATTTGTTTGGACTTAACTCACCAATTAAAGCTTTATTTGTAGCTGTTTCTATTTTAGTTTCACCAATTAAAGAAGATAATCCTCGTCCTAAACCTTTTTTAATTTTTGAATTCACTATGCAGCGCTCCCAATTTTTCCTTCTTGATTAATAAATTCATCAGTAAAGTTATAATAAGATTTACTACCCGGACAATTTTTATCATATACGAGCACTGGAACACCATGAGATGGGGCTTCAGATAATCTAACATTTCTTGGTATAACTGTTTGATAAACTTTATCTTTAAAATAATCCCTTGCTTCTTGTTCAACTTGTGAAGATAGCTTATTTCTTTTATCATACATTGTTAATAAAATTCCTTGTATCTCAAGATTTGGATTTAAATTAATTTTAATTCTTTCAATTGTTTTCATTAGTTGAGTTAATCCCTCTAAAGCAAAGAATTCGGTTTGAAGTGGCACCAATAATGAATTTGACGATACAAGAGCCATTACTGTCAATAAACTCAAAGAAGGAGGACAATCAATAAGGATATAATCGTATAGCGCTCTAGAATCCTTTAAATATGCGGCTAATTTAGTCTTTAAAATAAAGGCCCTATCGCTGTCTCCTGCAGTTTCAACCTCTAAGCCCGATAAATCTACATTTGATGTTATCAAATCTAAATTTTCAAATTTTGTATTTTTAATGACATCAGAAATTGACATCATACCATTAAGAATTCCATAAATTGTTTGGCTTGATTGTTCTGTATTAGATAATCCTAATCCTGTAGTGGCGTTTCCTTGTGGATCAAGATCGATTACCAGTATTTTTTTACCTTGTTGCGACAGTGCTGAAGCTAAATTTATAACTGTTGTTGTTTTACCAACCCCGCCCTTTTGATTTATAATTGAAATAATTTTCATGAGATCTTATTTTTAATTTTTTTTATATTTAATATAAATGAATTATTATTAGTTAAACTTTTTTTTTCCTCATAATCTAAATCCCACTCTTTGAGAGTTTCATTCAATATTTTTCTACCTGAATTTCCCATAAATAAAATTATGTTTTTATATCTTTTAAAATTTTCATTTACTAAATCAAGAATCACTGGCATTGGTTTAAAAGCTCTCGACATTATTGTTCCAGTCTCAACATTTTTAATTTCAAAAATATCTTTGTGAATAACTTCAGTGTTCAAGTTTAATTTTTTTGAAACTTCTTTTAAAAAAACACATTTATGAAAGCTTTTTTCATAAAGATTAATTTTCATACTATTTTTCATATGTTTCATTACGATAGCAATAATTAAGCCTGGCATTCCACCACCTGTTCCTAAATCTGTGGTTGTATTGCAATTTAAATCAACAAAATCAATAATTTGCGCTGAATCTATTATATGTCGTTCTCTTATAGCCTCTTTTTCAGACATTTTTTTGCTAATTATATTAATTTCCTTATTTTTTTCTTGTATCATTGTAATTAGGCTTTCAAGCTCATTACAAGTTTCACGTGAAACATTTAAATTGGAAATTTTTGAGTAAGAATTTAAAATTGCACTATCCATTAAGCTATATGCTTAATAGACTTTCTTTTGACGTGTGACAACAAAATATATACAGCAGCAGGAGTAATTCCGTCAATTCTTAGTGCCTGACCCATAGTTTTGGGCCTTATTTCCTTAAATTTAGCCTTAACTTCGTTAGATAGGCCTGAAAATTGGTCATAATCAATATTATCTGGTATAGATAAATTCTCATCTCTTTTGAAAGCTAGAATATCAGCTTTTTGCTTTTTCAAATACCCTCTGTAATGAGAATTAATCTCTAGTTGCTCATCAATCTCAGCCCCATAATTAGAAATTTCTGGCCAAATATCCCTAATTTTTCTCATATTAACATCTTTTTGCGTTAATATTTCCTCAGCAGATCTAAAGATACCATCTTTTGCAATTTTTATTCCAAATTTATCTGCCTTTGTTGGAGATATGTTTAAATTAGACATTTGAAGGGATATTTTACCCAATTTACTGAATTTATCCTCAAAAAACTCTTTTCTTAAACTGGAGATTAATCCGATCTTAATCCCTTTATGAGTAAGTCTCAGATCTGCATTATCAGATCTAAGACTTAGTCTATACTCGGCTCGAGAAGTAAACATCCTGTAGGGTTCAGCAACTCCCTTAGTCACCAAATCATCTATCATTACACCTATATAAGCATCAGACCTATCCAAAATAAAAGGTTCCATTTTTTTGATAGAAAGAGCAGCATTTATTCCAGCTATAAGACCTTGGGCAGCTGCCTCTTCGTACCCTGTGGTTCCATTAATTTGACCCGCAAAATATAAATTCTTAATTTTTTTTGTTTCCAGTGTTAAAAAAAGCTCTCTCGGATCAATATAGTCATATTCTATGGCATATCCTGGTCTAATAATTTTTACATGTTCTAAACCATTGATATTGTTGAGAATTTCTTCTTGTACTACCTCAGGTAGTGAATTAGATATACCGTTTGGGTAAATAGTATGATCATTAAGACCTTCTGGCTCTAAAAAAATTTGATGCCTGGTCTTATCAGAAAATTTTACTATTTTATCCTCTATTGAAGGACAATATCTTGGCCCAACACCTTGTATGCTTCCTGAATACATTGCACTTTTAGACAAATTCTTCTCAATAATCTTATGAACCTTTTCGTTAGTATAGGTCATAGCGCAAGATACTTGCCGGTTTAAATTTTTTTTTGTTAAGAAAGAAAAAAAATACGGATCATCATCTGCAAATTGTTTCTCTAAATTTTTAAAATTAATAGTTCTTGAGTCTAGCCTTGGCGGTGTCCCAGTTTTTAATCTACTTATTTTGAAACTATACTTCTCTAACTGTTCACTCAAACCAGTGCTTGGTTTTTCATTAAAACGACCTGCTGGTGTTCTTTCATCACCAATATGTATCAATCCATTTAAAAAAGTTCCGGTTGTTAAAATTAATTTGTTACAACTTACTTTATTGCCTTTTGATGTTGTAAAACCACTTATCGCATTATTTAAAAAAATAAACTTTACAACAGGATCGGAAAAAATGCTTAAATTACAATAGTTTGCAAGCTTTTCTTGCATAAATTGTCGATATAATGATCTATCAGATTGTGTTCTAGGGCCTCTTACAGCTGGACCTCTACTCCGATTTAGTAATCTAAACTGTATTCCTGACTTGTCAGCTACCTCACCCATAACCCCGTCCAAAGCATCTATTTCTCTCACCAGATGACCTTTTCCTAAACCACCAATCGCAGGATTACATGACATTTCTCCTATAGTGTTTTTGTTGTGAGTGAATAGGGCAGTGTTGACTCCAAGTCGCGCAGACGCTGCAGCAGCTTCACAACCTGCATGCCCTCCACCGATAACAACCACATCGAAAAATAAATTTTTTTTCATGATCTAAATTTATATTCGATTAAAAATTTTACAAGATTTGTGTTTTATTCTTAGATAAGCTTTATTTATCAACAATAATTAAACTTGATATGCTAAAAATACTAGTAAAATTCATATTATTTTCCTATACAAAAATCGTTGAAAATACTACCTAATATCTCCTCTACATCTACCTTTCCTACAATCATCCCCAAATGTCGGGTAGCTAAACGTAGATCCTCAGCAGCTTTATCAAAATCTTTTTTATCATTTTTGTCAGAAAAGTTGTTTAGGTATTCAACACATTGAATCAAATGTTGTCTGTGTCGTTCTCTAGTTATTAAAATATCTCCCTCTGATATAAATTCATTTTTTAATTTATCTTTTATTTTCATTATTAGTTTCTCTATGTTGTGATTATTTTTCAATGAAATTAAAATATGATCTTGTTTAATTATTTCTGAGCTTAATTCTCCATCTAATAAATCAGATTTATTTACAACTAATATTGCGTTCTTTTTTAATAAATCCCCTAAAAAACCGCTTAAATCAACACTTTTAGCATCAATCACTACTAGTTTAAGGTCTGCGTTTTCAGCCTTAATAAGAGATAATTTAATTCCTTTCTTCTCTATTTCATCTTTTGAATTTCTTATACCAGCCGTATCGGAAATAATAACGGGGTAACCATCAATATTTAAATGAGTTTCAATTACATCTCTCGTTGTCCCGGCTGTTTCAGAAACTATAGCAACTTCTCTTTTAGATAAATTATTTAATAAACTAGATTTACCTGCATTAGTTGGCCCCACAATTGCAATTTTAAAACCTTCACGAATAATCTCACCAATTTTATGATCATTTATTATTTTTTTTATTTCGACCAAAACATCATTTGTATCTTTTTTGATCTTTTTAATATTTTCATCCGGTAGATCTTCTTCGGGAAAATCAATTTTAGCTTCGACAAAAGATAGAATCTTTAATAATTTATCTCTTAGTTCATTAAATTTCTCTGAAGATTTGCCTTTCATAATTTTAATTGCCTGTAATCTTTGAATTTCAGTTTCTGCTGAAATTAAATCAGCAATACTTTCAGCTTTGAGTAAATTTATTTTTCCATTTTGAAAAGCTAACTTAGTAAACTCACCAGGTTCAGCCAATCTACAGTTTTTTACTTTAGAAATTGTATTTAATAGAGCCTGGATCACCGCTTTACCACCATGTATGTGTATTTCAGCCATATCCTCACCTGTGTAGCTCTCTGGACCAGGAAACCACAATATTATCCCTTCATCAATTAGCTCAGAAGTGTTGATATTGTTTATTTTTCGAAGAGTTGCTATTCTTGGACTTGGAATATCTTTCCCTGTTAAAGATTTTATAATCTCAGGAGCCTCTGGGCCAGAAATTCTTACTATAGCAACTCCAGATACACCTGGGCCCGACGAAAGAGCGTAAATTGTCATCAAAGAGACTTTAACAGCCTTCCAAAGTCTTTTGCAAACGTTTCTGTATCAAAGAGACAAGATTCAAGAGCTTCTGATCTTAAATTTTGTTTATATTTTTGGTCTATTTTATTTTCTTTTTTGATCTTCAAAGCTTTATCAATATAATCATCTTCATTATTCGCTATAAAATATTCTAAATTTAAATTTTTATTGATACTTTCACCACATCTTGAATTAAAATTAAAACCTTTCATTGTCAAAACAGGAGTTCCCATAGAAACTGACTCGAAGCTTGTCGTGACTCCTGGGTATGGAAATGTATCCAAAGACAAATCTATTTTATTGTAACTTTCAAGATGTTCTGAATAAGTTTTTTTTCTACTTAATATCTCAATTTTATCTTCTCCAATATTTAATTTTTTGAATTTATTAATTAAATATTTATTTAAATTTTTTTCATCAAAACTTGTGGAACTTTTCAATATTAATTTAGCATCACCATCTTTTAATATTTTTGACCAAGTTTTTATTGTTTCTGACGAAATTTTCTGAAAGTTGTTAAAAGATCCATATCTGAAGCGATTATCTTTATCTGGATAAAAATTTATTTCAGGTAAATTAATAGGTTTCGATAATGCATTCCAAATTTTCGGCATAAAAATAATTTTTTCTTTATAAAATTTATATTCCTCTTTTTTTACTAAATTAGGATCAGCAATAATGTAATCTATGTTTTCAACTCCCAAAGAGTTGTTGTAACCAAGCCATAATATTTGTTTTGGTGCACATCTAGCTCTAATCACGCTAACCCTATTTTTGTAAGTATGTCCCGCAAGATCTATTAATATGTCTAAGTTAAATGATCTTATGAGTTTTACAGTCTCAATATCACTAGTATCACTTACCTCATACCACTGGTCAAAGTTGTCCTTTAAATCATTTGTCATTTCATCGTGGTTGTTTTTTTCTAAATTACTTATGGCAAACAATTCAAATTCCGCTTTATTTAATTTTTTAATTAAATCATTTAAAAATAAAGAAACAGAGTGATATTTAAAATCAGCTGATAAAAAACCAACCTTAATTTTTTCATTTTTTTTTACATTTGGTGTAAATTCATCTATTTCTAATTTTAAAAATTGATCAAATTTATTACAAAATTCTAAATATTTTTTTTGATCATATTTATTGTGATAATTTAAACTGGCTAAAAAACTTGACCAAATATTTTTAAAGTTTGGATTTATTTCTAAAAGTTTCTCGTAAAAAAAAGAAGCTTTCTCCATATTATTGTAAAAAAAATGCATCTTCGCTAAACCTTCTAAAATTTTTGGATCTTTATTATTAAGATTATATTCTTTAATTATATGTTCTTCTAAATATTCAAAATAAGTGGCTTTTACACTTACTATTATTAAATTATAAAAAGCATCGCGGTTAGAATTATTTTCTAAATAAATTTTCTCAAAACAATAAGCTGAAAGTTTATAATCGTTAATTTTTGAATTTTCATTTAAAGCTTTAGAGGTGGCATAAAGATTTAATATGTTGCTAGGAAGTTTTTTAAGATCGCCCAAACTCTCAACAAAACGCTCTATTTCTGAAAATTTTTTATTTTCAAAAAGCTGCTTTAATTTAATTTTCTGATCTGTTGATAAGATCATTTAAAGTTTAAGCGGGCTTATTCATAGAATTAAAAAACTCAGAATTATTTTTAGTATCTTTTAATTTTGAGCTTATAAATTCAATAGCATCCATAGTCCCCATAGGAGCAATAATTCTTCTCAGAACATTCATTTTTTGAAGGTCATTTTTATCAAATAAAAGTTCTTCCCGTCTAGTTCCTGATTTTGTAATATCAATAGCAGGGTAAATTCTTTTGTCAGCTATTTTTCTATCTAAAACTGTTTCGCTGTTACCGGTTCCTTTAAATTCCTCAAAAATCACCTCATCCATCCTGCTTCCAGTATCAATCAGTGCTGTAGAAATTATTGTTAATGAACCTCCTTCTTCAATATTTCTAGCTGCACCAAAAAATCTTTTTGGTCTTTGTAAAGCATTCGCATCAACACCACCGGTTAAAACTTTTCCAGAACTAGGAATTACAGCATTGTAAGCTCTTCCAAGTCTAGTGATAGAATCTAGAAGTATGACTACATCTTTTTTATGCTCTGTTAATCTTTTTGCTTTTTCGATCACCATTTCAGCAACTGCAACATGTCGTTGAGCAGGTTCATCAAAAGTCGAGCTGATAACTTCACCTTTTACAGTTCTTTGCATGTCTGTAACCTCTTCGGGTCTTTCATCAATTAGCAAAACTATCAAATAGCACTCGGGATAATTTTTGGCTATAGAATTTGCAATACTCTGAAGAATCATTGTTTTTCCAGCTTTGGGAGGTGAAATTATAATCGATCTTTGACCTTTACCTATTGGACTTACTAAATCAATCAATCTTGGTGTTAAATCTTGTTTTTTATCAGGTTTTGAAGACTCTATTTCCATTACCAATTGCTTGTCAGGATATAGAGGCGTTAAGTTATCAAATGCAATCTTATGTCGAGATTTTTCTGGTTCCTCAAAATTTATCTTGCTTACTTGAAGTAGAGCAAAATATCTTTCTCCGGCTTTTGGTGCTCTAACTGGTCCTTCTACTGTATCTCCAGTTCTTAATCCAAATTTTCTTATTTGAGTTGGACTTACATAAATGTCATCTGGGCCAGGTAAATAATTTGACTCCATCGCTCTCAAGAAACCAAATCCATCCTGAAGAAGCTGTAATACGCCTGCTCCAGTAATTTCCTCTTTTTCGGCTACCTTTTTTAGTATTGCAAAAAGAATTTCTTGCTTTCTTAAAGTGCTTGCATTTTCAATTCCAAGTTCTTCGGCTTGAGTAATAAGCTGTTCAGATGATTTTAATTTTAGTTCTTGAATGTTCATGATTTTTAATTGATTATTAAGGACTTAATAATATTTAGAATATATATACTATTATTTATAATTCAACCTTAGATTGGCTTAAAAATAACTATAAAAATGATTAAAATCAGTAATAAAGTGGGTATTTCGTTAATATATCTATAAAATTTTGATGATTTTTGATTTTGATTTAGCTTAAATTTATTAAGCAAAACACCTAGATAAAAGTGATATCCGGTTAATATTAAAACTAAAATAAGTTTTAACTGAAGCCATAAACTTGATAATTGAACAAATCCTATCTCATGAATAAGCACTAATCCAAATAACCAACTCAAGATCATTGCTGGTGTCATTATATAATAAAACAGTTTTCTTTCCATAGTTTTAAAAACTGTAGTTATAATTTCATTATTATTTTCAGAATGATAAACAAATATTCTTGGAAGATATAAAAGGCCAGCCATCCAAGAAATAACTGATACCAGATGAAGAGATTTGAAAAGTAGATAAGTATTCATTAGATACTTTTTTGGATTAAAGATTTGAGTAAAAATATATGGTCATCACTGTCGTTTAAGCATGGAACCATATCAAAATTTTCACCACCCGAATCTAAAAAACTTTCCTTACCCTGAATTAATATTTCCTCTAAAGTTTCAACACAATCTGAAGAAAAACCCGGACATATTGTAAGGACATTCTTTTTTCCTTCTTTAGGCAAGCTTTCTAGAGTTTTGTCTGTATATGGTTCAAGCCACTTTTGTGGGCCAAATCTTGACTGAAAAGTTGTTTTAATTTCAATCAAATTAAATTTTTCCGAAATCAGTCTAGAAGTTTTATGACAATAACAATGATAAGGGTCTCCTTTATCAAAATATTTTTTAGGAATGCCGTGATAAGATGCTAAAATTAAGTCTGGTTTCCAATCAATTTCTTTTATTTTTCTATTTAATGAATTTACCAATGCGTCTATGTATAAAGGATCAGACTCATAATGTGGTATTATTTTTAATGATGGTTGCCATCTCATTTTCATAAGAGTCCTGTAAACTTCATCACAGACTGTTGCTGTAGTCGCTGCAGCATACTGGGGGTATAGAGGTAATATTATTAAATTCTCACAACCTTGGCTATGTAATTTCATAATTTTACTTTTTATACTTGGATTGCCGTACCTCATTGCAAAATCTACAATCACATTTTCTTGAGTAAAATTACTAGATATTTTTTTGGCCTGTTCTCTTGTGTAATAGAGAAGTGGAGAAACATTTTCTTCTTTCATCCAAATTTCTTTATAAGCTTTGGCAGTTTTAGAAGGCCTAAAGTTTAAAATAAAGATATTAAGAATTATCTGCCAAAGAATGGGATTAACTTCTATCACTCTCCTATCGGATAAAAATTCTTTTAAATATTTTCTTATATCAAACCAACTTGTTGAATCTGGCGTTCCTAAATTAATGATTAAAACGCCTGTTTTTCCAAATTTTATTACGGGATGTTCAGCAATATTTTCCATTTAATAATCTTTTACTATTTTAACAAGATAGTCCATCATATTAGGATCTGTTTCAGGCAAAACTCCATGACCTAAATTGAAAATATAGGGATGATCTTTAAATATATCTAGATATCTCTTTGCCTCTTTTTTTAAGTTTTCTTTGTCAGTCAATAAAACTTTTGGATCCATTCCACCTTGAATCGGTATTTTAATATCTTTATTTGCTTGCAAAGGGTCCACCTCATAATCAATACAAATAGCATCAGGGTTAATAATTTCACAATAATTCTTATAATTTTTAATTCCTTTCGGAAAACAGATAACAGGAACATTTAAAGACTTTGTAAATTCAACTAAAGATAATGTTGGATTATAGATATATTTAGAAAAATCTTTTACATCTAACAATCCTGCCCAACTATCAAAGATTTGAATAATTTGAGCACCATTATCAACTTGACATTTTATGTGAATTTTTAAAAATTTTTCTAAAATTAATAAAATTTTATTAATTAATAATTCATCATCAAAGAAATTTTTTTTTAATTTCAGCTTTGGAGACTGTTTATTTATCATATAGACCATTAGGGTCCAAGGTGCGCCAACAAAACCTATCGTACTTTTATTCGATGTTAAATTATTGTTACTTACTATTTCTAGGGCTTTATAAACAGGCTTAAGTCTCTCTGTAAATTTATTCTCTTGCATTGAAGAAGCTTTATCTAAATTTAAATCTCCTAACAGAGGCCCAAAATTTTTTTTAAATTCAACTTTTTGGTTTAACCCGTATGGTACCATTAAAATATCTGAAAAGATTATCGCAGCATCAAAATTATATCTCTTAAGTGGTTGGAGCGTAATTTCAGATGAAAGTTTATGATTTAAGCAAAGTTTTATAAAATCTGGATTTTTTGCTCTTATCTCACGAAACTCAGGTAAATACCTTCCAGCTTGTCTCATTATCCATATAGGATTTATACTTGTTTTTTTATTAATAATTACTTCTTGAATAGGAGACATAATAATAGTTAAATATAATTAATTGTATTTGTAGTATAGCTTGTGAATTGTGTAGACTAAATTTTATTAACATTTTTTAAACTAATTATTAACATTTAGTATCAAAAAACAGTCAAATAAATAGGTAAAATTGAGCCAATGTACTAATCGCTTAAAATGTGAAAAACTATATCCACATGTTTTATAATGTTAATAAAAACCCAGTTTTACAATATAAATTTTAGAACTTTAAAAATACTTAATATGATTTAAAAAATACAAAGTTATTAACAATTAATACATGAATAATACTTATCAAATATATTTAATTTCGGACTCAACTGGCGAAACTCTTGATAGAATATTTCTTGCAATTAAAGCTCAATTTCAAAATATTGAATATAATGTGCATACATTTTCATTTACTCGTACAGAAAATCAAATTTTAAAAATTTTGCTAGATGCAGAAAAAAACACAAACGCAATAATTTTGTACTCGATTGTAGATAGCAATTTAGCTAAATATTTAGCAAATACAAGTAGTGATAAAAAAATACCTTGCTTCGGAGTTTTGGGAGATTTAATTTTGAGTTTTTCTAAATTATTAAACCAAAAAGCATCTCACCAACCAAGCGGGCAACACGTTTTGAATGAAGAATATTATAAAAGAATTGAAGCAATACAATTTACAATGAATCATGATGATGGAAATCTTGTTAAAGAAATAGAAAAATCTGATATAATATTATTAGGTGTTAGCAGAACTAGCAAAACTCCAACTTCAATTTATTTAGCAAACAAAGGATTTAAAACTTCTAATATTCCTTTGGTTAATGAGAATTCAATTCCAACACTTTTAAAAAAAAATCCTAAAAGTTTATGCATTGTGGGTTTAAGCACGGAGGCAGAAAGATTAAGTGAAATAAGAAAAAATAGAATGAATTCACTAAAAGAAACTGAAAATAAATCTTATACAGACCTAGATAAAATAAGAAAAGAAGTAGAAGAAGCTAAAAATACTTTTAAGAAATATAAATGGCCCATGATTGACGTTACAAGAAAATCTGTAGAAGAAACAGCTGCTTCGATAATAAAAATACACGAAATATATAAAAAAAATGGTTGAATTAATTCTTGCTTCCAAAAGTAAAGTAAGAAAGGAAATACTTGATAAAAATAAGATATTAAATCGAGTAGAGCCTTCAAATGTTGATGAGGATCTTGTTAAAGAAAGTTTATTAAAAGAAAATGCTACGCCAACGATTATATCAAAAAATTTAGCTGAATTAAAAGCTAACAAAGTAAGTCTAAAAAATTTTGATTTACTTGTATTAGGAGCGGACAGCGTAATAGATTTAGATGGTGAGCTTATATCTAAACCTAGAAATAGAGAAGAAGCACTAAATATTTTAAAAAAATTGAATGGGAAAAAACATAATCTTGTTAGTTCAGTATGCATTTCTAAGAATGGAAAAATGATTTGGAATTACACAGACAAAGCCACTTTAAAAATGAAAGAATTTAGCAATGAAGAGTTGAAAAAATATTTAACTAAGATAACAGATAAAGCATTATTCGCTTATAATGTTTATCAAATTGAAGGTGAAGGAAAAGAGTTATTTGCATATATTGAGGGAGATGAAAATACTATAATGGGACTTCCTATTAAAACAATCAAAGAATATTTAAAAAATTACAAATAAAATGAAAAAATTTTTAGTAATTGGAAATCCTATAAGTCACTCACTGTCGCCAAAACTACATAATTATTGGTTAAAAAAAAATAATATTAACGGGATTTATGATAAAGAAAAATTAGATAGTAATGATCTTAAAAAATTTATATTGAGAGTTAAAAATAATGAAATCTACGGCATAAATGTAACTGTTCCATTTAAAAAAGAAATTATATCATATTTAGACGAATTAAGTTTAGAAGCTGAAAAAACACAATCGGTAAATACAATTTTTCTAGATAATGGTAAAGTAAAAGGACACAATACAGATGTGGATGGGTTTGAACTTTCTTTATCAAAAATAAAATTTGATGTTAAAGGAAAAAAAATTTTTATTCTTGGTGCAGGTGGGGTAGTGCCGTCTATTATATTTTCTTTAAAAAGGATGAAATCATCAAAAATTTTTATATCAAATAGAACTAAAACTAAAGCAGAGGGTTTAAATAATATTTTTAATGATTTATCGGTAATTAATTGGGGAGAAGTTCCTAATTTTGACATGGTAATCAATGCAACCAGCTTAGGTTTAGATAATAAAGATGAGATTAACTTAGATTTTTCAAAGATTGAGAAGGGTAAACTTTATTATGATGTAATATATAATCCAAAAGAAACAAATTTTTTAAAAAAAGCTAAAGCAATGGGGAATAAGACTGAAAATGGGAAAAAAATGTTTATTTATCAGGCCGCTGCCTCTTTTAAAATTTGGCATAAAATTTATCCAATTATTGATGAAGATGTAGATAAAATTTTAGATTAATGAAAAGAATTGGAATTGTAGGAGATATTGGATCAGGCAAAACTTTTATAGCAAAATGCTTTGGTTATCCTGTGTTTAATGCAGATCAGGAAGTTGCAAACTTATATAAAAAGGATAAAAAAATTTTTTTAAAGTTTAAAAAAGTTTTACCTAAATACTTTAATACACCTCCTGTTAACAAAGAGATTATTACAAGAGCTATATTAGATAAAAAAAAAAATTTAAAAAAAATTATTAAAATTGTTCATATTGAAATAAGAAATAAATTAAATCTTTTTTTAAAAGAAAACAAAAACAAAAAAATTGTAATTTTAGATATACCTCTTTTGTTGGAAAATAAAATTTATAAAAAAAGTGATATTTTGATATTTGTTAAAAGTAAAAAAAGAGAGGTATTAAAGAGGCTTAGAAAAAGAAAAAACTATAATCACAAATTAATAAAAAAATTTCGAAATATTCAACTGCCACTCGACTTTAAAAAAAAAAAATCTCATTTTGTGATTAATAATAATTTTAATAAAAAAACGATAAAAAAGTGTGTTAAAAATATCTTGCAAAAAATTTAAAAAATGAAAGAAATAATATTAGATACAGAAACAACTGGTCTTTCAGTTAAAGATGGTCATAGAATAGTAGAAATAGGCTGTATAGAGCTAGATAACTTAATTCCAACTAAAAAAACCTTTCATTGTTATTTAAACCCTGAGAGGAAAGTTTCAGAGAAAGCTTTGGAAGTTCATGGTTATACAGATGAATTCTTGTCATCAAAAAAAAAATTTAGAGAAGTTGTTGATGAACTTTTAGATTTTATTAGTGGTAAAAGATTGATTATTCATAATGCAGAATTTGACTTATCACATTTAAATAATGAATTACAAATTATTGGTAAAAAGAAAATTAATAATGAAATAATTGATACGCTAATTTTAGCAAGAGACAAATTCCCAGGTTCCTCAATCAGCTTAGATGCTTTATGTAAACGCTATAGAATTGATAATTCTAAAAGAACACAACATACCGCTCTTGTCGATTGTGATTTGTTATCAAAAGTTTATATTAATTTAATAGATCAAAAAGAACCAACTTTAAACTTTAATAACGAGTTTAAAAATAAAATTGAATTTTCAGATAAAAAAGTCTTGTACTTTAAAAAAGTTATAAAAGTGACAGATCAAGAAAAGCAAAATCATTCAAAATACTTAAAAAAAGAGTTAAAGAAAAATTTTTTTAATTAAATTTTTCATTGTAAAGCTTTTCAAAATCAATTTTTTTCTCAAATTTTATCCCAGGATAACCAGAATCATTAAGTAAATTTATAAATGATGTCTCTAAGTTTGGATAAATTTCTTTTTGCACATCACAAAGAAGAATTTTTTGTAAGTCTTTTTTTTCTTTTATTTCTTCTCCAATTTTTACAATAGTTGCAAAAATAATTTCAAATAAAGATTTTTTTTCATTATCACTTTTATCCTCAAATCTGAGAGTTGTATTAACTTCAACTAATTTATTTTTTAGAGCTTTTGAGCTAATATCAATATTTAAATGATATTTTGAAATATTATCTTTAACAAATAAAAAAGTTTCAATATCAGGTGTTTCACTAGACATATCTTTTATAAATTTTCCTAAAATTTTATAATTTTCTTTCATCATCATCTTTTATATCTTCAAATTCTCCATCTATATATGGTTTATTAGAAGTTTTTGTGTTTTTGTAATTTTTTAAAAATTTCCCAAAAAATAATTTTCTAGTGAGCGGAAATATGATTAAAAAGCCAATTAGATCAGTGGCAAAGCCAGGTATTATTAAAAGTAATGCAGCAAAAGCAATTGCAGCACCTGAGATTATTTCATACGCTGGAAGTTCATTTTTTATTAGTTGTGAAAATCCAGATTTAAGAGTATTTAGTCCCTCGTACCTAGCATATATAACTCCAATTATAGCTGTGATAAATATTAAAGAGATTGTATTAAATGCTCCGATTTGATTACCTATCTTTATAAATAGATAAATTTCTATTATTGGAACTAAAATTATCGTTAAAAGTGCTGTGTTCATTTGTCTTTAATGTAATTGTTAGTTGAAATTATTCAACATAGTAATTAAGTTAAGCTTATGAATTATAGTTTTGAATATATAGATATTATTTTATTAGCAATGATCGCTGGCTTCATTTTCTTGAGGTTAAGAGGTATTCTTGGAAAAAGAACAGGATTTGAGGGTAAAACAGCTCCACAATTTCAAGAGATATTAAAAAAAGTTGATCCTAAAATTAAAACTAAACAAAATTTAATTTTTGATGAAAGTGCTCAAAAAGAGTTCTTAAAAGGAGCAAAAATTGCTTATGAAACTATAATTACAGATTTTAGTGATGATGATAATAAGCTTGTTCAAAGTAAGCCATTATTGAGTAAAAAAATTCATGATCAATTTAATGAAGCACTAAAAGAAAGAAATAATAGAGGACATTTTGCAGAGATTACTTTTATTGGAGTCAATTCAGCAAATATTAAAAATCATAAAAAAGAAAATAGTATACTGAAAGTAACGGTAGATTTTGTTGGTGAAGTTATAACTTGTATAAGAGATAAGAATAAAAAAATTGTGTCTGGAGATCCTGAAAAAATTAAAAAAATTTATGATACTTGGGTTTTTTCTAGAGATACAAGGTCAAGTAATCCGAACTGGCAATTAGTAGATATTTTAACTTAATTGAATAGTAAAATTTCAGATAAAGATAAAAAAGACTGGAAAAAATTTATCAATAGTGATGAAGGTGTCTATAACAAGGATTTAGAATATTCTAAAAAAAAAAATTATCAAATAAGATCTGTAGATTTACATGGATATTCTCTTGATCAAGCAAATAAAACAATTCAGGAGTTTATATATCAAGCATATAAAGATAAGATAAATAAACTGATTGTAGTAACAGGAAAAGGTCTACATTCAAAAAATGATCAAGATCCATATGTTTCTAGAGATTTGGGAATTTTAAAACACTCTGTTCCTCAATTTATTAAAAGTCATAAAAGTTTAATGCAAATAATTAATAGAATTGAAGAAGCAAAAATTGAAGATGGTGGAGCAGGAGCTTTTTATATATTTTTAAAAAAAATAAAATGATTGTTTGGTTGGCATCATATCCTAAAAGTGGAAATACATTATTACGTTCTATATTAGGAACTTATTTATTCTCAAAAGATGGGAATTTAAAATTTGATTATTTATATAAAATTGAACAATTTCCATTAATTAAACAATTTGAAAAATTAAATATTGATATTAAAGATGATAAAAAAATTTTTGAAAATTTTATTAACGCACAAAGTTTAATAAATAAAGATAAGAAAATAAGATTTTTTAAAACTCATAGTAGCTTGATAAGTATAAATAATTGTAATTTTACAGACTCAAAAAATTCTCTTGGTGCAATTTATATTGTTAGAGATCCTAGAAATGTGGTTACCTCTTTATGTCATCATTATAATATCAATATGGATGAAGCCATAAATACTATGATTAATCCATCTAAATGGTTATACAGAGCAGATGCTACATGTAAAACTTTTTTAGGTTCATGGAGTGTAAATTATAACTCATGGAAAAATATGGGAGAAAAAGTTTTAACAATTAAATATGAAGATTTAGTAATTAGGAAAAAATCTACTTTAATCAAAATTTTTAAATTTATTCAAAAATTAGGTGTAAAAAATTTTGAAATTAACATGATTAAATTAAATAAAATTATAAAAACTTCAGATTTTAATATTATGCAAGATCTTGAAAAAAAAACAGATTTTAAAGAAGCTGAATTAGATGAAAAAACAAAAAAAAGAAAAACATTTTTTAAATATGGACCAAAGAATGATTGGAGAAGGTTCCTTAAGAGAGAGTACAGCTCTAAAATAGAAGAAACATTTAAAAAAGAAATGATCGAATTGGGATACTTGTGATTTTTATAATATAAATTTCGAAAGATCTGTATCTTTTACCAAGTTATCTAAATTTTTTGTAATATATTCTTTATTTATAATTATTTTTTCTCCAGCACGGTCAGTTGCTGTAAAGCTTATTTCGTCTAATATTTTTTCGATAATAGTGTGTAATCTTCTAGCACCGATATTTTCTACCGTTGAGTTAACTTCTGAAGCAATTTTAGCAATTGTATCAATACCATCTTCTGAAAATTCTAAATCGACATTTTCCGTTTTTAATAATGCAACATATTGTTTAATTAAACTGTAATCTGGTTCCTTTAAAATTCTTTTAAAATCATCGCTTGTGAGAGCTTCTAATTCCACTCTGATTGGTAATCTTCCTTGAAGTTCTGGCAGTAAGTCTGATGGCTTAGCAAGCTGAAAAGCACCAGAAGCAATAAAAAGAATATGATCTGTTTTTATTGGACCATATTTTGTATTAACAGTTGTTCCTTCAATTAATGGTAATAAATCTCTTTGTACACCTTCTCTAGATACATCACCACCAACCCTATCAGTTCTCCCTGAAATTTTATCTATTTCGTCTAAAAAGACTATCCCATTATTTTCTGTGGATGTTTTAGCAGCTTTAATAATTTTATCTTGTTCAATCAGTTTGTCTGATTCATCATTTATTAAAATTTCATGAGATTCTTTTACAGTCATTTTTTTCTTTTTTTCTTTTGCACCCATTGATTTACCGAGCATTTCACCAATATTTATCATACCTACATTTGCACCAGGCATACCTGGAATTTCAAATGACGTACTGTTTCCACCTGTGTCACTAACAGCTATTTCAATCTCATTATCATCAAGATCACCATTTCTTAATCTTTTTCTAAAACTTTCTCTTGTTGCTAAACTTGCTTTTTTTCCTACAAGTGCATCTAAAACTTTTTCTTCAGCAAGTTTTTGAGCTTTAGCAAATACTTCTTTTCTCTTTTTTACTTTTTCCATTGAAATTGCTATCTCAATCAAATCTCTTATAATTTGCTCTACATCTCTTCCTACATATCCAACTTCAGTAAACCGTGTTGCTTCAACTTTTACGAAAGGTGCTTCTGCCAATTTTGACAATCTTCTTGATATTTCTGTTTTCCCAACTCCTGTTGGTCCAATCATTAAAATATTTTTTGGCAAGACCTCATTTTTCATTTCACCCTTTAAAGCTTGTCTTCTCCATCTATTTCTTAAAGCAACTGCTACAGCTCTTTTGGCTTGATTTTGACCGACTACAAATCTATCTAGTTCAGAAACTATTTCTCTTGGTGAAAGAGAGCTACCAACTATGGACTCTGATTTTTTGTCTTTAGGTTGTAGTTTTGTAACGTTTGATTTATCCATTATATTTTCTCTATTTTTACGTTGCTGTTAGTAAAAACACAAATTTCAGCTGCTACCTCTATTGCTTTTTTTGCTAATTCCTCTGCATTCATATTAGTTCCCATCAAGACTTTTCCAGCAGCAAGTGCATAATTTCCACCTGAACCAATACCAATAACATCTCCTTCAGGCTCTAAAACATCTCCTGTACCAGAAATAATATAACTATTATTTTTATCTCCAACAGCCATTAGAGCTTCTAATCGTCTTAAATATTTATCAGTTCTCCAATCTTTAGCTAATTCCACAGCAGCTCTTGATAAGTTACCTGCATGTTTTTCTAATTTTGCTTCTAATCTTTCAAACAAAGTTAATGCATCAGCTGTTGATCCAGCAAATCCTGCAACAACTCCTCTCTTATCAATTTTTCTGACTTTTGAAGCAGTGCTTTTTACAACGGTATTTCCCATGCTTACTTGGCCATCTCCAGCTACGACTACTTCATTATTTTTTCTCACCAATACTATTGTTGTCATAGTTATTAAATGGATACTAATTTCAATAGTTCAAGCCCAGGTTTAGTATTATTGCCATAATTGAATAATATATGTATACCTGTTTTAAATTATGAAACGTAAAGGTAAAATTAGTAGAAAAACTAAAGAGACAAGCATCAGTGTTGATTTAAATATAGATGGTAAAGGCAAATATAAAATTGATACTGGGATAGGTTTCCTAAATCATATGCTTGAACAATTATCTAAGCATTCATCGATTGATATGAATATTAAAGCAAAAGGAGATACTCATATCGATCTTCATCATACGACTGAAGATACTGGAATTGCAATTGGAGAAGCATTAAAAAAAGCTCTGAAAAAATCTATTGGTATTAGAAGATATGCACACGCAATGATACCCATGGACGAAACCTTATCACGTGTTGCAATTGATATATCTAACAGACCTTATTTGATTTGGAAGGTTAAGCTTAAGGTAGAAAAACTTGGTGAAATGGATACTGAATTGTTTAAAGAATGGTTTCAAGCATTTTCACAAGCTGCAGGAATCACTTTGCATGTCGAAAATATTTACGGTGATAATAGTCATCATATTATAGAGTCTTGTTTTAAAGGATTAGCAAGATCATTAAGAACTGCACTAGAGATAGATCCTAGAAACAAAAAAACAATTCCTTCTACCAAAGGTTCTTTATAAGTTTAATGAACGTTACAATTGTTGATTATAATTCGGGTAATATTAGCTCGGTAATAAATTCTTTTAAAGAAGTTGCCAAAAATAAAGTGACTATCGAGGTTACTTCAGATTTAAATAAGATTAAATCAAGCGATAAAGTGGTTTTACCAGGGCAGGGCTCATTTAAAAGTTGTATTGATGCCTTAAACAATATTGATGGCCTCACAGATACACTTAACGAATTTGCAATTACTAATAAAAAACCTCTTCTTGGAATTTGTGTTGGTTTACAAATGTTTGCTGATATTGGTTATGAGGAAACTGAAACAAAAGGATTAGGTTGGATTTCAGGAAAGGTCTCAAAGATTGATAATCAAAACAGTAAATATAAACTCCCTCACATTGGTTGGAACCAGATTAATATAATTAAGGATAGTAGAATTTTTAAAGATATAAACAATTATTCTCATATGTATTTTGTTCATAGTTATGAATTTATTCCAGAAGATAAAAATGTGATATCTTCAACAACAGATTATTCATCAAATATTGTTTGTTCTGTTGAAAAAGATAATATTTTTGGAACTCAATTTCATCCTGAAAAGAGTGATAAGATTGGTCTTAAAATAATTAATAATTTTATAAGTTTATAAATGAAAATATTTCCAGCTATAGATATTAAAGATAAAAAGTGTGTAAGATTAGTTAAAGGAGATTTTGACGACAAAACCGAGTATGACATGTCTCCAGTTGAACAAGCAAGTAAATATAAAGATCATGGTTTTAAAAATTTACACATAGTTGATTTAGATGGTGCTTTAACTGGTGAAACAGTAAATTTAGATATTGTTCAGGATATAGTCAGTAAATTTAATTTAAAGGTCGAGATAGGTGGTGGCATCAGAAATCTTGATAGCATTCAAAAATATATTGATGCAGGTGCTGATAAAGTAATTTTGGGAAGTGCTGCTATAAAAGATAAAAATTTTTTAAAAGAAGTATGTGAAAAATTTCCAAATAAAATTGCTTTAGGTTTGGATGCTAGAGATGGATATTTGTCAGTATCTGGATGGAAAGAAAGCTCTAATCAATTAACTTTAGAGTATTTAAAAGAAGTAAACGACTATGGTGTTAGTAGATTGATTTATACTGATATTAACAGGGATGGTATGAAACAAAGTCCAAATTTCGATGAAACAGCAAAAGTTGCTGAGATATCAAGTTGTCCAGTAATTATATCAGGTGGCGTTTCATCAATAGACGATATCAAAAAAGCTAAAAATTTGAAAAATGTTGAAGGGATAATAGTTGGTAAAGCTATTTATGATGGTGATATAAAATTAGAAGAGCTGGTAAAAGAAGATGCTTAAAAAAAGAATAATTCCTTGTTTGGACGTAAAGAATGGACGTGTTGTTAAAGGCATAAATTTTGTAGATTTAAAAGACGCAGGAGATCCTGTGGAACAAGCAAAAATTTATAGTGATGGTGGAGCAGATGAAATTTGCTTTCTTGATATTACTGCATCAAATGAAAATAGAGATATTATTTATGAAGTTGTAGAAAAAACTTCAAAAAAATGTTTTGTACCTTTAACCGTTGGTGGCGGTATAAAAAGTGTGGAGGATATTAATAAATTACTTAATTGCGGTGCAGATAAAGTTTCTATAAATACTGCTGCAGTTGAAAATTCAAAAGTTGTTATCGATAGTTCAAAAAAATTCGGATCCCAATGTATAGTAGTTGCAATTGATGCAAAAAAGAATGGAGATAAGTGGGAAGTATTTACTCATGGGGGAAGAAATAATAGCGGTATTGATGCACTAGAGTACGCAAAACAGATGGAGGACAATGGTGCAGGGGAATTATTAGTAACTTCTATGGATAGAGACGGAACACAAGTCGGATATGATATTGACCTAATGTCTAGAATCTCATCCAAAGTAAATATTCCAGTAATTGCATCTGGTGGTGTAGGCAATTTAGACCACTTAGTTGATGGAATTAAATTGGGAAAAGCTAGTGCAGTTTTAGCAGCTTCTATATTTCACTACGGAAAATATTCTGTAAAAGAAGCTAAGGATTATTTGGACTCAAAAGGAATACCTGTTAGAATTTAGTATGCTAAACACTTTAGAAAGTTTATTTAATCTCGCTAGAGAACGAAAAAAAACACCTGTAGATGGTTCTTATACAAATAAATTACTCAGTGATAAGTCTTTAAGCAAAGAAAAAGTGTTAGAGGAAATAAATGAATTAATTGAAGCTGTTGAAAATGATTCAAACAAAATTCATGAGGCTGCAGATGTTTTCTATCATTTGATAATGTATTTAGAGGCTAACGATGTAAAAATCGAAGATGTTATGGAGGAATTAAATAAAAGGAAAAAATGAGTTACGATGATAATAATATTTTTGCAAAAATTTTGAGAGGAGAAATCCCTTGTAAAAAAATTTATGAAGATGATTTTGTATTATCATTTCATGATATTAATCCACAAAAAAAAATCCACGCTCTGGTTATTCCAAAAGGTAAATATGTTGATCTAGATGATTTTAGTGAAAAAGCATCAGCAGATGAAATGGTAGGATTGCTAAAAGGTATTAATATTGTTGCAAAAAAATTGGGTATATCAGTTGATACCGGTAAAGGATATAGAGCTTTAGCAAATATTAGTGAGCATGGGGGCCAAGAGGTACCACATTTACACTTTCATTTATTTGGAGGTGAAAGAGTTGGTAAAATGGTCGAGTGAAAAAAAAAATTGAAAGAAATTACTTAGAAATATATTCACTTGATGATTTAATTGAGTCAGATAGTCCTTCTAATGAATTTAAAATAGAACTTATCAATCCTCCAAATTTTCAACTAAATAAGTTTTTTTACAAAAATGTTGGAAAAAAACATCGTTGGATTGATAGGTTGATCTGGAGTGAAAAACAATGGATTGAATATACTACAAACAAAAATATTAAAACTTATGTCTTAAAGAAAAAAGAGGATTTAGTTGGTTATTTTGAATTATTATTTCATGATGATCTCAACGAAATAGAAATTGCTTATTTTGGTTTATTAGAGGAGTACCATAATAAAAGATTAGGATCATATTTATTATCACTTGCGATTAAAAAATCTTTTTTGAAAAAACCTAAAAGAGTTTGGCTTCATACTTGCTCTTTAGATCATGAAAATGCCTTAAGAAATTATATTTCAAGAGGGATGAAAATATTTAAGAAAGAGTCTGTAAATATTTAGTCTTGAGTTGGTAATTTGAATAAATTTTCATCTATCTCTTGATTTTTTATTATGGATGAAAGTAAAGTAATACTTAAATTTTGGTAAATATCTAAAGTTTGCCAACCAATTAGATTGTATGTTTTCTTATCAAAATAAATGCTAATTTCATTGTTATTTTCGTTAAAATCAAAATTAATAAATTCTTCGCTAATTTTTTTTTCATACATATCATAGATTTTTTTTATCAAATATTCCTTATTTAAAATCAAATCCAAATTTGTTTTTTCAAGTGGATAAATGAAATAACTGGTAGAAGTTTTTATCACTAATGATTCGCCATTAGATACTAAAATTTTCTCATTAAATAAATCATATTTACAATATATTTTCTTTGGATATTTTATTTTACAATTACCATTCTCAATTTTACCGTTTATGTTTTGTTCAAAATTGAATGACAAGTTTTGAGTATCTTTTAAATTTTGAATAATATTCTGTTTTGTCGATGCAAATGATTTAAAAGTACTGCAAATCAAGAGTAAAAGGATTATGAAAATTTTCATTATAGAACTTCACGTTTCCCAGCATGATTTGCTTTACTAACTATTCCTTCTTCTTCCATCATGTCAATAATTCTAGCTGCTCTGTTATAGCCAATCTGTAGTTTTCTTTGTAAAAAAGATGTGGAGGCTTTACCTTCAGTTTTAATTATATTTACTGCTTCTTGATAAAGTTCATCTTTATCGCCTTGACTTCTTGAACTTTCACTAAATTCTTTTTCATCAGCAAAATTTAGTATTTCATCTACATAGTCAGGTTCCTCCTGAGATCTTAAAAAATTATTTATTTTTTCTATTTCGTTGTCAGCTACAAATGGTGCATGAATCCTAACGATTCTATTTGCAGAAGACATATAAAGCATATCTCCTTTACCTAATAACTGTTCAGCACCTTGTTCACCTAAAATTGTTCTACTGTCAATTTTTGAAGTTACTTGAAAAGATATTCTTGTTGGAAAGTTTGCTTTAATTGTGCCTGTGATTACATCTACACTTGGTCTTTGAGTAGCCATTATAATGTGAATTCCAGCAGCTCTAGCCATCTGAGATAACTTTTGAATATAATTTTCAATTTCTTTACCTGCAACTAGCATAAGATCTGACATCTCATCAACTACTACAACAATGTAAGGCATTGGCAGTTTGTGTTTAAGGTTATAACCATCTATATTTCTAACTCCTTCTTTTGTCATAAGTCTGTACCTACTCTCCATTTCTTTAACAACCCAACCTAAAACTGATGCTGCCTTTTTTGCTTCAGTAATTACAGGGCAAAGTAAATGAGGTACGCCTTCATAAGTTGAAAGTTCTAGCATCTTTGGATCTATTAAAATAAATTTACATTTTTCTGGAGTATGTCTAAAAAGGAGAGACAAAATAATTGTATTAATACAAACAGATTTTCCAGATCCTGTGGTACCAGCTATTAATAGATGAGGCATCGATGTTAAATCACTAACAATAGGTGATCCTGAAATATTTTTACCAAGGGCTATAGGTAATTTTATATCTTTTTTTTTAAAGTCAGGGTGTTTTAATATTTCACTAAGGTAAACATTTTCTCTAAATTGGTTGGGAAGTTCAATACCAACTGTGTTACTTCCTGGAATAGTTGCAATACGAGCAGATTCAGAACTTGTATTTCTGGCAATGTCATCAGAAAGATTAATAATTTTTGATACTTTTACACCTGCCGCAGGTTCAAACTCATTCAGAGTTACAACAGGGCCATGGCTTACTTTTTTTATATTTCCATTTACACCAAAATCTAAAAGAATTTTTTCAAGAAATTCAGAACTATTTTTTGTATTTTCATTTTTATTTTCTCTTTCTTTTTTAGTAGGAGTTTTAAGTAAATCAATCGATGGAAGTTCAAATTTTGATCTTTTGATTTGATTATTTTGTTCTGCTTTAATAAATGGCAAATCTTCTTGGATTAAATTTTTGATTTCTTCTTGAGGTATATATTGATTAATAATTTCGTTTTTATTTGTATAATTTTTTTGGTTTTTATTAAAAATAAAATTAATAATTTTATTTAGAAATAAAATAAAATTTTTTAAATTAAAGTTAATACTTGCAAGAAAAAGAAAAAAAATTAGAATTATTGAGATATAGTAAAAGATATTTTCATTTGTGCTAATGATAGTGTTTATAAAAACATTGTTAAAATAATTTCCAATAAATCCTCCATTTCCATTTATATAAAGTTTAAATGCATCAGTATAAAAAAAATCAAAAAAAATAGACCCAATTACAGTATAAGGAACTATAAAAAATGTGTTTGAAATAATTATGAATATCTCTTTTTTTTTAAAAATATTCAATCCTGTAAAAAAATAAGTTATTGGTATTAAGTAAGATATAAAACCAAAAGATTGAAAAAAAAAATCAGCTGTATAACTTCCATGAAATCCTAACAAATTTTTAATTTCTGTTCCTTCAGGAAATATAAAATTAGGGTCATTGGGTGAGTAAGTTACTAACGCAACAAAAAGGACTATTCCAAATATTAAAATAAAAATCCCAAAAATTTCGATTAATCTATTTATAAGAAAATTTAATGTTAAATTTGCTATTTTTTTTATATCCATATTTGATGAATCAAATTTACCACTTTGTATCATCTAATTTTTATTGTTAAAATTAAAAATTATTATGAAAGTTTGTATAATAGGCAACAATCTAATTAGTTTAGTTTTAGCTAAAACTCTAGCGAACCAGGGCATATTCGTTGATTTTTTTTTTAATCACAAAAAAACTAAAGTAAATAAAACAAGTACATTAGGTATTTCAAAATCAAACATAGAATTTTTTAATAAAAATATCTTAGATATAAAAAAATTGTTATGGGAAATTAATAAAATAGAAATTTACAGTGATAATCTAAAAAATGAAAAATTAATTGACTTTAATAATAAAAATAAAAACTTATTTTCTATTATAAAAAATTTTGAACTTCAAAAACATTTACTATTAAATATAAAAAAAAATAAATTAATAAATTTTAAAAAAAATTTTAACCATAATAATTTAATCAAAGAAAATTATAATCTCATTTTCAATTGTGATTTTAGAAATTTTATTGCAAAAAAATATTTCTTTAGAAAAATTGAAAAAAATTACGACAGTTATGCTTATACAACCATTATAAAACATAAAAAGTTGTCTAATGATATTGCAAAACAAATTTTTACTAAAAAAGGGCCTTTTGCTTTTTTACCAGTTTCAAATACAGAAACTTCTATTGTTTTTTCTGTTAGAAATGAAAAAAATTTAGATTTAAAAGATTATATTAAAAAATATAATACAAAATATTCAATTATCAAAATTGATAAAATTTCTAAATTTGAATTAAAGTCATCAAATTTAAGATCTTATTGTAATAAAAATATTCTTGCTTTTGGGGATATGCTTCATAGATTACATCCTTTAGCTGGACAAGGTTTTAATATGTCTATTAGAGACATCAAAGAAATATTAAAGATAATTAAAAAAAGATTAGATAACGGGCTAGAATTAGACAAATCTGTTTTAATTGATTTTGAAAAAAAAGTTAGACATAAAAATTATCTTTTTTCAAACGGAATTGATTTTATTTACGAATTTTTTAAATTAGAAAGTAAATTAAGTAGTAATATTTTAAGTAAATCTATTCAACTTTTGGGCAAAAACAAAATAGCTAATAAATTTTTTACCAATTCTGCTGATAATGGAATAATTTAATATTAGTTATTGTATTGTTGTATTATTATAATTATCTAAACTATAAGTTTTAAGAATTTCTGAAATTTTATTTTTTCTGATATTTAAATTTTCAGTTTCAAGTAGAATCTGTTTTTCCTCTAAAGTAAAAGGTGATGCCATAACAAGAGCATTAATTATTTCATCTAAGCTTTGTTTTTCTAGTGCTTTCCAATTAATTATAAAACCTCTTTTTTCAAAAAAAAGTTTTAAATCATTAAAAATAATTTTTAAGTCTGAAAATTTCAAATCTTCTTTATTATCTTTTAAATCTTCTAAATAATTATTAAAATTTATCTCACATTCACGATATTTTTTATTTGTTTCAAATTCCTTTTCGACCTTAAATCTAATAATCCCTCTTAATTCAATCAAAAATCTTTTATCTTCAGTTTCTTTGAAACTTATTATTTTTCCTAAACAACCAATATCGTGAAGATCAGGCGTTTCATTGTTATTATTTTTTGTTTTTCTTGGCTGAATCATTCCAATCAGCTTGTTAGATTTTAAACAATCATTTACCATATCTATATATCTTGGTTCAAAAATATTTAAAGGCACTGTGGCTTTTGGAAAAATTATAAAATTACTTAGTGGGAATATAGGTATTTTTTTTGGTAAATTCATAAATATTTATTAAAATTTATACTATACTTTTTTATAAAATTAAAAAAAATTTAATTACTACAAAATAATGATTTTTTGGATAGCCTCATACCCCAAAAGTGGAAACACATGGCTAAGAGCTTTATTAAGTGCTTATTATTTTACATCTGACGGTTTTTTTTCTAATGATAATTTATTAAAAAAAATAAGCCAGTTTCCAGAAAAAAAATATTTTGAAAAATTTGAATATAAAAAAGAAATTGTTGGTGAAACTTCTAAATTGTGGATTAAAGCACAAGAATTAATTAATCAAGACAAAAAAATTAGATTTTTTAAAACTCATAATTTTCTAGGCGTTATGGGTGGACATCAATTCACAAACACTCAAAATTCTATAGGTGCGGTTTATATTGTTAGAGACCCAAGAAATGTAATTACATCCTTAAAAAACCATTTTGAAATGAGTTATGATGAATCTTTTGATTTTATGAAGAGTGAAAAAAAATTTACTTATGATCATTTTAAAAAAAATGATTATAGTGATTTTCAATTTATAAGTTCATGGGAGAAAAATTATCAATCGTGGATAAATAACAAAATTTTTCCAACTATGACTGTTAAATATGAAGATTTAAGTGATAAAACCTTTATGGTGTTTAAAGATTTAATTTCTTTTATAAACAAGACAACTAAAAATAATAAAAATTTCGATAAAAAAAAAGCTTTAAATGCTTTATCAAGTACTAATTTTAAAAAATTAAAAAAAATTGAAGAGGATGAAGGTTTTTCAGAGTCATTAAATTCAAAAAAAAATTTAAAGAAAATTCCATTTTTTCATCTTGGTCCAGATAATGATTGGAGGAAAAATATTGAATATAATTTTCAAAATAAGTTAAACAGATGTTTCAAAAAAAATTTAGTAGAATTAAAATATATTTAACTTAAATTACTTGCATTTTAAAAACTCAGTATTTATAATCTATCTTAAACAAGCGGGCGTAGCTCAGTGGTAGAGCGTCTCGTTGCCAACGAGAAGGTCGAGGGTTCGATCCCCTTTGCCCGCTCCAATTATTATGACGGATTTAATAAAAAAAAAATGTGTACCGTGTGAAGGAGGAGCGATACCATTTAATATTTCTGAAATTCACAAATACCAAAAGATGGTAGATGGTTGGTCGTTAATTGAAAATGAGAAAAAAAATTTTTTTTTAGAAAAAGATTTTAAATTTAAAGATTTTTTAGATAGTCAAAAATTTATAAATAAAGTTGGTGGTATAGCTGAAGAGGAAGGACATCATCCTGATATTATTTTTGGATGGGGATACGCGAAAATAAAAATCACAACGCATGCTATAGAAGGATTATCAGAAAATGATTTTATTTTAGCAGCTAAGATTGATAAAATTACTAATGTCTAAAATGTCTTGTATTAGAAAAAACTAAAATTGTATTAGTTTGATTAGCATATTTAATTATATCTTTATCATTTATTGACCCAGAGGGTTGAACAATTGCAGAAATTCCAGATTGAACGAGCATTTCAATTCCATCTACAAAAGGAAAAAAAGCATCAGATGCAGCAACTATATTTTTAGATGGATTTTTAAATTTTTTCATTTTATCTATAGCAATTCTACAACTATCTACTCTACTTGGTTGTCCAGAACCAATACCAACTATACTTTTATCATTTGCTAAAACAATAGCATTTGATTTTACATATCTACATACATTAAAAGCAAAAATTAAATTTTGCATTTGTTCTTTATTTGGCTTTGCTTTTGATACGATTTTGAAATCTATCGGTTTAAATTTAATTTTATCTTCATTCTGAAATAAAATTGCATTAGCAAATGAATTCATTCTAAATTCTTCTTTAAAAGAAAAATCACTAGCATCAATTAATCTTAAATTTTTTTTCTTTTTAAGAATGTTAATAGCATTTTTATCAAATTTATTTGCAATAATTACTTCTAAAAAAATTTTATTTAATTCTAAAGCTAGGTCACGATTTATTTTAAAATTGCATGAAACTATCCCTCCAAAAGCACTTATAGGATCACACGCTAAAGCTGATCGGTAACATTTAATTTTATCTTTAATAATTGATACGCCACATGGATTAGAGTGTTTAACAATTACAACACCGGTATCTTTAGGCAAAGATTTAGATATGGTTAGAGCTGCGTAAATATCGTTATAGTTATTATAACTTAATTGTTTTCCATTTAATTTTTTTAATTTTAGTGAGTTGTCAAAAGAATAAATTGCACTTTTTTGATGTGGATTTTCTCCGTATCTTAATTTTTCTATCAAATTAGAATGGAATATTTTTTTTTCAGGAAAATAGTTGTTAGTGATCTTATTTAAGTAATTAGCTATTAAAGAGTCATAATATGCAGTTTCTGAGAATGCATTTAGTGATAGTTTCTTTCTAAATTCCAATGTTGTAGATCCTTTATTTTTATTTAATTGATGCAAAAGTTCCTCATATTGGTTGGTTGAGGTAATAACAGTAACATTATTATAATTTTTAGCAGCAGCTCGAACCATTGCAGGACCCCCAATATCTATATTTTCAATAATTTTTTCATGATTAGATATGTTTTGAATTGTTTCTTCAAAAGGATAAAAATTAACAATGACCAAATCAATTGTGTTTATTTTATTTTCTTTGATATTCTTTAAATGTTTTTTATTTTTTCTTTTGTATAAAATACCGCCGTGAATTTTTGGATGGAGTGTTTTTACCCTTCCTTCTAAAATTTCTGGAAATTTTGTAATATTAGAAATTTCAGTACAATCAAATCCTAGATTTTTAATTTTTTTATAAGTTCCCCCAGAGCTTATAATCTCAATTTGGAATTTTTTTAATATTTTTAAAAGAGGTTTTAAATTTTTTTTATTTGATACTGAAATTAAAGCTCTTTTGATTTTACTCATTATATTTTTTTTAATTGCCATTTAATATTGTTATTTTGTGAATTAGTAATTCCAGAAACAAAAATATTTTGGTTTTCTATGTAAGTATTTTTCTTACCGAAATATAAGCCATTATCAATCTCAATTTGATAGTTTTCACATGTAAATTTCCATCCTTCATTACCCAACTCAATTAATATAGATTTATTATCTTGTGTTTTCATTGTTTTTGTATCTGGATCTAAGTGAAAACGAATATCAAATTTAAGATTAGGGATACTTTTTTTTCCGTATATTTTTTCAATTCCAATTAATTTATTATCGTTAGGGTAGAATTCAATTTCTCTTTCATAAAATATATTATATTTATTAAGATATCCATCGTGGGATGCTATTATTTGCCAGTAATCTTTTTCGTATATAATTTTTTTTTTAATTATTTTTAAATTTTCTTTAATTTCTAAGTGGCTATTTGAAGCTTTATTAAATTTACAGGATGAACTATCATCTATAACTAAGACATTATGAACTGCTGATGAACGAGATAATTTGTTCAATTTTAAATTTTTTTTATTATGATATCCAGAATTTGTAAATAATTTTTTACCATTAGATACAAATTCAAATGATAATGCACCTGCCTGATAATCATTAGAGAATTTTTTATTTGGAGATGGACCAATATCCATAAAAAGATGAATTTTTTTATTTTTTAATCCTACGTAATTAGAAAATTCATGATTATTATTTTTAAATGAATAACCTAATCTTTTTAGATAAAGATCAAATTCAATATTATTCGATATATTATTACCATTAAATAATGGATCAAAATTTATATTTTTCCAAAAAAATGCATATGATTGACCAAGATGAAAGATATTTTCATTAATAAAATCGGGAGTTTCGATTTGTGACTCTTTAAACCATTCTCGAATTAAAATTAAATATTTAAGGAAAAAAACTGATGATTTGATATTTCTGGATTTCGGAAAATTAAAATCATCTAGTGAATTTTTAATTATTTTTTTTAAGTGATTTAGGCCTTTACTAATGAAATTTTTATCATCATTATAGCAAATACCTACAAGAATAATTGCAGCTGTTCCAACTAATCTATTGTTATAATTTTCAATTTTATCTATTTGACTCAAAAGATGTAAAGCTTGTTTTTGGATAATATGATTGAATTTTTTTTTATAATAACTGTCGCTTCCATCGTAAGTGAGTTTAGAGTTAGATAACCACGAAATTATTCTTTTTGATGTAATATTAAAATTCCAACTTTTTGAGTTATATTTGTAATTAATTTCGTACCAATTTTTTATAATTGATTGTGTTGAAGCAGGAGATGATTTTAAATCAAGACTGAAAAGCCAAAAAAAATTATTTAGTTTATTAATTTGCTTATCATTTAATTCTTTGTTCGACCAAAAAGTTTCTACAGAAAAATCTTTAATATTTATTTTCTTTGTTTGAATTTTTACAATTGACGTTAGAAGATGAGTGCTTGGTTTGAATTCAAGATTTTCTTTAAATTTGCCTGATATTTTTTTATCATAAAAAATAGAATTAAGATAAATTTGTCTTAAGATATCTAACATGTGTTTGATTTAGTTAGTTATATTGATCTCAATAAATCTATATTTTTTTTGATATTTCCATCATTACTTTTAAAAATAGTAGTTCCTGATACCAATATGTTAGCACCTGCTTCAATAGCTAGCTTGGAGTTTTCAAAATTAATTCCACCATCTATCTCAATATCAAAATTAATTCCTTCTTTTTCTCGAATATCTACCAAATCTTTTATTTTTTTTAAAACCTCGGGCATAAATTTTTGACCACCGAAACCTGGATTTACACTCATAATTAATATCAAATCAATCTGGTTTAAAAATTTTTTAACTACATCAATTTTAGTTTCTGGATTTAAGGAAATACCTACCTTTTTTTTTAATTCTTTAATCTTGTTAATTGAATTTTGGAGATCTTCAGTAGCTTCTGGATGAATTGTAATTATATCAGCGCCAGCATTAGCAAATGCTTCAATATATTTATGAACTGGTGAGATCATTAGGTGTACATCAAATGGAATTGATGAATTTTTTTTTAGTGCTTTTATCACTGGTGGTCCAATAGTTAAATTAGGCACAAAGTGTCCATCCATAACATCAACATGAACCATATCTGCACCTGCATCTATTAGTCTTTTAATTTCATTGCCTAACTGACTAAAATCAGCTGATAAAATTGAAGGTGAAATTTGTATTTTTTTCATTGATAACTAAGATTACTAGTATCAACTTTTAAAATAAAATTTAATTAAAAAATTGGTAAATTTGTCTCGAAATTTCACTTTCCAATGGAAAAGACAACATTCCCATAACTGAATATCCCAAAATCCATGGCATTAAGTAAAATCTAATCATAAAAAAAAACCAAGCTACGTACAAAGGTACCAAAGGTCCAATAATAAATGCAGGAGTTATAGGTTTAAATAAAGAAATTAGAGGATTTGTAAATTTAACAAACACTCTCATAAAAAAGAACTGAGAATCCTCTCTTTGGAAAATGTTCATCGCAACTCTTCCAATTAAAGTCCACATTATTACACCCAGAATATAATCTATAATATAAACTAAAGGATGAAAATTAGCTGACATTTGAAATTTATATTGGAAAAAAAAGGAAATTAAAAGGGGCGAAATTAATCGCCCCTTAAAAAATTATTTAATGTTGTTTGCCAAGGATCGATTTACCAGATGGTACACGAACCTCATCAACCATTTTTTGCGTTGCAGCATTAGGCTCTGCAGTAATTAAACTTACTACAACCATAGATACTAAGCTGACAGCTGAACCAAAGATACCGAACGTTAACTGAGTAATACCTAAGAATCCACTTCCGCCGTTTCTTACCCAAATTAGGTAACCAGCACCAGAAATTAATCCTAAAGCCATACCAGCTATAGCACCTTCTCTGTTAGCTCTCTTCCACCATACACCAAGTACAAGTGGGAAGAATAAACCAGACATCGCAAAGTCAAAAGCCCAGATAACTGAGCCTAAGATACCTTGGATCTCCATTGCTGCAATAGTTGCTCCAGCAAAACCAATTACTACAAGTAAAACCCTTGCAACAACTAGTCGTTTTGCAGTTTCTGCTTTTGGATCAATGATCTTGTAGTACAAGTCATGAGATAAAGCATTTGCAATCGCTAGAATCAAACCATCTGCTGTAGACATGGCAGCAGCCATACCTCCCGCAGCAACTAGACCTGAGATTACATATGGTAATCCAGCTATTTCTGGAGTTGCTAATACAACGGCTTTACCACCCATGAAGAACTCGTTTAATTCAACAGTTCCATTTCCGTTAAAGTCGCTGATATACATTAGGTTTGCTTGGTTCCAGTTTTGGTACCAATCTATCGCTTGAACTTCTGAGACTGATTTTCCAATAATACCAGTTGGTAATGATGGATCAATCAATGCCAATTTAGACAGTGTCGCTAACATTGGTGCAGAAGAATAAAGTAGGAAGATAAAGAATAAAGACCAACCTACTGATTTTCTAGCTGCTTTTACACTTGGAGTAGTAAAATATCTCATCATCACGTGCGGTAATGAAGCTGTTCCCATCATCATCGCTAATGCTAATGAAATAAATGCCCAAGGTGTAGCGTTAACCGCTGAGTGAGCTTTAGTTATTCCAGCTAAGCCTTTTGGTACTTCTTTTAGATTTTCAGCTGAGTTTTTAACAAAACCAAACTGAGCTTCTAATTCAGCAATTCTAGAAACTTCATCAGCTAACATAAAGTGTGGGAAGAATCCTGCACCTATTTTGTTACTGATCCAGAATACTGGAAGTAAGTAAGCTATAATTAGAACGATATATTGTGCAACCTGTGTCCAAGTTACTCCTCTCATACCACCTAACATTGAACATAATAAGATACTTACTAATCCAACGTATACAGCGTATTGAAATGGAATATCAAGAGCAACAGATGCAATTGTACCTGTAGCGTTAATTTGTGCAGTCACATAAGTAAATGAAGCAACAGTTAAAACTATTACTGCCATTAACCTTGATAAATTACCACCGTATCTTGTACCAATAAAATCTGGAACTGTGTAACAGCCAAATTTTCTTAGGTATGGTGCTAATAAAGATGCAACTAATACATAACCACCAGTCCAACCAACAAGTAGTGCCATATAGCCGTAACCTTTGAAGTAGATACCACCCGCCATGGCAACGAACGATGCACCAGACATCCAGTCTGCTGCAGTCGCCATTCCATTGAACACGGTAGGCACTTGTCTTCCAGCTACGTAATACGCATCTGCTTGAGCTGTACGTGATAGATATCCAATTATCGCGTAGATGGCTACTGTAAAGGCCACGAAACAAATTCCGATAGCTTTAGCTGACATACCCATCTGCTCAGCAATTGCCATAATAATTATGAAAGCTAAAAATCCACCTGTATAGATTCCATAAACTTTAGGCAAATTGTCTATAAAATTACCTTTAATCATTAGTCGTCTCCTCTTTCACTGAAGCCGAACTCTTCGTCAATTTTTTCTTGTCTATTCGCAAACCAGAAAATTAAGATTACGAAAATTCCAAGAGAACCTTGACAAGTGAACCAGTAAGTTAGTGGGTAACCAAATGGTCCCGTAACTTCGTTCATTTCTGCCCCGAAAAGGAAGATGCCAATTGAGAATACAAACCAAATTGCTAATGTAACCATTAACAATCCCCTGGTTTTTTCCCAGTGTTGTGCTTGTTTTGACATTATATACCTCTCTCTTTTTAGTTATAACTGGCCAAAACCATAACCATTCTAAAAGAGATTTAAAGTATTAAAATTGTTCAAAATAAGCGACTTTTTGAGTTATAACTAAGCTAAAATAGCGCATTATGGCAAAATATAAACTTACTTGGAAAGATCTAACTTGGAATGATTTCAAAATATATTTATTTGGGCTTTTTAAAGCTTTTATACCTAAAAAAAAATTGAGCACCTTAGATGATCTTGAGAATTTTATTCAAACAAAATCTGCATGGGTTTCCCAAGTAACACTTTATGGGTATTTAAAAACTAGAATGGGAACTAGATATGTACTTCATTTCGAAAATGATGAGTTCATGAAGTCTGTTAATTTAGCTAAATGGAACATCTATGCAGTAGCTCTTCAAGATCTTACTTTCTTTACATTTTCTTATTTAAAAGCGAATTTAAACTACCAAGACGTTGATAAAGCAAAAGAAATTTTTTTAAAAATCCTCGATGATGAGACTACAAATAATATGCCGCAAGGTATAATGGAAGATGCAAAAAAAAATTTTAATGAAAGAATTCAAAATATGAATTGGGATTATTATTTTAACGATCTACCATTTAATCCTAGTGCATTATCGTTATTTAAGTGGGCTCCGATTGCTGAAGAACTCAAAACATTAGATAGAAAAATTGTATTAAATTCTGTGATTTTAAAATGGGACATTGTGAAGAAAGAATTTAAAGAAAGAATAAATTTTTAAGTATTTTTTCTATTTTCAACCAAACTATCAACAACACTTGGATCAGCTAATGTAGTCGTATCTCCTAGCTGACCATGTTCATTTGCTGCAATTTTTCTTAAAATTCTTCTCATAATTTTTCCAGATCTTGTTTTTGGAAGACCAGGAGTAAAATGAATTAAATCAGGGGTAGCCAGGGGACCAATTTGTTTCCTAACCCATAATTTTAAATCTCTTTCAAGCTCTCCAGTTTCAATTTCACCAGCATTTAGTGTTACGTAACAATATAAACCATTTCCTTTAATGTCATGTGGGTATCCAACAACCGCTGCCTCAGCAACTTTAGGATGAGCTACAAAAGCACTTTCAATTTCAGCAGTACCGAGATTGTGTCCAGAAACAATAATTACATCATCAACTCTTCCTGTAATCCAATAATAACCATCTTTATCTCTTCTACATCCATCACCAGTAAAATATTTTCCATCAAATTGAGAAAAATAAGTATCTATAAATCTTTGATGATCACCATAAACTGTTCTCATTTGTCCTGGCCATGACTGAGAAATACATAATCTACCTTCACCTGAACCTTTTATTTCTTTTCCATCTTTATCTACAAGACTAGGTTTAATTCCGTAAAAAGGTTTTGTTGCTGAACCTGGTTTAAGAGGTATAGCACCTGTTTGAGGTGCAATTAATATTCCCCCAGTTTCAGTTTGCCACCAAGTATCAACAATTGGACATTTTGAATTTCCAACAGTTTTGTAATACCACATCCAAGCTTCTGGATTTATTGGCTCACCAACTGTTCCTAATAATTTAAGAGATTTTCTTGATGTTTTATTTACTGGTTCATCACCTTCTCTCATTAAAGCTCTTATAGCAGTTGGTGCGGTATAAAAAGTATTAACTTTAAATTTATCTACTATTTGCCACCATCTAGAACTATCAGGGTAATTTGGAACACCTTCAAACATAATTGTTGTTGCTCCATTAGAAAGTGGACCATAAATAATGTAACTATGACCAGTAACCCAACCAATATCTGCAGTGCACCAATAAATATCTTTTGGTTTATAATTAAAAATATACTGATGAGTCATTGATGCATAAACCATATACCCACCAGTTGTATGAAGTACTCCTTTAGGTTTTCCAGTAGAACCAGAGGTATAAAGAATAAATAGAGGATCTTCTGCGTTCATTTCCTCAGGATCACATTGATTTGAAACATCTTTTATTAAATCATGATACCAAACATCTCTATCATTATTCCAAAAAACATAATTTCCAGTTCTTTTTACCACAATACACTTTTTTACATTTGGACAATTAGTAAGTGCTTCATCAGTTGTGGCCTTAAGTGGAATAGTTTTTCCACCTCTTACACCTTCATCAGCAGTTATTATGTATTCAGATTCGCAGTCATTGACTCTACCTGCTATAGACTCTGCTGAAAAACCACCAAAAATAATTGAATGTATTGCCCCTATTCTTGCACAAGCTAACATTAAAATTGCTAGCTCTGGGATCATAGTTAAATAGATTGTTACTCGATCACCCTTTTTGATTCCTAGTTTTTTCAAACCATTTGCTGCTTTTGAAACTTTTTGATGCAATTGTTTATATGAAATTTTTTGTGTATCTTTTGGATCATCGCCGACCCAAATAATTGCAGTTTTATCTTTTTTATCTTTTAGATGCCTATCAATACAGTTTGCCGATGCATTTAATGTTCCATCTTCAAACCACTTTATTCTAACTTCGTTTTTACTATATTTAATATCTTTTATTTTTTTATACGGTTTTATCCAAGAAATTCTTTTCCCCTCTTTTTTCCAAAAAGCATTATTATTTTTGATCGACTCATTATATTTTTTTTGATATTGAGCTTTATTTGCAAGACCGCTTTTTATCCACTCTGGTTTAGTCTTGAATATTAATTCTGAAGATAAGTTATCAGTTTTTTTTATTTTTTTTGTAAAATTTTTTTTTGATTTAGATTTTTTTCTTATAGTATTTCTTCTTTTAGAAGACCTTTTTATAATCTTTTTTTTTCTTTTATTTGAAGATTTTTTTTTAACTCTCGATTTTTTCTTTTTTTTTGGCATAAATATATTTAATCTTAAACTTTACCCATGTTATTTAAAATTTTCCAGCTTTTAGAGTCTATTGGCATGACAGACAGTCGACTTTGTTTGATTAATGATAAATGGCTCAATTCCTTAGTTTTCTTAATATTTTCCAGTGTAATAGGCTTTTCAAGTTTTTTAATAAACTTTACTGTGACTGCTACAAACCGACCAGATTGGTCAGTTTTATCTTTGAATGCTTCCTTTATGACCTCGACAACTCCAACTATCTCTTTTCCAATATTTGAATGATAAAAAAAACATTGGTCGCCTTTTTTCATCGCTTTTAAATTTTTTGCAGCTTGATAGTTTCTAACCCCGTCCCAAGCAGCTCCTTTGGTTCCAGCCTTTTTTTGTTGTTCGATAGACCAAACATCTGGCTCAGATTTTAATAACCAAAAATTTTTACTCATAATTTAACACCAGCACCTTTTAGAAATACCGCATCTTCATCTAAAGGCCACCTTGGTTTTGCAGGATAATCTAAATTATCAAATTGTTTTAGTTTAAATTTTTCTAATCCGACCATTGCAATCATAGCCGCGTTATCTCCACATAATTCAATGGGAGGAAAAATAGGTTTATAATTTTCTTTTTTACAAAGTTCAATCAACATATTTCTAATTTCCTTATTCGCTGCAACACCACCAGCAACAACAAATTTTTTTTCTTTTGGTTTAGTTTCTTTTTCGAATTCAATAAAAGCTATTTTTGTTTTTTTACATAAAATTTCTATTACTGTTTTTTGAAAAGATGCAGCAAGATCAAATTTTTGTTGGTCAGTTTTAATTTGTTTTGTGATATTTAATATTGCTGTCTTAAGACCTGCAAATGATAAATTACAACCTCCTTTATTAAAAATTGGTTTTGGTAAATTATATTTATTTGGATCTCCCTTTTTTGCTAAAACTTCTATTTGTGGACCACCAGGAAATTCAATTCCCAAAAGTTTTGCAGTTTTATCAAATGCTTCACCAATAGCATCATCAATAGTTGTTCCAAGTCTTTTATATTCACCTAAATTTTTTACACTTAAATATTGAGAATGGCCGCCAGAAATTAACAATAATAAATATGGATAATTTAATTTTGAATTTAGTTTAGGACTTAAGGCATGACCTTCTAAATGATTTACAGCTATAAATGGTTTATTTAAAGAAGCAGCAAAAGTTTTTCCAAAACTTAATCCAACAGAAAGACAAACAATTAAACCGGGTCCAGCTGTTGATGCGACAGCATCTATTTCTTTAATATCAATTTTACTTTCATCAATTGCTTTTTGGACTATCAAGTCAATTTTTTCTATGTGGGACCTAGCAGCAAGTTCAGGTACAACACCACCAAATTCTTTATGAACATCAACTTGACTAGATACAATATTCGATAAGACAATAGGATTTCCTTGATCATTTTCTGTTATAATCGATGCAGCTGTTTCGTCACAACTCGACTCTATTCCAAGAATTAAGGGTTTTTTACTCATTCAAATAGTTTTTAATAATTGTACAATCTCATTACAAAAAAGAAATAAATTTATTAATGAATAAAAAAATAACAATTGGATCTAGAGGTAGTAAATTAGCATTACTCTATGCACAAAAAGCTAAGGACGATATTATTAGAAATACAGAATTAAGTAATGAGGATATAGTAATTAAAAAGATCACGACCAAAGGTGACCAAGTTAAAGATTCAAGACTTTCTGAATTTGGTGGTAAAGGTTTATTTTCAAGTAGCATAGAAAAAGAACTCCAAGACAAAAGTATCGATGTAGCAGTTCACGCTTTAAAGGATTTACCAGCTATTGAAACAGATGGTTTAATAACTGATATTTTTTTTTAGAAAGAAACGACCCAAAAGAAATTTTGATATCTAGAGACAAAAAAAAGTTAAAGGAATTAGATTTAAATTCAATTGTGGGAACATCTTCATATAGAAGAGAGTTTCAAATAAAAAAAATAAGACCAGATATAAATTGTAAATTAATTCGAGGCAACGTTGATACCAGATTAAAAAAATTAAAAGAAGGCCAGTATGATGCAATAATTTTGTCTCTCGCAGGGATAAAATATCTACAACTTGAAAATGAAATTACTGAAATATTTACAACCGAAGAAATTATCCCAAGTGCTGGGCAAGGTATTATTGCACTTCAATGTAGAGAAAATGATAAAGATATAATTTCTTTATTAAAAAAAATTAATCATGAAGAAACATATAAAAGAGCGCATGCAGAAAGAAATATCTTAAAAGTTTTAGAAGGTGATTGTGAAACTGCTATAGGGGCATATTCTATAATCGATGGAGAAAATATTATCTTAGAAGCAGAACTTTTCTCTTTAGATGGTTCAAAAAGATTTTATGAAAAAAAAATTGAAAATATTGTAAAATTTAGAGAAGTTGGGAAAGAAATTGGTCAAATTTTAAAAAATAAATCAAATAATTCATATAAAAGATAATATGCATATTTTATTAACTAGACCACTAGAAGACTGTTCAGAAATAATTTTAAAGTTTAAATCATTAGGTCATCAAGTTTCACATCTTCCACTGTTAAAAATAGAAAAAATTAATTACGAGGATGTAAATTTTAATGATTATGGTGCAATTATTTTTACAAGTGCAAATGCAGTAAAGTTTTTAGATTTAAACAAATTAGATAAAAATATTATGTGTTTTTGCGTTGGTGGCATGACTGAAAAAAAAGCTAGAGCTGCAGGTTTTCAAAATACGATTGCTGCTGAGGGTAATGTTTTGAATTTAAAAGAATTAATTTTACAGAATTATTTATCTAAAGATAAACCTCTTCTTTACATAAGCGGCGAGTTAATTTCAGTTGATTTAGATAAAATGCTATTAAATGAAGGTTACAGTGTAAAAAGAATTATAAATTACAAAGTAAGTCATAATGAAAAATTTGCCGAAAATTTTGTTAAGGAGTTAAAAGTAAATATGCCAGATATGGTCTATATTTATTCGCAAAATAGTGCTTTAAGTTTTCTTAATTTCATTAAAAATCATCAATCCGAAAGGCTCTGGATGAATACAAATTTAATGTGTATTGGTGAAAAAACCTCATCTATATTGAATGAAATAAAGTGGAAAAAAATATTTCTTTTTAATCCTGGTGAAGAAGAGTTTTTGTTATATAAAATTTAATTATGGAATTAATAAATAATTTTTCAGAAATATTTATGTCAGTTTGGAATAAAGGCATATTTGGTATTGATATTTTTGAAATATTAATAGGATTAGGAATTTTCTTAATCTTTTTAATTTTTAGAGGTTTAATAAGTAAATTGATTATTAAAAAATTAGAAATTATTTCTAAAAGAACTACGAACAAATTAGATGATACATTTGTAAATTCTTTAATTGGGCCAGCAAGATTTTTACCGATTGTTTTAGGTTTTTTTATTGCAAGTTATTATATGACTTTTTCTAGCGATGGTAGAGAAGTAGTTGATACAATAAATAGAACATTAATTACAATTTTAATTTTTTGGGTTATCCATCAAATTATAGAACCCGTTTCATATATATTGAGTGGTCTCGATAAACTTTTAACAAGAGAATTAATTGGCTGGATAATTAAATCTTTAAAAATTTTAATATTTATATTAGGTCTGGCAGCTGTTTTAGAATTGTGGGGAATTAAAATAGGACCAATTATTGCTGGTCTTGGTTTATTTGGAGTTGCTGTTGCCTTAGGTGCTCAAGATTTATTTAAAAATTTAATTTCAGGAATTTTAGTTCTTGTTGAAAAAAGGTTTAGGATAGGTGATTGGATTTTAGTTGATGGTATAATTGAGGGTATAGTTGAAAAAATAGGTTTTCGATCTACCACTATCAGAAAATTTGATAAATCTTTAGCAATTATCCCAAATTTTCAATTTGCAGAAAATGCAGTTATCAATATTAGTGAAACCTCAAATTGGTTGATAAGTTGGATTATAACTCTTCAATATGACACTACAGTTGAGCAATTAAAAACAATAAGAGATCAAATAGAAAATCACATTAATAAAAGTGAGGATTTTAATACGAGCGTTGGTGTAGCAGTTAGAGTTGATAAATTTTCTGATAGTTCAATTGATATGTATGTTCGTTGTTTTACAAAAACAGACAGTTGGAATGAATGGCTATCTGTTAAAGAACGCTTAGCTATAGAAATTAAACAAATAGTTGAGAACAATAAAGCATCCTTCGCTTTTCCAAGCCAGTCTATTTATGTAGAAAAAAAATGATTGCTATCTTTTATTTAGTTTTACAATTATTAAAACTTTATTCTTATGTAGTTATAGCAAATGTTATAATTAGCTGGTTAATTGCTTTTAATGTTTTAAATACACAAAATAGATTTGTTTATGTAATCTTAGATTTTACTTACAGACTAACAGAACCTTTTTTAAACAGAATAAGAAGATTTCTTCCAAATTTAGGTGCTCTGGATATATCACCGATAATTTTACTTCTATTGATTTGGTTCATAGAAATGTGTATGAAGCTCTACATTGCACCAATGATATTTTAAAAATTTATGATTTTGATTGATGGTAAAAAAGAAGCAGCACTTTTGAGAGAGGAGCTAAAAAAAGAAGTTTCAGAATTAAAAATAAAATATAACAAGGTACCAGGATTAACGGTAATTTTAATAGGTGATTTAACTCCAAGTCAAATTTATGTTCGAAATAAAGAAAAATCTGCGAATGAAGTTGGGCTTAAATCTGATGTTATAAAATATCCAGATTCAGTAGAAGAAAAAATTGTTTTGAAAAAAATAGAGGAATTAAATAAAGATGAGTCGGTGTCTGGTATTTTAGTCCAGTTACCTCTTCCTAAACATATAGACAAACAAAAAGTAATTGAAGCTATTCATCCCTCAAAAGATGTAGATGGTTTTCATCCTATGAATGTCGGAAATCTTTCATCTGGTTATGAGAGTTCAGTACCATGTACACCACTAGGATGTTATCTTTTAATCAAAAAGATAGAACCTAATTTGAGTGGAAAGAAAGCTGTTATTGTTGGTAGATCAAATTTAAATGGTAAACCAATGACACAACTTCTTTTAAAAGAAAACTGCACTGTTACTATTACACATTCAAGAACGAAAGATTTAAAAGCTGAATGTCTTGAGGCAGATATTATTGTTGCAGCAGTTGGAATACCTGAACTTGTTAAAGGTGATTGGGTTAAAAAAAATACCATAGTAATTGATGTAGGTATTAATAAAACAGATAAGGGCATTGTTGGAGATGTAGCTTTTGACGAAGTTTCAAAAAATGCAAAGGCTTTGACTCCCGTTCCTGGTGGGGTTGGCCCAATGACGATTGCTTGTTTGCTTAAAAATACAATCGACTGTTTCAAAAGATCGCAAATTTAACATTTAAATCCATAAAAAATATTTGATAAGTTTGGTTATGAAAAAACCAAAATATCCATATAGAATTGTTATCATAATGGGCATACTTACAATTCCCCCCATTGGTGCAACTCAATTAGGTTGGTATCTATATGATCAACAAACTGGATTTGATTATGGCATGATTATTGGTACATTTTCAGTTATATTAGCTGCTTGGTTGATGTATGAAAAGAATTGGAGAGAAGAGGACGAGGATTAATTTATGGAAAAAATAATTTTTTTTGGTTTAGTTATCCCAATTTTTGCTTTTGTACTTTATTTAGGTGTTAGTGCAATAATGAAAGGGTCAGAGGCTAAAAGTGCACTTAAGGAGGAAGCAAACTTAAAAAATGATGAGAACGAAAATTCTCTCGATAACAAAAAAAATTTAAGTGAGGAAATTGACAAACTAAATAACCTTTTAAAAGATGGTATTTTAACTCAGGATGAATTCGAAAAAACTAAAAAAAAATTATTAGATGATTAGTTGTAATTAAGTAATTTTTTTAACGATCCAAACTCACCAATTTTATAAATAATAGCATCTTCTTTATTGAATCCATATTTTTCTGCACTAGCTTTAAATCTCACTGGGGGTTCCATAATTGGTTCTAAAGAGAGAACAAAAGTTCCCCAATGCATTCCAATTACTTTTTTACTTTTTAAATTTTTAGCAATTTCTAAAGCTTCTTCTGGGTTAGTATGATAAATTGATTTATCTTTGTAAGGCATTATTGGGTAAAAATTGTAGGCTCCTATATTTATAAATGTTAGATCAATCGGACCATATTTATTACCAATATCTTTATAAATATTTCCAATTCCAGTATCACACGCAAATAAAATTTTTTTTCCATTATACTCGATTAAAAAGTTCCCCCATAAAGTTTTGTTTGTGTCTGTAAGACTTCTTTTAGACCAGTGGACCGCAGGAAGAAACGTAACTTTTAAATTGTTGTTTACTTTTATTTCATCATACCAATCCATTTCGTTTACATCTTTATATCTTTTAAAATATTTGCCCAGTTTTAAAGGAAGTAGAACTTTTGCATCTTTATAAGGGAATTTTCTGATAGTAGACATATCCTGATGATCATAATGATTATGAGTGAGTAAAAATAAATCTATTTTAGGAATTTCATTAAGCTTTAAAGCAGGTTCAGTGAATCTCTTTGGACCGAATATTAAAGGCCCTGCATTTTTGGAAAATACTGGATCAGTAATTATTGTAGTTTCACCTAATTTTATCAAAAAAGTGGCATGGCCTATCCAAGCGATATAATCGTCTTCTTGATATTTTTTTAAATCTGATAAAACTTTTTCTTTTTCTACAACATGTTCTTTAGGAACTGTCATATTAAGTTTCTTTTTTTCCTGATTAAATATTTTATAGGACCATTTAACATTAGGATCTCTTTGTGGTGAACCTTCTGGGTTTCTGAAAGTTCCATCTGGTAAATGATGATAAGGTTTTTCCATAGCAATACTTAAACAATTATAAAAAAAAATTCCAATTAAAATTAATGAAATATGAATTAACTTTTTTCCATTAGCCACAAACTATCTCCTGTTAGAAAATAAATTTTTCCATTTTTTGGATGTATTTGTATATCTCTTATTCTTCCAATCTTATTTTTAAAAATAATATCTTCTTTAACATTTGATAAATCATTAAAAATTAGCTTTCTTAAAGATTGATCTTTAAGTGAAGTAATTAAAGCATGTCCGTTCCACTCATTAAATTCTTTACCTTTATAAATACTTATTGCGCTTGTAGCGATCGATGGAACCCAATAATGAATAGCTTTTGTAAAACCTGGTTTCCATTTAGGACCAATAGGAAGCCCTGAATAATTTGTTCCACCCCATCCTAAAATTTTCCAACCATAATTTTCACCTTTTTTTGCCTCACCAAACCAATCACCACCTCTTGCTCCATGGTTACTCATATAAATTTTATTATCAAATGGAGACAAAGTAAGACCTTGAGGATTTCTAATTCCTATTTGATAAATTTCTGGAAGCCAATCAGATTTTCCTTGAAATTTTGGATTATCTTTTGGAATGGTTCCATCAATATTAATTCTAATAATACTTCCAGGATGTTTTGTTGGATCTTGTGCAATCATACCTTGGCCTCTTTCTCCAGCTGAAGCAAAAAGATAATTATCTTTAATCGCTAATCTTGATCCAAAATGATATCCAGAGTCGATTGGTGGATTTGCTTGAAAAATATTTTTAAATATTAAGTTTTTTTCATTAAAATTAGTTTTAGCTATTGAAGTGCTGGTTTTTTGATTACCTCTATTTTCAGTATACGAAATATAAATAAAATTATCTTTAAAAAGAATATCCAGCAAGCCTCCCTGACCATGTTCTCGATAATTAAGATTATGATTTACTTCAGAAATTTTTTTAGAATTAAGATTTATTATCTTAATTTTTCCACTTTTTTCTGTAATTAGCAATTTATCATTACTGACAAATGTAGAGCCCCAAGGATCATTTAAATCTACAATCTTCTCAAAATTAAGATTTTCTGCAAATGAAATATTTATAGAAATTAAAAATAAGAATATGGAAATAAAAATTTTTTTCACTCTAAGAAAGTTTTGACCTACCACCATCAACAGCAATAATTTGACCCGTAACCCAAGAGCTGTCATCAGTGATAAGAAATTTTGCAAGAGAAGCTGAGTCTTTTCCTTCACCCAATCTTTTTAAAGGATGAGCCTTTGCTATTCCATCTGCTAATGCTTTATTTTTCAACATTGGTTCTGCAATCTTTGAATTAGTCAAACTTGGTGCAATACAATTAACTCTTATATTTGGAGCAAATTCAGCTGCTAATGAAACAGTTAATCCCTCAACAGATGCTTTAGCCGAAGCAATTATCGCATGATTAGTAAATCCTCTTTGTGCTGCTACTGTTGAGAATAAAACTACTGAACCTTTGTTTTTTTTTAAACTTTCTTGATAACCTTTAATAACTTCAACTGCCGAATAGAGATTTAATTTCATACATTTATTAAAATCATTTTCATTTACCATTCTCAAAGGTTTTAAATCTATTGAACCAACACAATAAGCAACACCTTTTATATCTGAAATGTCATTTTTAACCTTTTCAATAAATCCATCTTCTAAAACATCAGCTATGGTAAAAGTACAACCAAGTTTTTCTGAAATACTTTTTGTTTCATTTTCATTTCTTCCAACTAAATGAACAGAATTTCCTGAGTTTACCAATTGTTCAGCTAAGCTAGATCCGATTGAACCTGTCGCACCAAAAATAAGATATTTTTCTGACATAAAAAATTTTATTCGTTATATTTAACTATGAAGTTATTTTTTATACTGGGTAATCAATTATTTCCATCAAAATACTTGGACCGCTTCAAAAAGGATCACCTATTTTTTATGGCTGAAGATTATCAATTATGCACTTATGAAAAACACCATAAACAAAAAATACTTCTTTTCTTATCATCAATGCGCTCACATGCAGATAGTCTTAAAAGAGATAAATTTAAATTAGAGTATATTAAAATTGAGGACAAAGAATTTAAGGACGATTATTTAAAGAAATTAAAAAAAATAATTAGCTCAAAAAAAATAAAAGAAATTTCAAGTTTTGAAATTGAGGATAAATTTTTTGAAAAAAAAATAAATCAATTTCTTAAAAAAGAAAAAATAAAATGGAATGTTATACAAACTCCAATGTTTTTAAACTCAAGAGAGAAATTTAAACAATATCTATCGAAATCAAAAAAACCTTTTATGGCAACTTTTTACAAAGATGTCAGAAAAAAATCAGGGATATTAATGGGTTCGGATGGAAACCCAATTGGAGGTAAGTGGAGCTTTGATGAAGATAATAGAAACAAATTACCAAAAAATATTTCAATACCAAAATTTCCAAAAATAAATGAAACTAATCATACTAAAAAGTTAAAACCAATTATTGAAAAATTATTCAAAGATCATCCAGGGAAAACTGATAATTTTTGGTTCGCTACTGAATATAATGATGTTGTTAAGCTTTTAAATTTTTTTATTAAAGAAAAATCAAATTTGTTTGGAGATTATGAAGATGCTGTTGATCAAAAAGATAATATTTTATTTCATAGTGCATTAAGTCCATACATTAACTTAGGTTTGATCACTCCAGAATTTATTATTAAAAAAGTTTTAGAATTTCATAAAAGTAAAAAGATAAGATTAAATTCATTAGAAGGTTACATACGTCAGATAATTGGTTGGAGAGAATTTATGAGAGGAATTTATCAAGTCTATTCAAATGAAATGGAAACTGGAAACTTTTTCAAACAAAATAGAAAAATGAAAAAATCTTGGTATGAGGGTACAACTGGATTACTTCCACTTGATTATGCAATTAAAAATGCCTTAAACCATGGATGGTCTCATCATATTGAAAGATTAATGATTTTATCTAACATTATGAATCTTTGTGAAATTAAACCTACAATTGTTTACAAATGGTTTATGGAAATGTTTGTGGACTCTTCGGATTGGGTAATGGTGCCCAATGTTTATGGTATGGGATTGTTTAGTGATGGAGGAATATTTGCCACCAAACCTTATATATGCGGATCAAGTTATTTTATGAAAATGATGGATTTTAAAAAAGGTGATTGGTGTAACACAATGGATGGTCTTTATTGGAGATTTATTGATCGTAATAGAAAGTTTTTTTTGAAAAATCCGAGACTTTCAATGATGGTCAGAATTTTTGACAAAATGAAAACCGATAGAAAAAAATTAATTTTGAAAGCTGCAGACAAATTTATAAAACAAAATACAGCTTAGTGAAAAAACAGAATCTCCCCTCAAAAATTTGTCCTGTTTGTAAAAGACCTTTTGTTTGGCGTAAAAAATGGAAGTTAAATTGGGAAAGAGTAAAATATTGTTCTAAGAAGTGTTCTAAGTTAAGCTAAGATCATTGAACATAATAATTTTACAGCATATTAAAATTGAGGATCCTGGTTATATAAAAGACCTTATGTTAGCTGATGGATTAAATCTTACTACAGTTGAGTTAGATGAAGGTGAAAAAATTCCCAATGATCTAAGTAAATTTGATGGCATGTTTTGTATGGGTGGTCCAATGGATACTTATATGGAAAAAGAATATCCTTGGTTAATTGAAGAAAAAAAAAGAATTAAAGAGTTTGTTGTTGATTTAAAAAAACCTTATTTAGGTTTTTGTTTAGGTTGTCAGTTGCTAGGCGAGGTTATTGGAGGCAATATTGTAAAATCTAGTCCTGCTGAAATTGGCATGATGAATATCAATTTTACTGAAGAAAAAAATCAAGATATTTTATTTTCTAAATTTCCTAATGAAATTAAAAGTTTGCAATGGCATTCTTATGAGGTCGAAGGAATAGAAAAAAATAAAGATGTTATCTTATTAGCATCGTCACCTATCACTAAATACCAAATTTTTAAATATAAAAATCACGCTTATGGAATTCAATTTCATATTGAAATAAAGGATACAACAGTCAATGAGTGGGGATGTGTGCCAGAATATAAAAAAGCTTTAGAAGATCAATTAGGTGATGGAGCATTAGAAAAATTTGATCAATCTGCAAAAGAAAATATGACAGATATGAATAATTATTCTAAGATTCTTTATAATAATTTTAAAAAACTTTTATGAATAATAAAATTTTTGAGTGGGCAGGGGTTATTACAGCAATAATGTACTCGTTATTTGTAGCTATGAATATTGGTATAGAGTTTTTTGGTTTTTGCTTATTACTTATATCTGCAATCTTAATTGGAATTTGGGCTTATAGGGGTGGTCATAGAGGAATATTATTTTTACAATTTTTTTATGCAACAGCAGGAATTATTGGAATGTTCAGGTGGTTTTAATTAAAAGTTGAAATTATTTTAGGAATATAATTTTTAAAATTAAAAAAACCTTTATTACAATATTGCCAAGAATATTGATCAAGTTTTCTATATAAAAAATCTAACTTTATGTTATTTAAATTTAAATAGTCTAAGTTTTCACCCACTGTTGGATATAAACCATAACAATTTTCAATTTTTTTAATTTCACTTACATCTATGACTTCACAATCAATTGACTTAGTCTTTAATCTTTGTTTTTGGTCTTCGATTAAAAGGGATTTAAATTTCACTACTTTTTCAGCAAGTTTGATAGATCTATTTTCATTTTTATTAGAAATTAAATAAATTTTTTTAAATTTATTATTCTGAAAATCACTGATTTCAAAAGAGAGATTATTTTCAAAAATTAATAGATTTTTATCTTCAATATTTTGTGGATTGCTAAAATCTTGTTTAATAATCGAGTAATTTTTTTCAGAAACTTTAGGAGGAGCGTTTTCAATTAATTTTATATTATTGAATCTATTATTTGTGAATTTCTTGATATTCCAGTCACTTGCTAAGTAGTGTTTTCCTTGTGTTTGAACTCCTGCGACCCATCTCCAACCAAGAGTATTAGATGCTGCATCTCCATCATAAAGATGTTGCATAAAAAATTCTGCACCTAATTGCCAGGGTAGATCTAAAGTAAAGATCCAAATACTAGCAAACCACATTCTCGTATGATTATGCAAATAATTGTTTTCTTTTAGCTCATTAATCCATACGTTAAAGCACTCTACGTTTGTTTTTCCTTCAATCGCATTAAGATAGTTTTTATTGTTTTTAAATTCGTCTTTAATATTATTTAATTCTATTAAATAGTCAGACCAAACATTCGGTCTTAATTCTAACCAGCCTTTCCAGTATACACGCCACAAAACTTCTTGAATAAATTTTTCATTTTTTGAAAAAGAAAATTTATTTAGAGATTTTTTAATTACTTCTCTCTCATTAATGATACCGTGAGTTATATATGGAGATAAACAAGAAATATTCGTTCTATTTTCTGGTCCAAAATCAAAGTTTCTGAGTTTTGAATATTCTGAAAGATTATTCTGAACAAAATAATTTAATTTGTCTAAGGCCTTAGCCCTTGAAGCTTCGAAATTCATATTAAACTATTTTGATTTTTTTTTCTTTAGACCTAATTTATCACTGTGCCTTAATCTCAAGATTACAATTGCACCTGCAATAAGAACTATTGCAATAGCTTCATAAACTAATGCAGTAGGATCCATTTCTTTTCCCTGAAGAATTATAAATCGTGCTAGTGCTGTAATAGCTATTAAAAGTGGTAGAGTAATACTAATAGATTGTTGGTTCCAAAAAACTCTTACCATTGCAAGAACTTCTAAATATAGAAACATTAATAGCAAATCTGCTAATGTCACTGATCGATTTTCAAACATTTTACTAATTTCAATTCCAACAGCAATTACCGTGCTTATTAATATGATTACCATTAATATGAGTTGTAAATTTTTTGCTATTTTTTCCATTACTTATCTTTACTAAATGGTAGCCATTTTTCAAACACTGATTTAGATGGTCCATCATAAGGTATTGAGTATGAATTGGTATTTGTTAAAACTTCAATACCTTTTGAGAAAACAAAGATAAAGACAATTACAAAAACTATAACCATAATTTTAAAAGGATCAAAATTTTTTGTCTGAAAAACGCTACTCGATTTTTCCTCTGCTTTGTGAAATTGTTTAAATGTCATATAAACTGCAAATATAAGTCCAACGTGGGCTATATATGTACCTGCCCATCCAAAAGCAAAAGTTGTATACGAAAAAACATATAAACTAAAAACAGTTGTCCAAATAAAACTTAATACTAATAAAATTTGCAACCTAACTGCCTTTGGTAAAGACCTGAGGTCATTTTTACTATCGTCAAATAGAATGTTTGCCGAATCTTGCATCCATTTTTTTAAACCATCCATATAAGTTAAATTAAGTTTTTTTTTAAAATTAACAATGCCCAAATTGTCCGTAAATTATTGATTGTTTCTTAACTTTTTTTTATGAAAATTTATAAATCTCTCAACATTTGATTTATTAAATGATTTGTTTTCCTCAAAAGAAACTCTTTTCATAGAGTAAGCATTACTATTAGTAATCCTTGATTCGATAATAATATTCCCTTTATAAAGTTTAAGTTTAATTGATCCATTAACTTTATTCTTTTTAAGATCAATGATTTTTTGAAGTTTAAATCTTTCTTTTGAAAACCAATATCCATTATAAATAAGTTCTGCATACCTAGACATTACTTTATCTTTTTTATGCATAGTCTCTTTATTAAGAGTTACAGACTCAATTGCTCTATGAGCGTGAATCAATAATGTTCCACCTGGAGTTTCATAAACTCCTCTTGATTTCATTCCTAAAAATCTATTTTCAACAAGATCAACTCTTCCTATGCCATTTTTTCCTGCTAATTGATTTAACTTCCCAAGTAATTTTGAAGGTCGTAATTTTTTTCCATTAACTCCAATTGGATCTCCATTTTTAAAATTTATAGTCACAAATGTTGCTTTGCTGGGAGCTTTCTCAGGTGAAATAGTTCTTTGAAAAATAAATTCTGGAGCAGAATTTTTTGGATTCTCTAAGACTTTTCCCTCTGTTGAGGTATGAAACAAATTGTCATCTACTGAAAAAGGAGGTGCTCCTTTTTTATCTTTTGGAATGGGAATGTTAAATTTTTTTGCATACTTAATTAAATCTGTTCTAGATTTTAATTTCCAAATTCTCCAAGGTGAAATAATTTTTATTTTTGGACCAAAATAATGATAACCAAGCTCGAATCTAATTTGATCGTTTCCCTTTCCGGTTGCTCCATGTGATACGGCATATGCTTTATATTTTTTTGCAATTTTAATTTGATCTTTTGCAATTAACGGTCTTGCAATAGAAGTACCCAATAAATACACACCTTCATATACTGCATGACCACGGATCATTGGAAAAACATAATCTTTAACAAAAATATCTTTTAGATCATTAATAATTATATTTTTAACTCCAAATTTTTTTGCGTTAGATATTATTTTTTTTCGATTTATCTCTTGACCTATGTCGGCAGTGTAACAGATTACCTCAGCATCATAATTTTCTTGCAACCATTTAAGTATTATGGATGTGTCTAAACCGCCTGAATAAGCTAAAACAATTCTCTTTTTAGATTTCATTAATTAACTGCAAGCTTTTTTTGCAGTATTATATGCTTTCGTAAATCCTAATAACGAATAATGATCAATAGTTTGTGATCCTTTTTCATTATAGCCACTAACCATTATTCTTGATCCTTTTTTCATAACTTTAACCATTATTTTTTCTTTTTTATTACTTGTCATCCATGCAAATCCTTGTTGCTTGATATCAAATTTAAATTTGTTATTTCCTGAAGTAGCTAAAACAGAATTATTTTTGTTAAATTCATAACCACTTGTTGTACTTATTTCATTTGAAACTTTTTCACTTGGTCTAAATGTTACAAATAATCTTGCATCTCTTTTATTTTTTTTTGGAGCCTGTAAAACAGGAATTGATTGAGCAAAGCATACTTTGCCAGATGCTTCTGATATTACCATAACTTCCCAATCTTTATATTTACCTATTTTTTTTAATTCTTCAGCAAAAGTTTTAGGTATTAAAAAAATAACAAAAATACAGAAGTAGAGTAAAAATTTTTTATTTATGGGCATGGATTAGGATATTTTTTTTGAATTTTATTGATCTCATTAATTATTTCATCTGTCAAAGTTACATTTACACTTTCTATATTCGTTTTCAACTGTTCCATTGTCGTTGCACCAATAATTACACTTGTTACAAAAGGCTGTATTTCGCAAAATTTTAGAGACATATGAGTAAAATCAACATTAAATTTTTTGGATATATTGTAATATTCATCAATAGCTTTTTGACCATTTTCATTTTTATATCTAGTAAAATCTTTAAATAACTTCATTCTGGATTTTTCCGGTAAATTATTATTTCTATATTTTCCAGTTAGATATCCAAATGCTAGAGGAGAATAAGCTAATAATCCACTTTTCTCTCTCACTGAAATTTCTGCTAAACCAACTTCATAAGTTCTATTAAGAAGATTATATGGATTTTGCACAGACATCATTCTTGGCAAATCTTTTAATTTCGATAATTCAAGAAATTTTGATAAACCCCATGCTGTTTCATTAGATAATCCAATATATCTAATTTTTCCTTGATTAATAAATTTTTCAAGACTCTCGAGTATTTCTTCAAATGGAGTCCATCCCTTATCGTTCTCATCATGTTCATATCCATGTTTTCCAAAAAAATTAGTATTTCTTTCTGGCCAGTGCAGTTGATATAAATCTATATAATCAGTTTTTAACCTTTTTAAACTTTCGTCTAAAGCTTGAGAAATTTTATTTTTTCCAAAATTATTCCCACCACCTCTAATGTATTTATTTGAGGTATTTCCACATACTTTAGTTGCAATAATTACTTTGTCTCTTTTCTTTGTTTTTTCAAACCAATTTCCTATAATTCTCTCTGTTTCTCCGTATGTTTCTTCTCTCATTGGAATAGAATAGATTTCAGCAGTATCCCAAAAATTTACTCCTTGATCTAAGGCATAATTCATCTGTTTAAAACCCTCTTCTTGTGTATTTTGTTCACCCCAAGTCATTGTGCCGAGACAAATTGTACTTACATCCAGATCAGTATTACCTAATTTTTTGTAATTCATTTGGGTTTTTTGTATTTATTTTATTTATTAATCTTTTAAGGCATCTTGAATAATTAGTAAAAGACTATATATTTCAATCATTATGGAATCTGATAAAAAAGGAATTCTTGGAAGAGCAAAAGTAGCGGCACGAGAGTCGACAGCTGTAATGGATGAAGGCTTAAGAGCCTACATGTTAAAAGTTTATAATTACATGGCTACTGGAGTGTTACTCACTGGGATAATTGCGTTAATAACATTTAAAATGTCAGTTGTTACAGATGCTTCAGGATCTATCGTTGCTCTTACTCAAATGGGTAATGCCATTTACTTATCAGGTTTGAAATGGCTTGTAATGTTAGCCCCATTGGGAATTGTTTTTTATATGAGTTTTGGAATAAATAAAATGAGCGCATCCAAAGCACAAACTACATTTTGGGTTTTTGCAGCCCTAATGGGATTATCTTTATCTTCAATTTTACTAGTTTACACTGGAATGAGTGTAACTAGAGTTTTTTTTATTACTTCTGCAACATTTGGGGCAATGAGTATTTATGGATACACTACTAAAAGAGACCTTACGAAACTTGGGTCTTTTTTAATGATGGGATTGATTGGAATTATAATAGCTTCAATTGTTAATATATTTATGAAGTCTTCTATGATGTATTTTGTGATCTCAATTTTAGGAGTTTTAATATTTGTAGGCTTAACCGCTTACGATACACAAAAGATAAAGAATATGTATACAGCTTCTGATAGTGGTGAATTAATGGGCAAAAAAGCTGTAATGGGAGCATTAACATTATACTTAGACTTTATTAATTTATTTATTATGCTTCTAAGACTTTTTGGTCAGAGAAGATAATTTTTTAAAGTTTTTTCCAATTAGTATTTCTGAGTAGAGAATTAAGGTTATCAGAGTTTTTTAAAATTTTACCATTTGTATCTGTAATAAGATATTTGAGATTTTTGCTCTTTGGTTTAAAGTTTTTACAGATTTTATAAAGAGCGTTTTCAGCTGCATTTTTAAATACACTAAATCCAACTTGCCTGCTTGATATACTTAAACCGTAATCTTTCCAAGATCCCTCAGAGACCATTTTGGCATATAAATCTAAAATTATCTTTAATTCATCTTTTTCAAAAAAATATTTTTCATCGATATTTTTATTATTAACGTTATTGATTACTAGTTTAAGATTATTATTCATTTATTTTATATTTATTTATTAATCCAATTTGAAAAGCTGTAAAAATAAAAGTTATTGGTAAAAGACCCCAAACTTTGAAATTTACCCAAAACTCCTCAGATTGAGTTCTCCAAACTAATTCATTTAAGAGAGCAAGTCCAAAGAAAAAATATATCCACCTTTTATTGAGTATCTCCCAACCCTCTTGAGTTAATGAAATAGATTTTCCCATTAATTTTTTAAGAACAGGCTCATTAGTAAAATATCTTCCAAATATTAAAGCAAATCCAAATAAAATATTTATTATTGTTGGTTTGATATAAATAAAAATTGGATTATTAAAATAAATTGTTAGTCCTCCAAAAAAAGTAATTAATATTCCACTTATCAATGGAACTTTAGGAATTTTTTTTTCTAAAAACCACATTACTCCCAATGCTATTATTGTCGCAATTATAAAGGGTGGAATAGCAACCTTTAGATCTTTTCCACTATCGTAGTAGTAGTAAAAAAAAATTACTAATGGCCCAAAATCTGTGAGAAACTTTAAAAATGATTTGTTCACTAAAGAGATATTAACATAAATAATATTTATTCAAAAATTTAAAATTTTTCTTATTGATTTTTATATTTAAATACCCATACTAATTATAATGCCAATTCAAAAAGCAAAATTCTCAATAGGAGACATAGTAAAACATAAACACTTTGAATTTAGAGGTGTGATTTATGATGTTGATTTTGAATTTAATAATTCTGAAGAGTGGTATCAATCAATACCAAAAAATGTAAGGCCTAGAAAAGATCAACCCTTTTATCATTTGTTAGCAGAAAATGATGAAATTACATATGAAGCATATGTTTCAGAGCAAAATTTACTAACAGACGACTCAGATGAGCCAATTAAGCATCCTTTGATTGAGGAGATTTTTTCAGGCAAAAAAGGATCTAGCTATTTTAAGCCATCCAATTAAAAAAACATTTTTTTAACACATTTAACTCAAAACTTTGACACAGCGGTTTGTTAAATAATTATTATTCTGGTCAAGGATGTTAAATATTTACCCTTCGTTATTATCTCCCTCTGACATTCTTGATCAGACAATAATTTCCTAATAAAATCCCTAAAATGAATTAGAATAATTTTAATATGTTTAAATATTTTGAACCAAATAAAATCTTTTCTATAACATCTAGAGCACCTAAATATGTTTTATTGTTATTCATCATTATATTTTCTATTGGTTTAACCGAAGCATTAATACTCTCGCCAGAGGACTATAAACAAAGTCATTCAGTTAGAATTATGTATGTCCATGTTCCAGCTTCTTGGATTTGTCTTGGAATTTTTTCTTCAATTACATTTTTATCAGTGATCGGATATATCTTTAAAATAAGGAATTTTTTTTTAATTTCAAAAAGTTTAGCGCCTTCTGGCTTTGTTTTTAATATTGTCTCTTTAGTCACAGGATCAATCTGGGGTAAACCAACTTGGGGAACTTGGTGGGCATGGGATGCAAGAATTACATCTATGTTAATTTTATTATTATTTTATATCTTATATTTAGTTGCTTGGAGAATTTATGATAATAAAGATAAAGTATTTAAAGTTACTACAGTTATAACTATTTTAGGAATTATCAATGTTCCAATAATTAAATATTCCGTAGACTGGTGGAATACATTGCATCAACCAGCTTCAATTAACATTCTATCAAAATCATCAATCCATATATCAATGTTGTATCCATTACTGATTATGACTGCGGCATTTGCACTATTTTCTCTACTAATTTTTTTAATGAAATATAATACAGAACTGATAAAAATTAAAAATAAAGGCTTAGATAGATTATGATAAATGAACTATTTTTTATGAATGGATATGGAATTTATGTTTGGTCAGCTTTTGTATTTACTTTTTTAAGTTTTGCCTCTCTATATGTCGTCATAAGAATTCAATATATTAAAGAGAGAGAAAAATTTATTACGAAGTTTGGAAATCTAAACCCTGAAAGAGCAATTTTTGCAAAATCTCAAAGTATTAATAGAGAAATTTTATCTAACACTCCAAGAATTTAACTTTTAAAAGATGTATGGTCGTAAAGTTAAATTAAGATTTTTTTACATTTTCATAATTTTCTTAATATTGTCACTTACTATATTTCTTACTTTAAAATCTCTAGAGGAAAATGTAATTTATTTTCAATCACCAACAGATGTAAAAGCTTTAGCTGAAATAGATAATAAAAAAATTAGGATTGGTGGTATGGTAAAAAAAAAGTCAATTTTAATAAAAGAAAAAGAAGTTAAATTTGTTGTTACAGATTTTAAAAATGAAATAAATGTAATTTATTCTGGTCTTATTCCTAATCTTTTTGTGGAAGGTAAAGGGGTTGTTGCTGAGGGATTTTTGAAGGATAAAAGTTTATTTTTAGCTACAAAAATTTTAGCTAAACATGATGAAAATTATATGCCTCCAGAAGTTAAAGCAGCATTAGAGGAGAAATAGTTTTGGCAAGTTTAATTGGATTTTATTCTTTAGTTTTTGGACTTTGTTTGTCTTTTATAGTCGTTCTTTTTTCGATTAAAAATTTTAGGAATTCTCTTGTCTTTGATAAAAAAATTCTATCTTTAACATTTTTACAACTTTTTTTTGTAATAATAAGTTTTCTTGGGTTGATAATTTCATTCATAAACTCGGATTTTAGTAATGAAACAGTGTTTAATCATTCACATACAACTAAACCTCTTTTTTACAAAATTTCAGGTTCTTGGGGAAACCATGAAGGAAGTTTATTGCTTTGGTTATTGGTGTTAAATTTATTCATATTTTTATTTTTGTTAAAATCAAAAGAACAAGATAAAAATTATAGAATTTTAACTTTATTATTTCAGCAAGTTATAATTATTGGTTTTTTTATATTTATAATAAAAACATCTAATCCCTTTAATTATATTTTTCCAGTGCCAACTGAAGGATTGGGTTTAAATCCAATTTTACAAGATCCAGCTCTAGCTATACATCCACCAATTTTATATTTAGGCTATGTTGGATCTTCAGTAATTTTTTCTGCAACACTAGCGGCGACATCTTTAAATTATATATCTAAAAATTGGGCAAAACATATTAAAACTTGGGTACTTTGGTCATGGATTTTTTTGACATTAGGAATTTTATTAGGGTCTATATGGGCCTATTATGAGTTAGGTTGGGGAGGTTTTTGGTTTTGGGATCCAGTTGAAAATGTTTCACTTATGCCTTGGATTGCTTTAACAACACTACTTCATTGCATCTTAATTTTAGAAAGAAGAAAAATACTCACATCATGGGTGATAATTTTATCAATATCAACTTTTACTTTAAGTATGTGTGGTACTTTTCTAGTAAGATCAGGTATTTTGAATTCTGTTCATACGTTTGCAAATGATCCAGAAAGAGGATTATATATTTTAATTTTTTTATTTTGTTTGATATTTTTATCTCTCTTTATTTTCTTTTTTTATCATAAAACAGAAGACAACCAAAAATATGATTTTTTTTGGTTAAGTAAAGAATCATCAATCCTGGTAAATAATTGGTTTATGATGTATTTTCTTGTTGTTATTTTGATTGGAACTATTTATCCAATTTTTTTAGAAGTCATAAACTCAGAGAAAATTTCTGTTGGCCCACCATTTTACATGAAATTAATTATACCCTTTTTAATTCCTTTTTTATTTGCAATGGCTATTGGCCCAAAGTTAAAATGGATTAAATCAGATATTCAAAATAAAATAAATCTATCGATATTTTTTATTATTTCCTTTTTTTTATCAATATTGATAATTAAGAACTTAAAGGTAAATTTTTTAGTAAATACTATTTTAGTCTCTTCAGCTCTATATTTGTTTTTAGTCACATCAAGGGAATTTTTAATTAAGGGGATAAACAATTTAGCTCAAAATTTAGCTCATTTTGGTTTTAGTCTTTTGATTTTAAGTATTTTATTTAACAATTTTTTTTCTACAGAAGTAATAACTAATTTAAAGATAGGTGAAACATTTAAGTCAGAGAAAATTCATATTACTTTTGAAAGTATAGAAAAAAAGGAAATAAAGAATTATAGTTCAATCATCGGAAAAATTAACATAAATGATCCAAAAGGTTTAAGTCAAACATTAGAACCAGAGCTAAGAATTTATAATCAACCAAATATTGTGACTAGTGAAGCTGATATTAAGACAAATCTATTTTCAGACAAATTTATAACGATGAATTTAGTCCAAAACCAAGATTACTTTAATATAAGATATCAAATCAAACCTTTTATGATCTGGATTTGGTTATCTGTATTATTAATATGTTCTGGAGGATTAATAAGTTTGTTTAGAAAAAAAATATGAAAACTAAAATTTTTTTTTCTGTAGCGATAATTTCATCCTTAATTATTTTTTTTGTACTTTTTAAAGGTTTACAAAATACTAATATTTATACACCTCAGGTTGATGTTAAAAAAGATATTCCATATTTTGAGGCAAAAATATTTGATAGTGATATAGTTAAAAATTCTAATGAAATTTTTCAAAAAGAAAATTTTTATCTTTTGAATATTTGGTCGTCATGGTGTGCTCCTTGTAGATATGAACATCCAATTTTATTAAAATTAAAAGATCAAGTTAATTTAGAAATTATAGGATTGAATTACAAAGATAATATTATAAATGCAAAAAAATTTCTTAAAGAATTGAATAGTCCATATAGATTGATCCTATCAGATGAAAATGGAATAATAGCAATAGAATGGGGTGCCTATGGAGTTCCAGAGACTTTTTTAATTCATAATAAAAGGATTATAAAAAGATATGTTGGCCCGTTAAACATGAATTCAATAATTGAGATAAAAAAGTTTATAGAATGAAGTATTTAAAATATATTTTGATATTTTTATTTTTGTTTGATTTAAATTTGTTAAGTGCAAATGAAAATAATTCGCACAGCAAGATAACTAAAAATTTACGTTGTTTAATTTGTCAAGGTCAATCTATTCATGACTCAGACTCTGAATTTGCTAATAGTATAAAAATTTTAGTTTCAAAAAAACTGAATGATGGCTTTAGTGAAGATCAAATTTACATTTTTTTAAAGGAGAAATATGGTGAATGGATATTATATGATCCTGGATACAATAAAAATACGTATTTTCTTTGGTTATTACCTCTGTTGATGTTTATAATTGGTGGTGCAATAATACTTAAAAGATTTATTATTAAAAAAAACTGAGTATATTTCGATCTATGAAATTTATAAATTTATTATTTTTAGTATTTTTTTATATAAGCCAGTCAGTTATGGCAGATACGACGAAATTAAATGATAAGAATACAGAAGTTAATTTCTACACTGGAATGTTCGATTTTAGTGATGATGGAAAAAGGTCATCTTTATTTGGTGTGCAACATCAAAATGAAGATTTAAATCGAAATACTTTTTTGGGAAATTTATCACCAATTACTGGTGCACTAATAACCTCAGATAATGCAAGTTATTTTTATACTGGAATTCAAGCTCATTATAAGATCGGTTCTTTAAATCTCACTCCAAGTTTTACCCCTGGTTATTATCATGAAGGAGACGGAAAAGACCTTGGTCATGCTTTAGAATTTAAAAGTGAAGTTCAATTATCATTAGAACTTCCTAAGGAAAGTCAATTAGGTTTTTCATATAATCATATATCTAATGCTAGTTTAGGAGATAAAAATCCTGGGGCAAATAGTTATATGTTTAATTTTCTTAAAAAATTTTAAAATAATCCTGTGAATTTAAAAGATTGTCATAATTTTAATGATTTCAGAAAATTGGCAGAAAAAAAATTGCCTTCTCCAATTTTTCATTACATCGACGGTGCCGCTGATGATGAAATAACTTACAATAGAAATACGAGTGCATTTAATGATGTTGATTTGGTTCCAAATGTATTGAGAGGAGTTGAAAATGTAGATTTATCAACCACAATTTTTGGAAAGAAATTAGATTTACCTTTTTACTGCTCACCTACAGCATTGCAAAGACTTTTCCATTATGATGGAGAAAGAGCTGTTGGTAAAGCTGCACAAAAATTTAATACTATGTTTGGTGTTTCAGCCTTAGCTACTGTAAGTGTTGAAGAAATATCTTCGATGATTGATACTCCAAAAATGTTTCAGTTTTATTTTCATAAAGATAGAGGCTTGAACGATTCATGTTTGGAAAGAGCAAAAGCAGCAAAATTTGACGTAATGGCTTTAACAGTTGATACTATCACTGGAGGAAATCGAGAGAGAGATTTGAGAACAGGCTTTACCTCACCACCAAAACTTACATTATCTAGTTTATTTAGCTTTGCAGTAAAACCTATGTGGGGGATAAATTATCTTACTAAAGGAAAGTTTGAACTGCCTCACCTTCAAGATTATGTAAAAGAGGGTACAAGCACTAATACATCAATTGGAAATTATTTTTCAACAATGTTGGATCAATCAATGAATTGGAAAGATGCTGAAAAACTTTGTTCTCAATGGGGAGGTCATTTTGCTCTAAAAGGAGTTATGAGTGTTGAGGATGCAAAAAAAGCAGTGGATATTGGATGTACAGGTATAATGGTTTCAAATCATGGCGGAAGACAACTTGACGGTTCCAGATCTCCCTTTGATCAATTAGCAGAGATAGTAGATGCTGTTGGGGATAAGTTAGATGTTATATGTGAAGGGGGTTTTCAAAGAGGCACCCACATGCTCAAAGCATTATCACTAGGCGCAAAAGCTTGCGCAGGTGGAAGACTTTACCTATATGCTCTAGCTGCAGCTGGACAAGCTGGTGTAGAAAGAGCTTTGGAATTGTATAAGACGGAACTTGTTAGAGATATGAAGCTAATGGGTTGTACAAAAATATCAGATTTAAATAGAGACAATTTAAGATTCAGAAAATAGTGAAATTAAAAGATTGTTATAATTTTGAAGATTTTAGAAATCTAGCAAAAAAAAAACTGCCATCACCAATTTTCCATTATATTGATGGTGGTGCTGATGATGAAATTACACTTAAGAGAAATACAAAGTCATTTGATGATTGTGATTTAGTTCCAAATATACTTGCAAGTGTTGGAAAACCTGATCTATCAACAACAATTTTTGGAAAAAAAATTAATATGCCAATTTTTTTATCTCCGTGTGCTATGCAAAGACTTTATCATCACGATGGGGATAAGGCTTCTGCAAGAGCAGCTGATAAATTTGGAACATTTTATAGTATGTCTACAATGGCAAACAACACTATCGAGGAAATTTCAAATATTTCAGGTGGACCAAAATTATTTCAACTCTATGTCCACAAAGATAAATCTATCACTGATGATTTAATTGACAGATGTAGAAGATCAGGTTTTGATGGAATGTGTTTGACCGTGGATACATTAGTTGCTGGTAATAGAGAAAGAGATCATCGAACAGGATTTACAACACCTCCAAAATTAACTCTAAATAGTTTAATGAGTTTTGCGTTTCATCCAAGTTGGGTTTTTAATTATTTAACACATGGAAAATTTAAATTAGCAAACGTTGCTACAAAAACTGATAAGGGTACAAATATAGCTAAGTCAGTCATTGATTATATCAATGAGCAGTATGATCCAGCTATGAATTGGAAAGATGCTGAGTATTGTGTAAAGAAGTGGAATGCGCCATTTGCGTTAAAAGGGGTCATGAGTGTTGACGATGCAAAAAGAGCCATAGATATTGGTTGTACTGCGATAATGATTTCAAATCATGGAGGAAGACAACTTGATGGATCAAGATCGCCATTTGATCAGGTAAAAGCAATTTCTGATGCTGTAGGGGATAAATTAGAGATCATTTTAGATGGAGGTATAAGAAGAGGGACTCACGTATTAAAAGCCATCGCAGCTGGTGCAAAAGCTTGTAGTTTTGGTAAAATTTTTTTGTTCTCTTTAGCCGCAGGAGGACAACAAGGTGTTGAATATTTACTTAAAAATATGCACGAAGAGATTAACAGAAATATGGTTTTAATGGGGTGTAAGAGCTTAAAAGAGTTGAATAGTTCAAAATTAATCTATAGAAAATAGTGGGGAAAATATGAAACTAGCTAAAAGTTTAGAAAGATTAGGAACTGAGTCTGCATTTACGGTTCTTGCTGAAGCAAAAAAATTAGAAGCTCAAGGAAAACCTATGATACACTTGGGATTGGGACAGCCAGATTTTAAAACTCCAAAACATGTAGTTGAAGCAGCTAAAAAAGCACTAGACGACGGACATCACGGATATGTTATGTCAAATGGTATTCCAGAATGCCGTCAAGCAGTAACTAGGTGGATAAAAAAACGTTATAGCGTTGATGTTGACGCAGAAAGAATTCTTATTATGCCAGGTGGAAAGCCAACAATGCATTATGCCATACAATGTTTTGGTGAGCCAGGTGCAGAAATTATACACCCCACACCTGCTTTTCCAATTTATGAGTCGATGATTAATTATACAGGTTCAAAATCTGTTCCGTATGATTTAACAGAAGATAAAGATCTAAAATTTAATCCTGATAAAATTTTATCTTTAATTACAGACAAGACACGATTATTAATTTTAATTAATCCGAACAATCCAACAGGAAGCTTTGTAGAGAAAAGAGATATAGATTTTTTAGCTGATGGTCTGAAAAAACATCCTCATGTAACAATATTAAGTGACGAAATTTATAGTAGACAAATTTTTGATGGTAAAGAAATGCCTTCATTTTTCCATTATCCAGAATTGAGAGAAAGATTAATTGTATTAGAGGGATGGAGTAAAGCTTATTCAATGACAGGATGGAGACTTGGTTGGAGTTTTTGGCCACAACATTTAATCGAGCATGTAAATAAATTATTAATTAACAGTGTTTCTTGTGTAAATGCTGCAGCTCAATTTGCTGGTATAGCAGCATTAGATGGACCAGACGACTCAATTGATGAGATGATGGAAAAATTTACTCAACGAAGAGATTTAATTCATAAAGGTTTAAATGATTTACCAGGTGTAGAATGTAGTTTACCAGGAGGAGCCTTTTATGCTTTTCCAAAAGTAATTGGGACTGGAATGAATGGCGCAGAATTTGCAAGGAAGGCGATGCATGAAGCTGGGGTAGCAATTGTACCAGGTTCAGCTTTTGGTGAAACTTGCCAAAATTACGTTAGATTTAGTTTTGCTGCTTCTAGAGATAATATATCTCAAGCACTAGAAAATATAAAGAAAATGCTTAGTAAATAAGATTTATTTTTTTCTAATTCTTTTATAATATTTAAAATATGAACGAACAAGTCCAAGTAGAATTAAAAAAATTGCTTAATGGAAGATTTTCTACCTCTGAATCTTCTAGAGCTAATTATGCAAGAGGAGAAGATACTTATGATCCAATTTTATCTCAGGCAGTAGTTTTTCCAGAGACCAATGAAGAAGTTTCAAAAATACTTAAATTATGTAATGACCATAAAATACCTGTTGTTCCATTTGGAACAGGAACTTCTTTGGAAGGAAATGTTGTCGGTAATGAGAATGGTATAACTATTTGTTTGGAGAAGATGAATAAAATTTTAAGTGTTAATATTGAGGATTTTGATTGTAGAGTTCAAGCTTGTGTCACAAGAGAACAATTGAATGAGTTTTTAAGAGAGGATGGAGTTTTTTTTCCAATTGATCCAGGAGCCAATGCTGCTCTAGGTGGAATGGCCTCGACTTCAGCGTCAGGTACAATGGCTGTAAAATATGGGACTATGAAAACGGTTATTTCAGGTCTTACAGTAGTTTTGCCTAACGGCGATATTATAAAAACTGGTGGTAGAACTAAAAAAACATCTGCAGGCTATAATTTAACAAATCTATTTATTGGATCAGAAGGAACTTTAGGTGTTATCACTGAAGTTCATTTAAGGTTATCCCCAATACCAGAAAGCATAATGAGTGCTGTTTGCCATTTTCCTTCTTTAGAGGATGCTGTTATGACGGCTCAACAAGTTATTCAGTATGGTGTCCCAATAGCAAGGATTGAGATGCTTAATAAAGAACAAATGGGGATTAGTATAAATTATTCTAAACTAAAAGATATTCAGGCAGTACCTACTTTGTTTTTTGAATTTCACGGATCTGAAATTTCTAATAATGAAAATATTAAAATTGTAGAGGAAATATCAAAAGACAACAAGGGTAGCTCATTTAAGTGGGCCAAAGATTTAGAGGAGAGAAATAAAATTTGGAAGGCAAGGTGGGATGTATATTATTCAGTCAAGGCTCTAATTAACAATGGTAGAGTATATTCAACAGATGTATGCGTTCCTATCTCAAAGATCACAGAGTGTGTAAAATTTGCGGAAGAACAAGCAAAAAAATTTGAAGTTAGAGCTCCAATGGTAGGTCATATGGGTGACGGGAATTTTCATGTGATTTTACCTTTCGATCCAGAAAATAAAGAAAGTTACAAAAAAATTAGAGCTTTTAATGATACACTAATAAAAAAATCACTAGAGCTTAATGGAACTATCACTGGCGAGCATGGTGTTGGACTTCATAAAAAAGAGTATTTACTAAAGCAACATCCTGATAATATTCCCGTAATGAAATCAATTAAAAGAACATTAGATCCAAACAATATAATGAATCCAGGTAAGATATTTGATCTAAACTAATAATCTATAAATATTTATGAAAAAAATTTTGATTACAAGAAAATTAATTAAAGAAAGTGAAGATAAAGCCTCAAAAACTTTTGATCCAATTTTTAATTCAAATGATGAATTATATTCGCAATCAAAAGTAATTGAAATGTCTAAAGATTGTGATGGAATTTTGTCATCACTTACAGACAAAATGGATCAAGATACGATTAATAAGCTTCCAGATACTGTAAAAATAATTTCTAATTTTGCAGTAGGTTTTGGAAATATCGATTTAGAAGCTGCAAAAAAAAGAGGCATCGTTGTAACAAATACTCCTGAAGTTTTATCAGATGCAACAGCTGAAATTGGAGTATTATTAATTTTGGGCGCATGTAGAAGAGCAGCCGAAGGGATTGAGTCTGCTAGAGAAGGTGGTTGGAAATGGTCAGCAGACTATTTAATTGGAAAACAATTAACAGGAACTAGATTGGGAATTTTAGGGATGGGAAGAATAGGTCAAAAAATTGCAAAAATAGCAAGGTCACTTGGGATGATAATTCACTATCATAATCGGTCAAAATTAAGTGATGAAAAAGAACTTGGAGCTATTTACCATAAAGATGTAAAAAGTCTTTTTTCAGTTTCCGATGTTTTATCTATTTGCTGTCCAGCAACAAAAGAAACAGAAAATATGATTAATAAAGAAACAGTTGAATATTTTCCAAAAGGTGCAGTAATAACAAATGTTGCTAGAGGTGATATTGTTGATGATGAAGCGTTAATAGATGCATTAAATAGAAGAAAGATTTATGCGGTCGGTTTAGATGTTTATAAAAATGAACCAAATTTAAATCCAGGATATCTTAAAATTAAGTCTGCTTTCATTTTACCTCATCTAGGAAGTGCAACCAAAGATACCAGAATTGCGATGGCTAACTTGGCAATTGATAACATCGATGAGTTTTTTAAAACTGGAAATTGTAAAAATAAAGTGAATTAATTCTACTTCAGATTGTAAAAAAATTATATTTCTGCGACATATGAGTTTTTTTTTAGAAAGACTCTAATTTGAATCTATGCTTTAATTATTTGAGTTAATTAACTTTAATAGGAGTAATAATGACTAAAGAAAATAAATCATTGAAGGTGAAGACATCTTCAAGACGTAAGTTCTTTAAAACTGCTGCTAAGACTGGTGCTTTAGCTGCAGCCGCTGTTGCAATGCCTTATGTTAAGGCAAATGCTGCAACAACATTAAAGATGCAAGCTGCATGGCCAAGTGGAGCAAACATCTTTTTTGAAATGGCTGGAGACTATTGCAACATGGTTAAAGAAATGTCTGGAGGTTCTCTTCAGATTGATCTTCAACCGGTTGGTGCAGTTGTAAAGACTTCAGAAATCGGACAAGCAGTAAGTTCTGGTGTAGTAGATATGGGTCACTGGGTGACAGCATATTGGTATGGTAAAAATCCTGCTGCATCATTATTTGGAACTGGTCCTTCATATGGTATGTCATCTCAAGAAGTTATGGGATGGATGGAGTATGGCGGAGGAAGAAAATTATATGACGAAACTCTTGCAAAAGTAGGTTTTGATTATGTTGGATTTTTCCATATGCCAATGCCAGCTCAGCCTTTTGGTTGGTTCAAAAAGAACGTAACTAAAGTGTCTGATGTTAAAGGTATGAAGTACAGAACAGTTGGTCTAGCGACTAACGTTTTAACTGCAATGGGAATGGTAGTTAGACAATTACCAGGTGGTGAAATTCAGCCAGCTATGAAAACTGGTTTGATTGAAGCTGCTGAGTTTAACAACCCAACTTCAGACTCTCAATTTGGTATGCAAGACGTTTCTAAGCATTATCACTTAGGAAGTTTTCACCAATCTCAAGAGATGTTTGAAATACCAGTTAACAAAAAAACATTTAATAGTTTATCACCAGCGCACCAAGCAATATTGAAAAATGCTGCTTATGCTGCAAACAGTGATAACTACTTTAAAGCTTTAGTAAGATACTCAGCTGACTTAGCTAAGTTGATGAATGAGCATAAAGTAAATGTGTATCAAACTTCTGATGAAATTTTAGCTCAACAATTAAAAGGTTGGGATAAAGTAATCGGTGATTTCAATAAGAAAGATCCTTTCTTTAAGAAAATTGTTGATTCTCAGAAAGCATATGCGAAGAGAGTAATGAAATACTTGCTGATGAATCAGCCTAATTACAAACTTGCATATGAAAATGAGTTTGGTCCAATTGGAAAAGTTAAGTTATAATTAACTTTTGATACATTTTTTAAAGGGGGCCTCGGCCCCCTTTTTATTTGATTATTTTAGAACAATTCAATAAAAGTTTATATCTATGATGAGATCTTACATAAAATTTGCTGATCGTTTAAGTGTCTCAATGGGTAAAGCTTTTTCATGGTGTATTGTCATTTTAATGGGTGGAACTTGCTATGAAGTTTTCATGGCATACGCTTTGAATGCACCTACGTTATGGAATTTTGATTTTAGTCTTCAGATGTACGGCGCGATCTTCATGATGGCTGGAGCATATACTTTATGCACCGAAGCACATGTAAGAGGAGATGTAATTTACAGATTATTTTCTCAAAGAACACAAGCTTGGATAGATGTTATTTTATATTTTATTTTCTTTTTTCCTGGTGTTCTTGCATTAGCATTTTATGGTTACGAATATGCAGCTCTAGCCTGGAAAATAAAAGAAACTAGTTGGAATAGCCCAGCACAAATTCAAATTTACATGGCGAAATCCTTAATACCATTATCTGGTAGTCTTCTAACTCTCCAAGGTATTGGAGAAGTATTTAGATGTATAATTTGTATACAAACTGGGAGTTGGCCTGAAAGAGGTACAGAGCGTGATGCTGAGGAAACGGAGAAAGTGTTAATGAGAACTTCACAACAAGGAAATAAAGAAGATGTTATTTAGTCTAACAAATCCTGAAGTCGCGATTATGATGATGGGAATATTTTTATTCGCAGTATTATTAGGCTTCCCAATAGCATTTACTTTGATGGCCATGGGATTAGGTTTTGGATATTATGCTTATTTTGATCCAACCAAAATGGAACATCTTTTTGATAATAGGATATTCCAACTTTTTGTTCAAAATACTTATACCGTTATGGATAATAATGTATTAACCGCGGTTCCGCTCTTTTTGTTTATGGGATATTTAGTCGAAAGAGCTGGTATTGTTGCAAAATTATTTTTTGCAATTAGGTTAGCTTCGCATAAACTTCCGGCTTCAATGGCTGTAGCTGCTTTGATTACTTGTGCATTATTTTCAACGGCTACAGGTATTATTGGTGCAGTAGTTACTTTAATGGGTTTACTTGCATGGCCAGCAATGATTAAGGCAGGTTATGATAAGAAGTTTGCTTCAGGAATAATTTGTTCTGGTGGATGTTTGGGTATCTTAATTCCACCAAGTATTATGTTGATTGTATATTCTGTAATCGCTCAATTATCACCATTAAGATTATTTGCTGCTGCAATTTTTCCAGGATTGATGTTAGCAGGACTTTATATCGGATATGCAATATTTAGAGCTTGGCTAAATCCATCAATTGCTCCAAAACCTGCCGCAGAAGAAATTCCTCCAACGGGAGTTATTATGAAAGAAGTTCTTGTTTCTTTTTTACCTTTGTTTTCTCTAATAATTTTAGTTTTAGGTACGATTCTTGCTGGTATTGCTACACCAGCTGAGGCTGCAGCGGTAGGTGCTTTTGGATCATTAGTGCTTTCCTATTTTTATAAAACATTAAAGTGGAAAAATTTTAAAGAGTCAGTTTTTCTTACTGCAAAAACAACTGCTATGATTATGTGGTTATTTATTGGTTCATGGACATTTGCTTCAGTATTTTCTTATCTAGGTGGTCATGA